>CAIYOY010000143.1 GCA_903927905.1 uncultured Verrucomicrobiales bacterium | reverse complement strand
TGAAATGGTAAAGAGGCTTTGAATAACTCCACACCTTCTGCCCGGCGACGCTGCTGCGGGTCACAGACCCGCGCTCCGGCCCCACTGAAGTATGCTCCATTCTTCAAAGTAGCCCACTACCGAATTGGGGGAGGCGCGATCAAAAGTGATGTCCTGGAGGAGTGTGGCTGTCCCCGGCCACAGCAGCGTGACCGATGCCAGAGACATGGAAATTAACCTGAGTCCTCCATCCGAGCCAGCCATTTGGACCTGAATCACGTCCTCCTCCGCTCCACCCCGCTGCGGCCGGGACGGCCGCACTTGCAAATTGACCCGCTGCCCTAATTTTCGTCACTACCAGTATCCGCCCGCAAACCGAAGTGGGTCAGTTTTTCGCGCATGGTCAGGCGGGAGATGCCGAGCCAGCGAGCGGCTTTGGCCTGATTGCCCTCGGCCAGTTGGATGGCCTGGGTCACGAGTTCGCGTTCGATGGCTTCGATTATTTTTCCGTGGATGCGATCCATTTGACCACTGCGTGCTTTGACGAGGTATTCGGAAATCCAGGCCGCCATGGAAGCTTCGGCGGTGTCGCCGGAACGATTTATTTTGGCGAAGACCTGGACGATGTGGTCGCGAGTGATGGTGTATTTGCGGGCCAGCAGGAGAGCCTGGCGGACGACGTTTTCCAATTCGCGGATGTTGCCCGGCCAGGATTGGTCGCGCAAGAAGTCCACGGCTTCGGGCTGAATGGCCGGGGATTCCACGCCAAGTTCGACGGCATACTTGCGGAGAAAATAGTTGACCAGACTGGGGATGTCTTCGGACCGCTGGCGCAGGGGCGGAAGTTGAATTTGAACAACGTTGAGGCGGTAAAAAAGGTCTTCACGGAATAATTTTTCGCGAATGGCCGATTCGAGATCGCGATGGGTGGCGGCGATGACGCGGACGTTGATCGAGATGGTTTCTTTGCCACCCAGACGCTGGATGGTTTTTTCCTGAAGAACACGCAGGAGTTTGGCCTGGGTATTGAGGGCGAGGTCGCCGATTTCATCGAGGAAAATGGTCCCTTTGTCGGCCTGTTCAAAACGTCCGATGCGGCGGGTGTCAGCGCCGGTAAAGGCGCCGCGTTCGTGGCCAAAGAGTTCGCTTTCGAGCAACGTTTCGGGAATGGCGGCGCAGTTGACAGCGACAAATGGTTCGGCCACGCGATCGCTGTGCTGGTACAGGGCGCGGGCGATGAGTTCTTTGCCCGTGCCGGTTTCGCCGCGAATAAGGACGGTGACGGGACGGGCGGCGACGCGTCCGATTTCCTTGTAAATTTCCTGCATGGCCTTGCTGTTGCCGATGATGGCCTCGCGGGCGGATTGGCTGCCGCCCAGGATGACGGGTTCGGACATGAGCCGGCTCGAGGCGACCGCTTTGGCCATGAGGTCGAGGAGTTCCTCCATTTCAAAGGGTTTGAGGAGGTAATCAAACGCGCCCAGCTTGGTGGCTTCGATGGCGATCTCGGTGGTGCCGTGCGCGGTCATCAAAATGATGGGCAGCCGCGGCTTGACCGCATGCAGGCGGCGGACGAGTTCCAGACCGCTGAGACCGGGGAGTTTAAAATCGGTGACCACGACGTCGAAGATCTGTTCCTGGGCACAGGCCAATCCGGTGTCGCCGCGATCCATCATGACGACCTGATAACCTTCTTCGCGCAAGACCCGCTGCAAGGCCTCAAGGGCGCTGCGATCATCTTCGATCAAAAGTATTTTAGCTTGATTGAGCATTAATTTGACAAAACCGGCAATACGATGCCAAAAACGGTACCATGATTGGGCTGGGTTTGGAACTCCAATGCGCCGCCGTGTTTTTCCACGATGCGGGCGGCGATGGAAAGACCGAGGCCGGTGCCGGTTTCTTTGGTGCTGAAGAAAGGATCGAACAACCGTTTTTGGACTTCGACGGGGATGCCCTTGCCGGTGTCCTCCGTTTCCAAAATGATGACCGGTTCGAGATGGCCGTTGAGCCGGGCGGTGTCGGTCCGGGCGCGGAGCGTGATCTGCCCGTCGTGTTGAATGCTTTCGGCGGCGTTTTGCACCAAGTTGATCAGGACTTGTTTTAGTTGCTGGAAGTCCGCCTGAAAACGGTCCGAAGCGATGGGGCCAATCTTTAATTGGATGGCCCGCTTCTCAAATTCCGGCGCCAGCAGATCGCGTACATCGCGCAGCACAGCCGCCGCATCCATGACCTCCAACTGTGGCTCAGCCGGCCGGGCGAACTGGAGGAAATCTTTGACGATGGCTTCCAGGCGGTTGATTTCGTTGCCGATGACGAGAACGTCCTGATATTGCGGGGAAGATTTGTCCAGCGAACGCTGGTGGCTGAAGAGGCGGGCTTTGATAGCAGTGAGGGGATTACGGATCTCATGGGCGACACCGGCGGCGAGCACGCCGAGCGAAGCCAGTTTTTCCTGCCGCTCGATAATGGCGTGACTCTGAACAAGTTTAAGTTGCAGGGGCATGATCATTTCCCGATAGACCGTGGCAAAGAACCAGACCAGAGCGCCCATAAGCAAAAGCAAGGAACCAAAAATAACCCACCGCAACAGCAAAACGGATTTTTGCGACGCCACCAGTGACTCCGCCAGGGACTCACGATGGGCATCGGCCAGTTGATACCCGAGTTCGAGCAACGGAGAGGACGCTTTCTGGACCGCATCAATGTGGGCCAGACGATTTTGCGGGTCGGGCGCATGAACCCCATTCGTGGCCGCCGCCAAAAAAACATCGTAGGCCGCATCAATTTGGTTGAGCAATTCCCGTTCACGCGAAGATTGAAGGACCGGTTTTTGCGTATCAATCCAATTGTTCAATTCCGTGCTGGCGGACTCAAATTGGGCGTACTCCTTGGGATCACGATCCAGATCATAACGAACCAGACTGTTGTGCAGGCGCAGGATGGTGTCTTGAAGATGGTCGGCGATTTCGAAGCTGCGCAGATGCCCGGTATTAAACTGAGACTGGAGCCGCCCCATTTCGCGCCAACTGGCATAAGCCGCCCAACCAATCAAATAAGCCAGCACGCCAATCGCCAGGGCGAAGCAGCTTAAACGAAGTTTTAGGGCACGATTCATACCGGTTGCAGATTAGCCATACATGGTAACTAACTTACCACATGTTGAAAAGAACGATGTTCAGTAATATCATATTATTTTGATTACAAGGCACTTATGTACTTTATTGGCGATTGGCACAATAACAGCTAGATTCCTGCCAATTGAAGTATGTACAGGCGAAAATTGACTGAGTAAGGATGGTTTTTTGCATGAGACGGTGTAATTGGAACATTTTTAACATTTTATTGGCAAGCAGTTTGTTGGCAGCAACGACGGTTGAGGTGATGGGTGATGACTCGGGCGAGGTATTAACCTTGGTTGAAGCCAGGCAGCGGGCCTTTTCCAGAAACTGGGACTTGCTCGCGGCCAAAGCCGACGTGGATGCCGCCACCGCCCAAAAAATCATGGCCAAAGAATTTCCCAACCCGACTCTTTCGTTATCCACGCAAAAAATAAACGTGGACAATCATCCCAGCGGCATACCGGGCGCGAATGATCTGTGGCGTCGAAACTACGATACCATCGTGGCGGTCAATCAGCTTTTTGAGATCGGCGGCAAACGACGAAGCCGGAAGGAATCAGCCGCGCAAGGCTTTAATGGAGCGCGGGCGCGGTTGTTGGATGCGAAGCGGACATTGGATCTGGCGGTGGCGAAAAATTACATCGCCGCATTGCAGGCGGATGAAAACAAACGGATTTTGCATGAGTCGGCTGAGTCGCTGCGGCACGAGGCGACGATTGCGGAAGCGAGGTTTCATGCGGGAGATATTTCAGCGGCGGACAAGGCGCAGATTGAAATCGCCGCCAGCCGCCTGGAGTTGGATGCGGACAGCGCCGCCACCAACGCGGTCACGGCGCGAATGGCGGTGGAAATTTTATTGGGCAAAGAGCAGCCGCGCGGCCAATGGCAGGCGGGTGATACGCTGGAAGGCCTGGCAAAATTGGCCGATCAGACCAGTGACACCAGCGTCCATGTCCGGCCAGATTTGGTCGCCGCAGAAGCCGCCGTGAAAAAGGCGGAAGCCGATTTAAAGCTGGCCCGAGCCATGCGCGTTCCTGATCCGACGGTGTCGTTGCAATATGAGCATGAGCCGCAGGACCAGCCGAACACCATCGGTCTGGGCGTTTCTTTTCCGCTGCCGTTGTGGAACAGAAATAACGGGGCGATTGAATCGGCGGAAGCCGCCCGACAACAGGCGCAATTGCAATATCAGAAGACAAAAGCCCAAGTGGCGGCGGACGTGACTTCGGCGGAATTCGCCTATGGCGACGCGACGGCGCGGCGAACGCGTTATACCCGGGAGATTTTACCCAAATCAAAACAAGTCACCGAAGCGGTGGCCTTCGCCTACCGCAAAGGCGGCGCATCGCTGCTGGATCTTTTGTCGGCAGAACGGAATGACAACGACATCCGGCTGGCCACGGCGCAATCGCTGGCCGATCAAGCCACGGCCGTGGCCACGTTGCTGGCGGCCAGAAATATCGAATGGAAAATTGCAGGAGAAAAAAAATAATGAAAAATTATCTTATCAAGGCGGGCCCCAAGTGGGCCGCCACGATCACGTTGAGCGGCCTGTTGCTCGGCCTGACCGCTTGTCATAAAGAACAATCCGATGCCGCCGCGCCGGGACCAAAAGTGGACGCGGGAAAAATTTCCTTCCCCGCGCAATCCACGCAAATGGCCTCCTTGTCGGTGGAAACAGTGAGTTCCCAAGCGGTGGATGAAATGAATTTGACCGGACGGCTGATCTGGAACGACGACTGCACGGTGCGCGTTTTTTCGCCGGTGGCCGGCCGGGTGCAAAGCATCGCGGTGGAACAGGGGCAAAAAGTGACCGAGGGAGCGGTTTTGGCCAAAGTGGCGTCGCCGGATTTCGGCCAGGCCCAGGCAGACGCGCTGAAAGCCCAGGCGGATCTGCAGCAGGCGGAAAAAACTTTGGCCCGCTTCCATGAATTGTTTGACCATGGCGCCGCCGCGCAGAAGGACGTGGAAGGAGCGGAAGCCGACCGGACGCGCGCGCTTTCGGAAAAAGACCGGACCGAAGCCCGGCTGAAACTTTATGGCGGATCGGCCCAGGGGGCGGTGGACCAGATGTATCCGCTGCGCGCCCCGTTGGGGGGGACCATCGTGGAAAAAAACATCAACCCCGGCCAGGAAGTGCGGCCCGATCAGATGATGTCCAGCCTTCCGCAGTTCGCCAATCCGTTGTTCATCATCTCGGACCCGGCCAAATTGTGGCTGCAACTGGACGTCACGGAATCAGACATGTCGCATTTGCATCCGGGACAGAAATTGCAAGTCGCCAGCCAGGCTTATCCCGGCAAAGTCTTCGAAGGTCGGATCGAGATGATCGGCGACACGCTCGATCCCACGACCCGGATGGTCAAAGTCCGGGCGGTGGTGAATAACGAGGAAAAACTTTTGAAAGCTGAAATGTATGTGACGGTGAAAGTGACGCTGGAAAAAAACACCCAGCAAAAGCCGGAAGTACAGGTCTCGGCCATGGCGGTATTTTTGAATGAAAATCAGCATTATGTTTTTGTGGAGGAATCGCCGGGCAATTACGCGCGGCACAGTGTCAAGACCGGCTGGGAACAGGATGGACGGATTCAGATCACCGATGGATTGAACGCGGGGCAGAAGGTGGTGACGGAGGGGGTGCTTTTATTGGAATCCATTCTCGAAGGGGAAAAGAGCTGACTGTAAATAAAACTTCATCAAATTGCGGGTTTGTCCAGCCGCAAGGTTTAATCCAAAATGATTCGTAATCTTGCTTTCTCCGTTTTGCGTCATCGCGCCATTGTTCTGGCCCTGACCGTGCTG
>CAIYOY010000142.1 GCA_903927905.1 uncultured Verrucomicrobiales bacterium | reverse complement strand
TTTCAGCCGTGGTTTTACCCGCATCATAGAGGTGGATGATGCGTTGACGGATGGGAACAGGTATGGCGCGCATAATGTCGCCAGCCTACCTGACCCCATCGACCATTTGCAAGCTACATGTTTTATGGAAATGCTCTAACGGCCGGCTTTTACGAGAAGGCCCCTTCGAAAATATCTGGATTCAACCCGCCGCCGGTGACGCTGGGGGAGCGCTCGGAGCCGCCCTCTTTGTCTGGCACCAACTGCTGGACAAACCACGGGTGACCAATGGAAACGATCAACAACAAGGCAGCCTTTTAGGCCCGCGTTTCTCGAATGAAAACATCGCGAAATTTCTAGCCGAAAAAGCGATCCCTCATCAGCGTTTTGAGCAGGAAGCAGGTTTGTTGGAAAAAACCGTTTCCTTTTTGGAGCAAGGTCAGATCGTCGGATGGTTTCAGGGGCGGATGGAATTCGGCCCACGCGCTCTGGGATCGCGTTCGATCTTGGGCGATGCGCGCAATCCAAAAACCCAGGCCAACATGAATTTGAAGATCAAATTCCGCGAAAGTTTTCGCCCCTTCGCCCCAGCCGTCCTGCTGGAGAAGGCCCACGAATATTTTTCCATGTCCCCCGGTCAGGAGAGTCCTTATATGTTGCTGACAGCTCCGGTCCTGGAAAAACATCGGACTCCGCTGAGCTCTGAGGATGCCAAAACCATGGCCACGAATCTCGACCTCCGCCAGCGCGTCGGTGTTGTGCGCTCCGACATTCCGGCCGTGACCCATGTGGATTACAGCGCCCGAGTGCAAACGGTGGATGAATTGCGGCACGACCGATTCTACCGACTGCTCAAGACCTTTGAGCAAAAAACCGGCTGCCCCATGCTGGTCAATACCAGCTTCAACGTCCGCGGCGAACCGATCGTCGGCACCCCCGAGGACGCGTATCGCTGCTTCCTCGCCACCGACATGGATGTGCTGGTCATGGAAGATTTCATCCTGTGCAAAACGGAAATTAAACATTCCATGAGCGCCCAGGAACAGGCAAAATATGTAGCGCAGTTCAAGCCCGATTAAATTAACTGTTATGAACTTACCCAAACATTTATTGAAACCCGACGCTAGAATGTTGCGGCAATTCACCTGGGGGTGGCTGGTTTTTTTTCTGGGCTTGAGCGTTTATAAATTTAGTCGGCCCGGTCAATCAACCGCCGCACTCTGGCTCGCGGTCACAGCCATGGTCGGAATTTTATTAAGCTGGTTGCTGCCAACAATTTTTCGCCAAGTGTTTGTGGTCTGGATGCTGCTGGCGTTCCCCATCGGTTGGGTCGTCTCGCAGATCGCACTGGCCCTGATGTTTTATGGCGTCATCACTCCGGTGGCCTTGTTGTTCCGGCTCCGTGGACGCGATCGGGTGAGCCGATTCAAGTCGGCCGGAGTTTCCAGCTACTGGAAAGCGAAAGAAACACCCACGGACCTGCGTCGTTATTTTCGCCAATATTGACCTATGAATCCCGAGCCGAATGAATTTGAAAAAGCCGCGCAAGAATCGGATCGGCAGGGAATCCTGGCCGAATTCTGGGGGTTCCTGAAAGTGAACAAGAAATGGTGGCTGCTTCCCATCATCATTTTACTCCTGTTGTTGGGCTTGCTGGTTTTCCTGGCTGGAACCGGGTTGGCTCCATTCGTGTACACTCTCTTTTGAACTATGGGAGAAAATATTGTCCTGACAATTTTCGCGGCTCTCCCGGTGGTTTTAGGTATCGTTTTATACTGGCTGGCGCGGCGGCATTTCAAGAGACGTTCAGCCGCCGCACGCACCGGCCGAGTGGCTCTGGTCGTTGGCAATCTTCTTGTTTCGGCGTTTCTCATCTCCCTGGTTTTGCTCGTGGGCGAGGTTTATTTCCGTTTTTTTCATGATACGACTGATTCCATCAACTACACCCGCAACAGCCAGCGCTGGTTCTATCGCTATTGGGATAATAACGCCATCGGCGTCCGGGACGATGTGGATTATGCCATGTCCATCACGCCGGGAAAACGGCGCATCACCTTTCTGGGCGATTCCTTTACCGCCGGTCAAGGGATCAAAAAAGTGGGCGACCGGTTTGTCAATCATATCCGCGCCCGCCATCCCGAACAGGAAATCCACATGCTGGCAGAATTGGGCCTCGATACCGATTCCGAGTTGGCCATCTTGAACGGATTCATCGGCCACCACTACCAAGCGGACCGCGTCGTCCTCGTTTACTGCTTGAACGATGTCAGCGATCTTTTGCCCGAATGGGTGGCGGCGGGGAAGCTGATCAAGGCCGAATCGCGGAAGACTGGGTGGCTGGTGCAGAACAGCTACTTCCTCAACACCTTTTATTATCGCTGGAAAATCATGCGCAACCCGTACGCCAAAAATTACTTCGCCTTCATCGGCGAAGGCTACCAGGGCGCCGTCTGGGAACGGCAAAAACAGCAATTACATGCGTTACACCAATTGGTCGAGTCCAACGGCGGCCAGCTCCTGGTCGTGACTTTTCCCTTCCTCAATGCCATCGGGCCGAACTATCCCTACGCCGGCATCCATCAACAATTGAACGATTTTTGGCGCAAGGAAAAAGTGCCGCACCTCGATCTGCTCTCCGTTTATAAAGACCTGCCCGCCGGAAAGCTGACTGTCAATCACTTCGACGCCCACCCCAACGAATACGCCCATCAACTTGCCACCGAAGCCATTGACCAATTTCTCACGCAGAATAATAGCGCGACCAACCGGAACAGAGAAAAGCCTGAGTGAGCTTTCTCCCAACGGGCCATTTGCCGAAGATCAATGTCCAGTCTTGGCTGGCGCCTGGCCCGCAGCAGACGGGTCGAGAAATTCCGGCAAATCTTTCCTGAGCCATTCGTTGATGGCCTGGGCCGCAATGGCATGAGCGCGACTGTTCGGATGATGGTCGGACGGGTGGACTTGCAAAGAACTGGTTTTGTTCCCAATGAAAGCCGGCGCCAGATCCAGCACCGGAAGCCCCGCTTCCTCCGCCATTTTTTTGACCCGGGCGTGAATCGGGGCCAGCGGATAACCCTGCTCCAGCTCGAAAAGAAATGGGTACAGGACCACCGCGACCCGGCACCCCGGAAGTGTAGCGAGAGTATGAAAATTTTCGGCCATCAGACCAAGTCCTTTTGCATTGATCGCTGGATCATAGGAGTCGAGGTACCATTGGGCGGTCTCCCGGGTGATTTGGCGCATTTCAAAAACAGACCCAATCAACTGAGCGACACGGGAGCCGTGGTAATACCACCGTTTATTATTATGCTCGCCCAACTGTTCGTCGCGAATGTTGATCAGATCATTGATATATTCCTGCCGATCCAGCAACGCGGTGGTTAAACGAACATCGTTGGGAATGAAAACCAATAAAAAATGATCCACTTTCCATTTCGCGGAAATTTCCTGGATCATTTTGGTTTCCTCCTCCGTGGCATAAGAGACGAACCCAACATTAAGCACCTCATATTTGTCCGGGCCAAGCAACGCCTCCAGTTGCTTGGGCAAGCTCCGCTCCACCGCAACTCCCTCCCCGCGCACAAAAGAGTCCCCGACCATGGCCATTCGGATCTTCCCGGGCGGCGGACGGGCGCTGTAATGCCGGTCCCGCAAACCCTGGTCAGACCGCTGATCTTGAATGCACCAAGGGGTTTGCTTAAGAGCCGACAGCGCCAGCTCAGTTGGCGGCAAACCGGAAGTGGTCAACTTCCATTCGCCTAGGCTGGTATCTGGCAGCGGCTGAAACTCACCGTTGGGATTCGACGAATAACATTCATAAAAGGTGGCGGCATCGGCTTGCGCCCGCAGGTAAGTCTTGCCGTGCAAGCTTTGGGGTTTTATGTCAAATATACGAATGGAAATTTCCGCCAGAATCAGCCCCGCGACCAATCCGATAAATACCAACAGACAGCGGAAAACCAGCCGTTTGCGCCCGGAAACTTTAACGGGAGTTGTCAGGCGTTTGGACTTGGATTCCGATTTCATTTTTTATAGCGCCAGCCTCAAAAGAAAATCCCGCTTCAATCTTTGTCGCCCCAATGCCAGCCGGGCTTCTCGCCTTTGAGATAACAGATCGTGATCAAGGCGGCGGCTAGAATGATGGTTTGCACGAAGAAAAGCACCGGATGTTTTGGCATCAGAAAAACGCCGCAGCCTAACGCCACGACAAAGAACACCATCACCACCCAACCTTGCCAGCAGTTGGGCGGCCCCCAGCCATAACCGTATTTCTTCGCCGGAAACCAGATTTTCTTTTTTTTCGCACTCATAAATTCGACGGCTCCTGTTGCGTGATGCAATGGAACGAACCCAGGCCCCAAATCAACTCCGTTGAATCCACTCCGATAACGCGATGGCCCGTAAATTCTTTCTGTAAAACATCCAACGCCACGCTGTCGTTCTTGTGCCGATACGTGGGCACCAATACGATTTTATTCGCGATGTAAAAATTCGCATAACTGGCGGGCAAACGTTGGCCGTCATATTCAATGACCCCCGGCATCGGCAGCGTCACCACCCGGAATGGCTGGCCCTCGGGATTTTTGAACCGCTGCAATTTTTGCAGATTCTCCTGCAAGATACCGTAGTTCTCATCCGCCGGATCTTCCTCCACCACCGTGACGAGCGTCGTGGGATTGATAAATCGTGTCAAATCATCAATATGCCCATCCGTGTCATCGCCGACAATCCCCTCCCCCAGCCAGAGCACCTGATTCGCGCCCAAATAATCGCACAAATATTTTTCAATCTCGGTTTTGTTTAGATGCGGATTGCGATTCGGATTCAGCAGACAAGCGGTGGTCGTCAACACCGTGCCGCAGCCATTGACTTCAATGGAGCCGCCCTCCATCACGATCCCCGGAGAAAACAAAGGCAACTGGCGCAGTCGCGCCACATGCTGCGGCACGGCATCATCCAGATCGAACGGCGGATATTTCCCGCCCCAGGCATTGTACGCCCAGTCCACCACGGCCCGCTCGCGTTGCTTGTTATTTTCGCGCACCAAAAAAATCGGCCCGTGATCCCGGCACCACGGTTCATAAGCGGGAAAATGATGGAAGTGCACCCGTTCCAGCGGCGTCTTTTCCTTGAGCAAAAGGCCGCGCACCCAATCTTCCTTCTCCTGGTTCCAGACGTTGATGTTCACCTCTTCCACCTGCACCAGATGGCGGATCAACTCGGCATAAACCGGCGGCACAGTGTCATATTTGTCCGGAAAGCTGATCCCCTCCGGTCGCGGCCAGGTCAGCCACGTCCCGGCATGAGGCTCCCATTCGGCCGGCATGCGATAACCCAGTTCTTTTGGAGTTTTAGAATTCACACTTCGTTTAATGAATACTGAAAACTGTACACTGGCAAACTTTTCCGCTTTGCGACACTCTAACGCATTGAAAAAATTCCTGGTCCATCCCAGGTTCGGCCTCGCCGTGCTGGCCGGACTTCTGTTGACTGCGGCCTTTCCGAAGATCGGAATCGCCGGGGCCGCATGGGTTGCGCCCGGGTTGATGTTGTTTTTGGCAGGCGGCACGACGGACAAACAGGCTTTTCGATTGGGTTACATTGCCGGTCTTGCGCATTTCCTGAGCTCCCTCTACTGGCTCTTGCTGATGCCCGATAGCTGGCACGGCATCCCCCTGGGCCCGGCGCTCGGCTGGCTGGCCTTGAGCGCGTATTGCGCGTTATTCCCGGCGCTTTGGGTTTGGCTTTCCTGGAAACTATGTCCGGGCCGCACCAACACCAACGGCTGGACGCCAACCGTGGATCAATTTCTCGCCCAGCCATGGTGGCTGCGGTTGGGATGGGCGTTTGTTTGCGGCGTCCTCTGGGTCGCGCTCGAAATAGTGCGTGGCCGTTTTCTCAGCGGTTTTCCGTGGAACTTCGTCGGCGCCTCCCAATATAAAATCTTGCCGTTGATCCAGATTTCTTCTGCCACCGGCGTTTATGGGGTTTCCTTTCTGGTTGTGTGGACATCGGTTTCGTTGGCCATCGCCCTGGTCGCGCTGGTTCGAAAACCTTCCAGATCACGCAGCGTCTGGGGAGAAGCGGCCCTGCCCATGTTGATCGTGGCGGTAGTCGCCGGATATGGCGCGAGTCAACTAACCAGCATCCCCCCGCCCTCGCGTGAAATCAAAATCGCCTTGATCCAACCCAGCATTCCACAAACGGTGATCTGGGATCCGGCGGGCGATGAAATACGCCTCAAAAAAGTCATTGAGCTGTCCGCGCCGGCGCTTCTCCAAAAACCCGACCTCCTCGTCTGGCCGGAATCGGCTCTCCCGGCTTTGACCAAAGACTTCCAGGCGATGCTCCTGAACCTCATCACCAACAGCCAAGTGCCGATGATTCTCAGCAGCGACGACATGGAAGAAGTGACGAATCAACCGTCGAAATATTACAACAGCAGTTTTCTGGTGAGTCGTGAGGGTGAAATCGAAGGCATTTATCACAAACGGCGGCTGGTCATCTTTGGCGAATACATTCCACTGATCAAATGGCTCCCCTTTTTAAAATGGTTCACCCCCATTGACGGTGGTTACACTTCCGGCCAGGAAGCGGTGCCGTTTCAACTCAAAGAACCGGCGGCCAAAACTTCCGTGCTGATTTGTTTCGAAGACATGTTTCCTCAAGAAGCCCGCGAGCATGTTGATCCGGATACCGACTTTCTGGTCAACCTGACCAATGACGGTTGGTTCGGCGAAAGCGCCGAGCAATGGCAACAGGCCGCTGGCGCAGTTTTTCGCGCAGTCGAGAACGGCGTCCCGTTGGTTCGCTGCACCAATAACGGCCTGACCTGTTGGATTGATGCCCAAGGCCGTTTACGCCAGATTTTTGAAGCCAACGGCAGCGTCTATCGCGCCGGTTACATGCTGGCCAACATTCCCTTGCGCGAACCAAACAACCGCACTCAGACCCTCTACAATCGTTACGGCGATTGGTTTGGGTGGGGGTGTTTCGGACTAAGTTTAGGCCTCGTCACCGTTCAATTTTCCAGAAATCGAGCCCGCCCACTGTCCACTGTTTGACACTTTTGTTGGACAGTGCCTCAAAACTAGCCAGCAATAAGCCTCACCCCCCCCTCATTGCTCTAGCTGAATTTTGGCCGGCACAAGGCATAAAATGGCTGGCACGTCAGTTGCTTAACTACAATCACCTGTGAAAAGTGTTAAAGAAAACATTACCGAAATCGCTCCCAACGCGATCAACCCAAAATCGGCTTATGAAAAAAATTGAAATCTATTACCTGTCCATCCTCGCTACGCTGTCGTTTGTGGTCTTTTTGGCTTTGGAAGCCGGGTTGTTGTACGGCCTGTACCGAATCCTCAATCACCATCAGTGATCTCCCCGCAAATTCCCGGACTTTGACCTGAAAGCGGGAAACCTGCTCGGCGCGATCAATAAAAGATACATGTCGCATCGAGCAGGCCTTTTTTTTAACCCGGGCATTATTTCGATAACAAAAATAATCTGGATTTTTTACCTTCGGGTGGTAAACCCAATCAATGTCATCCTCGGAAAATAGTCCAGGCCAACCGGTTGCCGCCCCATGGTACGCTGGCGTTACCCGTTACCAATGGCTCATTCTCATCATCGCCTCGGCGGGATGGATTTTTGATGTTTATGAGGGGCAGATTTTCAACATCACGCGAACGCAATTGCTGCAAAGCATCCTGGGCAAGGCCGGAAGCGAGGCGGACATCAAACGGTGGGGCGATATTTTTCTGGGAGTTTTTCTGCTGGGCGGAACGGCGGGCGGCTTGTTGTTTGGTTCGATGGCCGACCGGTTGGGGCGCAAGCCGACAATGGCTGCGAGCATTTTGATGTATTCGATTTTTTCCGGACTGACTTATTTTGCGGCGACCTTGTGGCAGGTGGCGGCGTTGCGCTTTCTGGTGGCGATGGGCGTGGGTGGCGAATGGGCAGTGGCCGCGAGTTTGGTGGCAGAGGTTTTTCCGGCCAAGGCGCGGACTCATGCGTCGGGCATTTTTCATGCGACGAGTGTGTTGGGAACCTTTATCGCGACATTTGCCGGTTTGGCGGTGGGAGCCCAATGGCGTTATGCCTATTTGGTCGGCGTGGTCCCGGCGCTGTTGGTGGCTTGGGTCATGGCTAGTGTCAAAGAACCGGAAAGTTGGAAGCAAGCGGGGATCAAAGCGGCCAAGAATGAGGGCGGCAAGATGGGCAGCCTCAAAGATTTATTATGCGATCCGCGCTGGGGGAAGCGGGCCATTCTCGGGATGTTACTGGCGGCAGTGGGGTTGGGAAGCTTTTGGGCGGTGAACGTTGCCGGGCAAGATCTGGCCAAGTATGTGTTGCTCAAGAATGGCGTGCCGGCAGGCGAAGCTTTGGAACGCGCCAAATGGGCTTATGGAGTTATCGAGACGATCGGCGGCGGTTTGGGGTTGCTGGCTTTCGGCCCGTTGTGCGCGCGGTTTGGCCGGAAGAGATCTTTTTTCTGGATTCAGATCGCGGCCTTTCTGATTGTGCCGATCACTTGTTATGCGCCGCAAACGTACGGGCAACTGGTCTGTTTGCTGCCGATTTTTGGATTTCTGACTTTGGGCATGCACGCGGGGTATGCGATTTATTTTCCAGAACTTTTCCCGACCCACCTGCGGGCGACCGGCACGGCGTTTTGTTTCAACGTCGGCCGCACGGTGGCGGCTTCCATGCTGTTTTTCTCAGGGTGGTTAAAGCCGCAGATGGACTTGCGGCTGGCCTTGTCGCTGCTCAGTTGCCTTTTTTTATTGGGGCTGGTGGTGATTCATTTCCTGCCTGAAACGAAAGACCAGCCTCTGCCTGAATAATCCGATTTACCACGCGCGCGCGCGCTTGAAGACATTATGCACGCGGAAAGCCTCGGCCGCAGGCGCGCCGCTTTGAGCGCCACGCGCCGTGCATTGCAAACGCATCAATTCGCCCAACGGAGAAAAATCACCATCCTGCCCGCGCGACAATTGGCTGTGATGACAAAGCAACATCCGCTGTTTGATCGCAAAATGCTCCGCCATGTTGACGTAAATTCCCGGATCAAAGCCGCTCATGTTCACTGTGTCCATCCACCACACGGCGGGCGGTACCGTCATCGGCTTGGTTTTTGTCTTCTGCCCACGCGATGCGCAAAACCACGAGGCGGCCTCCGCCAGCGCGGAAGCCGCCCGATGATCGGGATGATAATCGTTGGGATAATGCGCCAGCACCAGGGTCGGATTGAACTGGCGATAAATCTCCATCAGTTTGGCCCGTTGCTTTGGTCCGTCGGTCAGTTCGCCGTCAAAAAATTCTCCCGTAAAAAGTTTGGCGCCCAGCAATTGCGCGGCATTGGTCATCTCGGCTCGTCTCATGGCGGCCAGATTCTTCACCGGCGTGCTGGATTGCCCTTTATCGCCCTGGCAAAGGACACAAATGGCGATCGCGCCGCCTTCTTCTTTGACCCGCGCAAGAGTGCCGGCGCAGAGTAATTCCGCATCGTCCGGATGGGCGGTGACAGCCAGAACGCGTTCCGCTTTAAAGTTCAGTTTCATTTGGGCTTCGCTCAGTATTCAGTTATTCAGCCACTTGTCAATTTTCTGCGGTGCCCGGTAGTGGGCTACTTTGAAGAATGGAGCATACTTCAGTGGGGCCGGAGCGCGGGTCTGTGACCCGCAGCAGCG
>CAIYOY010000141.1 GCA_903927905.1 uncultured Verrucomicrobiales bacterium | reverse complement strand
TTTTGGTGCTTATTCAGTCATTTTTGAGTGCTACGGAACCGTTATAGAGGTTCCTGCGGTCGTTGCAAGGGGTTTTTGGCGATTTTATTGGCCGCGAGAATGGTTGGTGCGGCCGCTAAAATGATTGTAGGGGCCGCAAAAACGGCTGATGCGTCCGCTAAAATGGTTTTTGGAGCCGCGAGAATGATTGGCGGGGACTGGAGAATGGTTGCAGCGGACGCTACGGCGGTTGTGTGGGGCGCTCCAATGGCAGCTCACGGACGGGCCATTGCGGGAAGTAGGTACAAAACAAAATCGTAAACGGACTGCGCGTGTTGCAGGGCTTCGTCATATTCGACGGGTTGCGGTTCCACCGCGAAGGTGGCGTTGGGATAACGGAAGCGGGTGGCGTAGGGAGTCAAAGCATCGGCGGCATCGGCCAGGTCGCTGAACTTGGGATCAATTTCACCGGCGAGATCAATCAACACTTCGATGTCGTGGGTTTTCTCGTAGGGCTTGCCGTGATGAACGAGGAACGCCTTGACCGCCTTCTCCGCCGCTTGCTGGCAATGATACACGGCGATGTCATAAAATGGCGGTTCACCCGTGCCTGACCGGCGGGCGGTTTCCAAATCACGCCACGCTTTAACCATCCAGGCTTTTGCTTCGACTGCGTTTAGGTCAGCCATAGAGTCTGCGCCCGCGGTTGACGATCAGGTTTTCCAGCGAGGTTTTAAGTTCTTTGACGCGTTCCACTTCTCTCCTTGTTTCCACCAGAATATCTTTGGGCATCCGCAGTCCGCGCAGACAACGGTGCGCCCGTTGGGAACGGCGGATGGGGGTTTCGTCGCTGTCCGGCAGGACGACCAACAGGTCAACATCGCTGTCGTCATGCGGCTGGCCCCAGGCGTGCGAACCGTACAGCCAGATTTGTTCCGGCTGAAATTCCGCCACCAGCCTGCGCAAGGCGGTCTGCAACAAACCATCATCGAGCGTTTTCACGGCTTCTTTCTAGCAAACCAGCGTCACAATGGAAAGCCTGCTTTCCGCGCACATTTCCATTGTCACCGCCCAACAATTCATTACCATCACCCTCCCGCTTCAATTAGCGGTTAAACACACATGAAAAGTTACGACATTGCAGTCATCGGCGGCGACGGAACAGGCCCGGAAGTTACCCGGGAAGCCCTCAAAGTTTCCGAAGCCGCAGCCCAAAAATTCGGCTTCAAACTCAACTGGCATCACTACGATTTCGGCGGTGATCGCTATCTCAAAACCGGCGAAGTCCTCCCGGACAGCGCCATTGAGGAATTGCGTAAATATAAAGCCATTTACCTCGGCGCCGTCGGCCATCCGCAGGTCAAGCCCGGCATTCTGGAGAAGGGCATTTTGCTGCGCCTGCGTTTTGAATTGGAGCAATACATCAATCTGCGCCCGGTGCGCCTCTATCGCCCACAGGATTGCCCGATCAAGGACAAGGGGCCCGAGCATGTCGATTTCATCGTCGTGCGCGAAAATAACGAGGGTCTTTACGCGGGCGCGGGTGGCAATCTTTTCAAAGGCACGCCGCATGAAGTCGCCATCCAGGAGTCCATCAACACCCGGCGCGGGACGGATCGTTGCTTGAAATACGCTTTCGAACTCGCCAAGAAACGCCGCGATGCCAAGCCGTGGAAAGGTCTCAAAGCTGAAGACACGGCCGCCGGTAAAACCGCGCAGTTGACGTTGTGTGGCAAGACCAATGTGCTCACTTACGCGTGGGATTTGTGGTTCCGTAATTTCAACGAACTTGCGCCGAAATATCCGACGGTGAAAACCGATTACGCCCACGTGGACGCAATCTGCATGTGGTTCGTGAAGAACCCGGAATGGTTTGATGTCATCGTCACCGATAATATGTTCGGCGACATCATCACCGACCTCGCCGCGATGATCCAAGGCGGCCTTGGCGTCGCCGCCGGTGGCAATATCAATCCCGAAGGCACGAGTATGTTCGAGCCGATGGGTGGTAGCGCGCCGAAATACACCGGCCTGAACGTCATCAATCCGCTGGCTGCGATCAATGCCGCCGGCATGATGCTTGATTTCCTCGGCGAAGCCAAAGCCGGGGCCGCGATCGAAAACGCCGCAATCCAGATCATCAATACCAAGATCCAATCGTTGGCCGCCGGCAAGATGGGGCATGGCACGAAGGAGATCGGCGATCTGGTGGCAGCGGTGGTTTGATTTAGAAGTAAAGTTTAGCATGAACAGGCGCACCTGAAAGGGTGCGCCTGTTTTTTGGCCTTAAAACCTCCAAAAACAGGTAGTGATACAATTTGAGGACAAAAGCGTTGTAGGTAGGGCGCGTCACTCCGTGCGCGCCGTCTGGCGAATCGGAACGCGCTTGTTGGCCAAATGGTGGCCGTCTGCAAAGACCGGCTGGCATAGGAC
>CAIYOY010000140.1 GCA_903927905.1 uncultured Verrucomicrobiales bacterium | reverse complement strand
CACCGGCTGGCCGTCGAGCGTCAGCTTTCGTTCCAACGCGGACCAATAGACTTTGATGTCGTGCTCGGTTTGGGCAACGACTTTGGCCCCGACGAAATAACCTTTCTGGCCGTGCCGGACCATTTGCGTGCCGCTGACGCCGCGAAAGGAGCGCAGGGTGGCGAGGAGGTAGATGGCTTCGAGGATATTGGTTTTGCCCTGGGCATTGTCGCCGAGGAGGACATGGAAGCCCGGGGAAAAATCGGCGTCCAACCGCGCGTAATTGCGGAAGTCGCGTAATCTTAAATGGGCCAAATGCACGGGGACAGGATTCTGGATTGGGGCGGGAGAGGCGAGTACAGAATGACGAATGAGTAAATCCGAATGACGAAAGAATGCCAAATCCAACGACTATTCGGATTTCCATTTGTAATGTCGTCTTTGTCCTTCTTCCATCCAACTGGCTTCGCGGGTTTCGTAATTATAGTGAAATCCTTTCTTATCTGCTAAGAGCCATGAGCGTCGGTACAATGCCTTGCCTATGAAGCCGAGTAGCAAAAAGCCAGAGGAGAGATTTTTGAAAAAGATAGGCACGGATTTTTAACCGCGAAATAATCGAACCACGCGAAAGGGAATGAAGGACAAATCATAACGGCAATATAGTGGGGAAAGGAAAGACCGCTCGCGGGTACGACTCGCCCCACCAATCTTGCGACGCAAATGGGACGAATCAAAAAAAGAACAACTCGCCTCAATCCTCTCCCCATAAGATGCGGAGAGGAAGGAGAAGCCTCACTCGCCCTCTGTTTTGGTCACTTCATCCAAATGGTCTTTTTCCTTGCGACCCATATAGACAAAACCACCCACCACACTCCAAAATAAACTCGCCGCGTAGGCCAGTAATGAAAGTGACAGGGCCGCCGGGGCGGGCACAGCGATCTCTGAAACGGCCAGCATCTGCACAAATAAATTTTCGCGCACGCCCAATCCGCTGGGGGTGATCGGCAGCGCCGAAATGCAAAACACGATCGGCACCACCAGATACAGCGCCACCGAAGAAACTTTTAATCCCATGCCCCCAGCCAGCACGATGGCTTGCAAGACCCAAACCACATTCAACGCCACGGACAGAAGCGCTGATTGCAATAAAAACATCTTTTGCTTCCCAAATTGCCGGCAGGAATCGAGTGATTGTTCCAACAACGCCCCTTTCGGAATCCGGCGCAAATAGGACCGCGCCAGCGGCCAGCGCTTGGAAATCCCGCCCCAGAACGCCACAAACAACACGGCCGTCAAAACCACGAACAACGCGAGGATCAGCAGCGACGGCGCCCAGAACCACTTGTATTTCATGATCAAATTAAAATTCGGCACCATCATCACCGCTGCAAAGAGCAGCATGGACCACAAGCCAATCAGCCGGTCCACAAAAACCGTCGTCACTGCTTCAGTTTTTTTGTGATGGGTTTCTCGCGCCGCGTAATAGGCCTTGATCAGATCGCCGCCGGTCGAGCCGAGCAGAAACGTGTTGAAAAATTGTGAGACAAAGGAAATTTCCGTGGCGCGCATGAAGGGCAACCCCAAACCCTGGACTTCCAATACCATCCGCCAGCGAATGACCCCCAGCATCAACGCCACGAAACTCAAAAGCACGGCCGCGACCATGGACACTGGACTCAGCAAACAGACCGTCCGCCAAAGCTCATGCGGTCCGGCAGTCCAAGCTTTGTGCCATTGTTCGCCGCGCGACATCTGGTCCCAATGAATCCCCTGGCTCTCAGCGGCAGTTTTCCCTTCGCGCATGAAAATGGAATGAAAAATCCAGGCGAGCAATAGAACGCAAAGTCCCACCCGCCAGCCCACGCTCCAGATTTTTTTCAAGCGTTTCATGCCAGCAATAAATTATTCGTCACCCCACAACGATTTGATGTGGGCGATGCCGCGTTTCACTTCATCCACCGAAAGCCGCGGACTCAGTTCAAATACTTTGATTGTGTCGGGTTTGATCATCGGTTTAAGCGCGGCAAAATCAATCATGCCCGAACCGGGCGCGCAATGATCGCGACCGGGAAAGGACACATCATGCACATGCATCCCGATCAAGCGGGAGGCCAGACTGTTCAGATGGATGACGTGATTGATGAAGCCGAGGTTTTCCTTGATCTGCGCATGACCGGTGTCATGCCAGTAACCGACGCCGGGCCGGTCAAATTCGCGCATTAAAAATGGGAAATCACTTTCCAACGGAATTTCTTCCAATGCCTCGCGGTTTTCGACACCCAGTTTCAGCCCGCGCAATTCGGCCTCGATCACCAAGCGGTCCAACATCTCGCTGGAACGCTGGACAAATTCGTCCTTTTTCTTGTCCCGTTTTTTCGTCATGTCCTCGCAGAGAGAGGCATACTTGCTGGTCTCCCGTTTTTTTTCGCCCACCATCTCGATCAATCGGTCGGTGTATTCCTTCATTTCGATGGAACCCATGTGCAACACGACCGCCGGCGCTTTTAGTCGCGCCGCCGTTTCGATGGTCTTCATGGAATGACGGTAGGCCCGGTCGCGTTCCCGTTCGTCAGGGGAGGAGAATTGGAAAATATTTGGCGCCGCATGCATCACGCCCATGGGCAGCGGACAAAAATTGTGCAACGACGAGATTTTCATCTCGCCCGCGTCCACGGCTTCAAGGATGCCAGGCAGCAGGCTGATGCGGATGCCGTGGCTTAATTCGGCCCAGTCAAAACCCAGCTCCCGGATTTCGCGCAACATGGCGCGTCCGTCCGTGTGGCGATGCGACAGCCAACAGGTTGAAAATGAATACATGCCAATTAAAAAGCCGAGCGCAGTCCGTTTTTTGACCGCGCTCGGCGTGGAGAGTGCCAGGGATCAGAGATCGGCGTACCGTGCGGTCAACATGGCGGAGAAACGGGCCACTTTCATTTTGCGGCGTTTTCTTTCGCTCGGCTTTTCGTAATGCCGGTGATTGCGCACTTCTTTCAAGGTTCCTTCGCGATCGATTTTCTTTTTCAATCGGCGCAGGGCCTTATCTACTGGTTCGCCTTTTTTTAGTCTAATTTCAGTCAAAAAATTCACTTCCTCTCTGCTTAGCGGATAAAACCTTTATGGTCACCGCTTTTAGGTGAGGGGTGAGGATAAGTTTTGGACGGCTAAGTGTCAATTGACAAAATTAAATCCCAAACCATTAAAAACCCAACTTTCAACCGATGTAAGTATTTGATAAACAACAACAAAACAGCTTTTCGCTTCGTTCTTCTTTTCGCGTATTTAGCGTATTTCGCGGTTCACGCCTCTTAAGGCTGCAAAAACTTCTCCAAATCCTGCTGCATTTTCTGCAAGTCAGGCTTGTTTACGTACATCATGTGGCCGGAATCGTATTCCGTGTAAGTGATGTTTTTGCGATAGGCGATGTCCAATTGCAGGTGATCCAGGCTGTAATGAATACCATCAATTGGACAGGCCAAGTCGCATACACCGCCCAAAACCAATATCCTGAGGTACGGATTCTCGCTCATGACCGAGGCAAGTTTGCCAGCCACACTCGGATAACTGTGGCGGGCGTCGTAATTCCAAGGTTGCACGCCGGTCAGGATTTCATAAGGCAAATCGTCCTCGAACTTCAATTCCTCGCGCACATAAGCATTCATCCCGGCAGAGAACGGCCCCAGAGTCGCTGCGAAAGACGGATCGAAGTGCGGGGAACGAGCCGCCGGATCGCCATCGCGACCGGTGATGCGCGCATCGTAGCGACCGAGGATTATTCCTTGATCGTGCAATAACATCTTCCGAAACAGCGTCGGGTCAATCCGCAAATCATTCTCCTCGATAAGCGTGGCCGGCAAACCGGTCAACCGCGCCAGTTTGGCCACGATCTTGGCCCGATCATCCGCCGAAAGTCCCGCGCCTTGCAACAAGGCCGCCGGATATTCTGCTTTGATAAATTCCCGCGCTTCGGCCCGCGCCTTGCCAAAATCCGCCTGCAAATCCGGTGGTAATTTTTTGTGATAATGCGCTGTGGCTGTGTAAGCCGGCAGGAAAACCAGTGAGGGCAGATCATTCGCATCACCATCGCTCAGCGTGGTGAAATCAAGCAGCCCGGAAACCAAAATCAAACCGTTCATATACATCCCGTAGCGCGCCTGCAAATGCTCCGCCAAACCGGCCGCGCGGAAAACACCGTAGCTTTCACCGCACAGATATTTGGCCGAGCGCCAGCGTTCATGCCGTGTCGTCCAGAGCCGGATAAAATCACCGAGCGATTCCACATCCCCCGATTGCCCAAAAAACTGATCGTTCTTTTCATCCTTCGCCGCCCGGCTGAAACCGGTGGCCACCGGATCAATGAACACCAGGTCCGTCGCGTGCAGGATGGAAAACTCATTGTCCGTCAACCCGAACGGCGGCGGCGGCATGGTGCCGTCGTCATTCAACTTCACCCGACGCGGCCCGAGCGCGCCGAGATGCAGCCAAACCGAAGATGATCCCGGCCCGCCGTTAAAACAAAATGTCACCGGTCGCTTGGCCGCATTCGTTTCGCCCTGTTTCGTGTAGGCGATGTAAAACACCGACGCGCGCAAAGTGCCATCCGCCTTGAGCAGCGGCAACATGCCGGTCTCGGCCACGTAGCGAACTTTTTCCCCGGCAATGGTCACGCTGTTGGTGATGAAGACCGCTTTATGCGCGGCATCTGGAATGGTGGCAAAATGATTTTCCTCCTCCTTTTCTTTTTTGGCCATCGGCGCTGCATTCGTGCCGGCATCAAGTTTTTTCAAGGCGGCGACAGGTCGCGCGTTTTTCTTGGCGGAATGAGTGTCGTTGGTGCCGGCCGTCGTGGCGTTGGTATCATCCGCCCGGAGACCAACACTCATCGCCAGCAACAAAACCAAACTGTATTTCGTAAATTTCATCATATGTTTTTCCGATTAAACGCCACCACTTCCTCGTATTTGACTCCCGTGCCGCCAAAAATATCCAGCGCCGAACCAATGGTCAGATCAATCTTCCCTCGCCCGACGCGATTGACCTCAATCAAATCCTGCAACGATTTTGCGCCACCGGCGTAAGTCGTGGGAATGGGTGACCATTGGCCAAGTTTTTCCACCAGTTCCAGGTCAACCCCGCGGCAAAGTCCTTCGACATCGGCGGCGTGGATCAAAAATTCATCGCAGGATTGCGCCAAGGTTTGCAGCGTCTTTTCTGAAATGGCCAGTTCGGTGAATTTTTGCCAGCGATCAGTCACGACAAAATAATCATTCCCGCGCCGACGACAGCTCAAATCCAGCACCAATCGCTTCTTCCCAATCAGACCGACCAACGCCTGCAAACGTTCACCATCTAATTTTCCATTGCGAAAAACCCAGGAAGTGACGATCACATGCGATGCGCCCGCGTCCAGATACCCTTGGGTATTATTTAGATTAATCCCGCCTCCGACATGAAATCCTCCCGGAAAAGCCTTGAGCGCTTCCTTCGCCGCCGACTCATTCCCCTGCCCTAGCATGATGACGTGGCCACCGACCAGCTCATCCTTCTTATACAACTCCGCGTACCACTTCGCCGGTCGTTCCGAGACAAAATTCGTCCGCAACGTCGAGGGATCGTCGCTCAACGATCCACCCACGATTTGCTTCACTTTCCCTTCATGCAGATCAATGCAAGGCCGGAACATGGGGGAAGTTTAAAGGGCAAAGTTCAAGGTTCAAGGTTCAAAGTGGCCCCGTTGTAGCGACGCTTTTCACTTGCCTGCGATTTAGTGCGGGGTAATTTCCCCTAGTGAACAAGGTCATCACCGCCCCTGAGATGTCGAACGAAGAGTTCCTCAAACTCTATGCCCGACCGGGTCGCATCGGCCTCGTCGGCGGGGCCACGCTGGTGGACCGCGCCATTCGCCGCGCGGAACGGCATGTGGATGCCGAGGGTAAATGGAGCAATTGGTCTCATGCCCTGATCTTCAGCGAGCAGCGTTGCGATGGCCATCAATGGGTCATCGAATCCGACCTCGCCGCCGCCCGCAAACATATCCGCCTGGGCGTGCAGGAAAATCGCATCACCAAATATTACAACGAAGATTATTACGCCTCCTTCGCCATCATGGATTTGGGCCTGCCCGAAGAAACGGTGAAGCTGCTCATCTCGCACGGCCTGGAAATGATGGCCGACAGCACGCAGTATTCCCTGCGCGAACTGTTTGGCACCTTGCTCGCCCTGCGTCGTCCGGGCTTGCGCGGGAAAGATAATCCATTGGCCCGCGAGAAATCCTTTTTCTGTTCCGCTTTTGTCCATCATCTTTACGGCAAGGTGGGCATTGATCTCGCGCCGGGCATTCATTCCAAAAACACGACCCCGGAAGACATCGCCCGCACTCCGGTGCCGCACACCGTCTATCTGCTCGATCGCCATTTGGGCGAAAGCAAAATCAAGGAAGCCGCTCTGCGCCTGCGCGGCAAAATCAAAGATCGTCTGGCGAAAAAATAATCCACGTCGATGTCTCTCAAATCCAACATCCAACCTCTCCTGCTACTGGCCCTGCTGTTCGTGATCGGCGGCTGCGGTAATAAAGGCCCGGCGGTGGATTACTCCACGGCTCCTTCCATTTCCTTCGTCGCAGGGCCAAAACCAGTTGAAGACGGCCTTTCTCAATTTCACCCGAAAGACGGCAGCGGCGATACCATCCAGAAAAAAATCGCCGAGAAAGATTGCGAACTGCTTCAGCCCAACGGCTACGACGATGGCTTGATTTATTTCAAAATCGCGCCTTCCTTCAAAAAAGCCCTGGCCATGAATCTCAACGTCACGGTCGAATATTATGATGTCGAGCGTTCCTCTTTTTGGATCGAATACGATGGTTGGGACGAGCATAATGACAAAGCCGGTGCCAACACTCCTTCCGTTGAACGCAAACAATTGGCCGGCAATCCGACCGTCTGGTTAAAAGCCGTTTTCTCCCTGCCCAAAGCCCGTTTGCGGAATCGTCTGAATGACGGCGCCGATTTTTGTATTCGGGCCGATCATGCGCATCTCTTGATCCACTCCGTCACCGTGGAACGCATGGAAGTGAAAGAATAGGCTGCGGACAAAAAAAGAGGCGCCCCACACGGGGCGCCAATGAAAACTAACTCTACTGCGCTACCTAGCATGCACAAGCCGGGGCTTTCTGTCTGTCAGGTGGTTTAAGGTTTTTATTGTAAGGTTTTCCTGCACAAACCAATTGCCGTGTAGCGTTGGGCGTCTCGCCGCCCGGAACAGTGTCGTTGCGGCCAAGAGATGTTGATGGCAAAATATGGCGCGGTTGCAAAGATTCGCATGGCAAATCCCGATCCCGGAAACGCCCGGAAACGCCTCTTGTGCCGACAGGCAAAAAACCTTAACTTCCCGACGCGTGCTTTACCTCATCCGCCATGGCGAAACAGCCTGGTCGCTCAGCGGCCAGCACACTGGCCGCACCGACATTCATTTGACAAAAAAAGGCGCGCAAGACGCCCGCAACCTTGGCGCCTCGCTCCTCCCCGCCAACCCAAGCCACGTTTTCACCAGTCCGCGTCAGCGCGCGCAGCAAACTTGCGCGCTGGCTGGGTTCGGTTCCATTGCCCAAATCGAATCCGATCTCGCCGAATGGGATTATGGCGACTACGAAGGTTTGCGTTCCGCCGAAATTCTCCAGAAGCGTCCCGGTTGGAACATCTTTCTCGATGGCTGTCCGTCCGGCGAATCACCCGCTCAAGTCTCTGATCGCGCCGATCGGTTCATCGCCAAATGCCGGGAATTGGAAGGAAACATTGCCGCGTTCACTCACGGCCATTTTGGCCGTGTGCTGGCGGCGCGTTGGATTGGTTTGTCCGTCTGCGAAGGGCAACGCTTTTTCCTGAGCACCGCTTCCGTCAGCGCCCTCGGCTACGAACACAACAGCCCCGTCATCAACCTCTGGAACGCAACCCAGCCCTGATTTTCTGATTGGGCGATAGGAGCGCGGCTTTTAAGCCGCTTCGCGTGAAATCGGAGAGATCGGCCAGCTAGGAAAACACCATTTGGCCAGCCACAATGAAGCGGGATAAATCCCGCGCTCCAGACCGTCACTTTCCACTCTTCACTCCTCACTTTTCCAAGTATCTTCTCCCTCGTGCGGCAAGTCACCCGAATGTTTGAATATGTGGAACTCGTGGCGCTCTTCTTTTTGCAAGGGGCGGCATTGGGCATGTGGATCGTTCCGCTTAGCAATATTCTTGACGCTCATGGTCTGCACGCCATCCGGCCTCTGGCCTTCGGTGCCACGGCGCTGGCCGCCTTCGTTTCTCCCCTGATTTTCGGAGCCATGGCCGACCGCCACTTTTCTCCGGTCAAAGTGCTGCGCGGTCTTTCGTTCGCCACCGCCTGCACAATCACCCTTGCCAGCACCGCCATCCAATATCACGCCGCCTCCTGGGTCGTCCTCGCTCTGATTCAAATTCACGCGCTCTGTTCTTCGCCCTCCTGGAGCATCAGTTCTTCCATCGTTTTCGCGCGGGTCACTGATGCGCGCAAAGAATTCGGCCCGATCCGCGCCATGGCCACGTTCGGCTGGATGGCTGGATGCTGGACGGTCAGCCTCTTGAAGGCTGACGCCACCACTCTGGCCGGGTACAGCGGCGCGGTCGCGTGGCTGATGGTTTGCGCCCTGACTTTTTTCCTGCCCATTGTCCATCCAAAGCCGTCTCAACATCTCACCTGGCACGAACGCCTCGGCCTCGATGCTCTGACCCTGCTGCGCAATCGCGATCATCGCGTGGTTTTTATCACCACCGTCCTGTTTTGTATTCCGCTGGCGGCGTTTTATCCGTACGCCCCGCCGCATCTGCGCGATCTTGGACTGCAACGCACCAGCGCTTGGATGACTCTCGGTCAAGTGACAGAAATGATCGCCATGTTCAGCCTCGGCGCGCTGCTCCTGAAGTGGCGCATCAAATGGATCATCGCCACTGGCCTGGCCTTTGGTGTTCTGCGTTTTGCCTTTAGCGCCTTAAACACCCAATCGTGGCATTTGCTGGGCATTTTTCTGCACGGATTTTCCTACACGCTCGTTCTGATCCTGGCCCAAATCTACCTCGAACAACGCGTTGATCCGACCTGGCGCACCCGCGCGCAAGCGCTGCTGACCGTCTTGAACAGCGGCGTGGGCAATCTGCTGGGTTATCTGGGCACCGGCTGGTGGTTTGCCGTTTGCACGAATTCTGCCGGCCCCCAATGGCCGGTTTTTTGGGGTGGTCTCTCTTTGCTGTGCGGCGTGATTTTGGTTTACTTCCTCGTCGCCTATCACGGTCGGGGAACTCCGCCGACTAGGACGGCTCAAAGCAGTTAAAATTCCATCGCCGTCACGGTGTGTCTGCGGCAGACTGTGGGCCATGAAATTGCAGCAAGGTCAAATCTGGCAGAACGGCAGCGAGTACATCCGCATTGTCAATTTGGAACGACTTGAGGTGAAATACAAAACCATGACCGACCTCGCCACCAAAGAAGGCACGCACCATCACGTCACCAAAAAAGAATTCTGCCGCCTGATCAAAAAAGCCCGGCTGATGCCCGCTTCGGAAATACCGGCAATTACTTCGGATCTTCCCGCCACAACCACTTGACCGTTTCCGGAAAAATCGAGCCGCCATGTTTTCCGCTGTGCTTGCCATCGCCGAAAACAAATTTGTAATCATACCCCGCAAACTTCAGCGCCGCCGCCATTTCCTGATTGGCCAAAGGCCAGTTCCCATGCTCGTTGTCCAGGTCATTGGAGCCGTCCTGCAAAAACACTCGCAACGGCTTCTTCGGCGTCTTGCGGATCAGTGGCGGATAAACATACCCGCCGCGAATATTGGTAAAACTGCCGATGGTGCTGAGCACTTTTCGGAATTCATTCGGGCGTTCCCAAGCCACGGTGAAAGCACAAATCCCCCCGGAACTGCCGCCACAGATCGCCCGGTCCTCCGCGTTGGTGCTTAAATTATAATCCTTGGCCACAGCCGGAAGAATTTCTTCCAGCAAAAAACGCGCGTAGGTGTCATTAACCGAATCGTATTCGAAGCTGCGTTCGGAGATGCGGTTTTTTCCACGGGCATCCGGGGTTTCAGCGCTGTTCAAAGTCCAGGTGCCGGGATTGATAAAGATTCCGATGATGACCGGCAGCTCCTTTTTATGGATCAGATTATCAAACACAATCGGCACACGATAACTCCCCTTTTCGCCGATGTAACCGGCGCCATCTTGAAAGACCATGACGCGGGCCGGCTTGGCCGCATCGTATTCCGCCGGGCAATACACCCAATAATCGCGCGTGGTTCCGGGAAAAATTTTACTGTCATTCCAAGTGTGATGCGTGACCTTCCCCTTTGGCACCCCTTCCTGCGGCATCGAATCCGGTCCAAGTTGGTAATCATCAATCGCCCGCGCCGGCAGGACGGTGAGCAGGGCCAGGGAAAGAGAGGTCAGGAAAAGTTTCATCCCGGTATCTTCGGCGATTCCTTCCGCCTGTCAAAACCAATTCAGAAACGGTAGCGGGCTGTTTTGACGGAGCGCGGGTCT
>CAIYOY010000139.1 GCA_903927905.1 uncultured Verrucomicrobiales bacterium | reverse complement strand
CACAGAATCTCTCCGCCGCTACGGAGGTCAAGTCATTGAAATTTTGACTTTCCCATTTGTTTCGAATTTCGATTTTCGTGCTTCGAATTTTCTTCCTGTTGCCATTGCCAACCGTCGCGAACACCCCTAACTTTATTACCAATTTTATGAGTTCACATATCAGCAACGTCCGCCCCGAGCCAGATCCGCTCCTCGTCCAGATCGCCGATTACGTCTGCGCCGAGCCCAAGTTCAGCGCCGAAGCCTATGACACCGCGCGTTATTGTCTTTTGGACACTTTGGGTTGCGGCATTCTTGCACTGAATTATCCCGCTTGCACCAAACTCCTCGGGCCAGTCGTCGCCGGAACCGTTGTTCCCAACGGTGCTCGTGTCCCCGGAACCTCATACATTCTCGACCCCATCGCCGCCGCCTTCAACATCGGCTGCATCATTCGGTGGCTCGATTTCAACGACACCTGGCTCGCTGCCGAATGGGGCCATCCCTCCGACAACCTCGGAGCCATTTTGGCCGTCACCGATTTCCTGAGCCGCAGCGGAAACCCCGTCACCGTCAAAGACATCCTGACCGCGATGATTCAAGCCCACGAAATCCAAGGCGTCCTCGCGCTGGAAAACAGTTTCAATCGCGTCGGGCTGGATCACGTTCTCTTGGTCCGCATCGCTTCCACCGCCGTGTCCACCCGCTTGCTCGGCGGCACCCGCGACCAAATCATCAACGCCGTCTCCAACGCCTTTGCTGACGGCGGCGCATTGCGCACCTATCGTCACGCGCCAAACACCGGCTCTCGCAAATCTTGGGCCGCCGGCGATGCCACCTCCCGCGCCGTGTATCACGCTTACAACGCGATAAAGGGCGAAATGGGTTATCCCTCCGTACTGTCCGCGAAAACTTGGGGTTTTCAGGATGTCTTGTTTAAATCGAAAGAAGTAAAACTCGCGCGTCCACTCGGCTGTTACGTCATGGAACAAGTCCTGTTCAAAATCAGTTTCCCGGCGGAATTCCACGCGCAGACCGCCGTCGAAGCCGCCTGCAAACTTCATCCGCAAATCAAAAACCGACTGGACGAAATTGACCGGATCGAGATGACCACCCACGAATCCGCCATCCGTATTATTGACAAGAAAGGCCCGCTCAACAACCCCGCCGACCGCGATCACTGCTTGCAATACATGGCTGCGATCGGATTGATCTTCGGCAACCTGAAAGCCGACCATTACGAGGACAAAACCGCCGCCGATCCGCGCATTGATGCCCTGCGCGCCAAAATGGTGGTCAGCGAAGACCCGCGTTATACCCGTGAATATCTGGAAGCCGACAAACGAGCCATCGCCAACACCATCCAGGTCTTTTTCAAAGACGGCAAATCTACTGAACGCATCGAAATCGAATACCCCGTCGGCCACCGCCGCCGCCGTGCCGAAGGCATCCCGCTGCTGGTCAAAAAAGCGCAGGAAAACTTGGCGACTCAATTCAAATCGCCACAAGTGGACGGCATCCTTGATCTTTGCCAGGACACCACCCGGTTGCACACCATGCCAGTGCGGGAATTTACCGAGTGCTTTTTGCCGGGTTAAGTCGAAGCTGGCATCATGCCGGTTTTGCGCGCGTAATTGAACAATCCGCCCGCATCCACCACCGGACGCACATCGCCGAGCGCCTTGAAGGAATACACTTTCCCTGTTTCCTTGACAGTGACCGTGGCCTTGTCCAGATCAACCGTGACCACATCACCGGTCTTCAAAACATCGCACAACCGATCCGCACATTCGCAGGGATAAAGCTCACCGGTCGCGACGCAATTGCGGAAAAAAATCCGCGCAAAACTTTCGGCCAGGACAATGCGGCACTTGGCCGCGCCCAGCGCGATGGGCGCGTGTTCCCGCGAACTGCCGCAACCAAAATTGCGCCCGCCAATGACGATGGGGTAATTGCTCTCCATCTGGCCCTCTTTGACATAACGGGTGGGATAGAGCGAATCGGGCAAGCCCGCCAGCGCGTAGCTGCCGAGTTTTTTATATTCTTCCTGGATGGTCGGCACCAAATTCAGATACTGCGCCGAAATGATCTGGTCGGTGTCTATATTGTCTCGCACCACGTAAACTGGTCCTGTAAAAACAGATTGCATGAAGATAATGTGAGCCGAAACCGACGGTTTTTCAATTAGATAGTTTTTGCAATTCCAGATGCCGTTTTTCCTTGGTCATGTTGCCCAAAGTTTTCACTGCGGCATAAAATTTTACCATGTCCCCTCCACTCGTTCGCAGCAACTCATGGAAGGCCGGCACCAGCTCATAATAAGTCGCCACACTGGCCAACCGGGCATTATTGATCGGATGGTTCAGCCACCCATCAAAGCTCGTGTCTCCGCCCCATTCTGTTTTCAGTCCGGCGATGTTTTTCTGCAAACGCGCGATGATCTCTTTTTTGCGCGCCAGTTTTTCTTCGGTTGAAAGAGTCGGGTCTTCATATACGGTCCCCAGTTCCTTTTGCGCGGCTAAAACCATTTTCACGAACCGGACCTCATGCTGGTGCTTGGTTTGAAATCTGGCAAAGACTTCCGGTTTGCCTTGGGCTAGAAACCAGCGGCGCACCCCTTCCTCGGCCACGGCGGTGGCGAAGGTCTCATTAAAATCCGTGTCACCGGCGATAAATAATTTTTGGTGCGCCAATTCGTGGAAAAGTGTGTCGGCGATTTCTTCCTCCGGTTCATCCATGAACGTGCTGAGCAACGGATCGCGAAACCAGCCCAAAGTCGAATAGGTCTCCACGCCACCGATGCTGACATCCCATCCCTTCTTTTCCAGCAGATCGCCGTATTGCTTCGCTCCCTCCCTAGAAAAATAACCGCGATAACTGGCCCGGCCCACAATCGGGAACCACCACGTTTTCGGTTGGAGCGAAAGTGCCGGTGCGGCAGAAACGGTCCAGACCGCAAACGGACGATGAAGATCAACGTAATTCAAATACTGATTTTTAATGGGAAGCTTTAATTCCTTGTCTGCGAATTCCCGCATCTTCAGCACCCTGGCCAGTTTGACCTTGAGACTTTCGGGAGTTTTGGGATCGGCCAGCAGCTTGGCCACCGATCGTTGGTGGTTAAAAATCTGGAATTGTCCGGCGACGGCTTGGCGGTAAAAGCGAACTGATTGACAGCCGGAGAAAATGAGGGTGGCGGCGAGGAGGAAGGCCAGCGTCAGGATAAAATTGCCTTTAAACCGTTTCTTCTGTGCCAGCCTCATTCTATTTTTTGGCGAGGGCCTTGACCACGGCGTCTTCCAGTTCCGGACCGCGCACCCCTTTGACAATGATTTTTCCCTCGCCATCAATCAGAAAAGTGGCGGGAATGGACATGATGCCGTATTTGACCGCAAGTTTATTGTCCCACGCCTTGCCGCCAAAATTTTGCTGCCAGGCGATTTTGTTCTGTTTTAGAAAACTGCTTAATTTCTCCTGATCGTCATCGAGGCTTATGCCGATCACATCGAAACCCTGGTCGTGATATTTTTCGTAGGCACGGATGACATGGGGCAAATCTCCGCGGCACGGGCCGCACCAAGTCGCCCAAAAATCCAACAACACGACTTTTCCCTTGTGACTGGCGATGGACAATGGCTTGCCGGCAAGATCCAGTTCGTCAAAATCGGGGAATTTGGTGCCCGGTGCAAGGGCATCTTGAATTTGTTGACACTTATTCTGACTGTCCAGCACGGCAATTTCGTGGGCCGCTGTTTGACCAAACTGCGTAGCCGGATAATCATGCATCAACTGCTTCATGATTTCCGCCGCCTTGTCAAATTCCTTGAAAACCTCGCTGTACACTTTGGACTTTATATAAAGGATATGAGCCGTGTCGTCAGTTTTTTCGCCCTGATGCTTGGCGAACAGCGCGTCAAGCTCCCTGATATGTTCAGCCTGGCTGGCCTCGGTGTTCTTTCCGTCGCGCGCATCCGTTGCGATTCGTCCCAACAGATTGCTTAATTTAACTTCCGTCTCGGGCTTGGCCAGTTCCTGTGCGGCCATTTTGCCAAACTTGGTGTCGGGATAATCCCGCCGCACTTGCCGCAAGATCTCCGCTGCTTTGTCATCGTTCGAGAAGATCTCAGTATAGACCCGGGACTTCATGTAGAGGATGTGGGCGACGTCGTCCGTCTTTTCGTTCTTATGCTGGGCGAAAAGCGCGTCTAATTCTTTGATATGATCAGCCTGGCTGGCTTCGGTGTTCTTTCCCGCATGCGCGTCCGCCATTATTTGAGCCAGCAGTTTGCTCAATTTGACCTCGCTTTCAGGTTTGGACAGTTCCTGTGCTGCTATTTTACCGAATTTGGTCTCTGGATAATCCCGCTGCACGTGTTTGAGGATTTCCGTTGCCTGATCCTCATTTCCGAAGATTTCGGCATACAACCTCGATTTCATATAGAGGACATGGGCGACGGCGTCCGTCTTTTCGTCCTTATGTCCGGCCAGCAGTGCGTCAAATTCTTTAAGGTGCCCAGCGTGATCGCTTTCCATTTTTTTTCCCGCTTTGACGTCAGTCATGATCCGCGCCACTAAATCGGTTAATTTGGCCTCAACATCTTCTGTTTCAGCCGCACAAATCCGTCCAGCATTCAAACAGAGAAATACCGCAAGCAGGCTCCATAATAATCTATTTTTCATCAGTGGTACAGTCTAGCACATCAAGGGTAGTGAACAATCTTTGCTTTCCTTTACACTTTTTTCACTTCTTTGGCCCAGGCGTCTTTTAAGGAAATTGTCCGGTTAATCACTGTTTTTTCCGGGGTGGTTTCTTTATCGAGGGTGAAATAGCCGATGCGCTCAAATTGATAGCGGGTTTCAGGGGCGGCGTCCTTCAGGCTTGGTTCGCACTTTGCCTTTACCACTTCCAATGAATTTTTGTTCAGGAACTCTTTGAATTCACCCTTCGCATCCGGATCTTCCACCGTGAACAAGCGGTCATACAACCGCACTTCGGCATCCACGGCTTGTGTGGCGCTGACCCAGTGAATCGTCCCCTTGACCTTGCGGGCGGAGGTTGCTCCGCCGGTTTTACTGTCCAGATCCGCCGTGCAGCGGAGCTCTGTGATTTCGCCGGATGCGTTCTTCACCACTTCATCGCACTTGATGATGTAAGCGTATTTCAACCGCACCTCGCCGCCGGGGCGAAGCCGGAAATATTTCGGCGGCGGCACTTCCATGAAATCATCCTGCTCGATATAGAGTTCGCGGGTGAACGGGATTTTTCGCTTGCCCGCATTTGGGTCCTCCGGATTATTCACCGCTTCCAGTTCCTCAATTTTACCTTCTGGGAAATTGGTGATGACCACTTTGATCGGGCGCAGGACGGCCAAACGGCGCAATGCCCGTTTGTTCAAATCCTCGCGGATGGCATGTTCCAACACCGCTACATCGGTCAGGCCGTTGTATTTCGTGATGCCGATGTTATACGCAAAGTGGCGCAACGCTTCCGGGGTCACCCCGCGCCGGCGCAGACCGCTGATGGTCGGCATCCGCGGATCATCCCAGCCGGTGACAATTTTCTCCGTGACCAATTGCAGGAGCTTACGCTTGCTCATCACGGTGTAGCCGAGGCTTAACCGCGCAAATTCATATTGATGGGGCAGGGGGCGGGGCAGTTCCAGATTGCCCAGGATCCAATCATACAACGGACGATGCACTTCAAATTCCAAAGTGCAAATACTGTGCGTGATGCCTTCGATATAATCGCTGATGCAATGGGCAAAATCATACATCGGATAAATGCACCATTTGTTTCCAGTGTGATGATGTTCCGCATGACGAATCCGGTAGAGGATCGGGTCGCGCAACCAAACGTTCGGCGACGACATGTCAATCTTCGCCCGCAATGTCCTGGCCCCGTGAGGAAACTCGCCCGCTTTCATCCGCGCAAATAAATCCAAATTCTCTGAAATACGCCGATTGCGAAATGGGCTGTCCTTACCGGGATGATCCGGTGCGCCGCGATATTCATCCGTTTGTTCAGGCGTTAGATCGCAGATATAAGCCTTGCCCTTGTTGATCAAAGCGACCGCATATTCGTAGATCTGGTCGAAATAATCCGAAGCGTAAAAGGGTTCCAACGATTTGCCGCCGGATTTAAATCCCAGCTGCTGATCCGCCCATCCGCCGATCAACCACTTCACATCCGCGATGATCGAGTCAACATACTCGACTTCTTCCTTCGTGGGATTGGTGTCGTCCATGCGCAGATTGCAAATCCCGCCAAACTCCCGGGCGATGCCGAAATTCAAACAAATGGATTTGGCATGGCCGATATGGAGATACCCATTCGGCTCTGGCGGAAAGCGGGTATGGATTTGCGGATATTTTTTTTCCGCCAAATGTCCGGCGACAATATCGCGAATAAAATCGGACGGTGCCGCCACCGGCGCATTTTCTTTGGATTCAGGATTACCAGTCATCATTAAGCCTTCAATGTAATAAGAACCGCCGTTTGTGCAATTAACAAAAATCCAGACATGGTGGTACAATTTTGCGGAGGTAGTTAGTTTATCCCAGAAGCCACCCCGGCTCGCGAGTACGACTCGCCCCACCTTTCACCAAATTGAATCCCGGGCGAGGATTACTCCTTCACCGTCGGAAACAGCCGCAGATGCTCCTGCATGGCGTAGCGGTCGGTCATGCCGGCGATGTAATCGCAGATGGCGCGGTGCCAGCCGGTTTTACGGGCGCGCATTTGCGAGGCGGCGCCGATTTCCTTTCGATTTTTCACGTAATACTTGAACAAATCTTCCAGCATTTGCACGGCGCGCGTGTTCGGACCATGGACTTCCGGGTTGGAATAAAGGTTGGCGTAAAGATATTTGCGCAATTCGGTTTTCATGGCGCGCCGCTCGGGACTGTATTGCACCAGGGGCCGCGCCAGTTGCCGCACTTCGTCCGCCGTGGATACTCCGGAAGCGAGGATCGCTTCCTCGGTCGTCTCCACCACATCGCGCACCTGCCGGTCAATGATCGCGCGGATGATGCAATAAAGCCGTGTTTCATCGGGCAAAACTCCGTAGTTCTTTTTTACCGTTTTGGATGCTTCGGCAAAAAGTTTCACGTCCGACTTCAATTTTTTTTCCGACAATAATCCGCAATCCAATCCGTCGTCCAGATCATGGCTGCAATAGGTCAGTTCATCTCCCAAATCGGCCAATTGCGCTTCGAGCGAAGGTGATTTCACCTTGAAACCAGTGCCGGTAAGTTTGCTCAAATCCTGATGCTTCATCAGTCCCTCGCGCACTTCCCAGGTCAGATTCAATCCGCGATATCCGGGATATTTATTTTCCAGTTCTTCCACGATGCGCAGGCTTTGTTTGTTATGCTCAAATCCGCCATGTCCGCGCATCAATTTGTTCAACACCGTTTCGCCGCGATGACCGAACGGTGAATGGCCCAGGTCATGGGCCAGCGCGATGGTTTCGGCCAGATCTTCATTCAAGCGCAAGGCCCTCGCGATGCCGCGCGAGATGGCTGCGACTTCCATCGTGTGAGTCAAGCGAGTGCGCAAGTGATCGCCGGTGCCGTTGAGGAACACCTGTGTTTTATATTCCAGCCGACGGAAGGCGCGCGAATGAATCACCCGATCGCGGTCGCGTTGGTATTGCGTCCGCATGGGGGCTGGGGAATCGGGGTGAACACGGCCGCGCGTTTCTCCGCTCATCTGAGCGTAGGAGGCGAGCGTTTGCCGCTCCCGATTTTCGAGTTCTTCTCTGGAACAGGGCATGAGGGTTTGGGGATTACAAAAGTTCCTGCAACGAAACGCCGCGCAACTCGAACAAGCGCCGAATCGCGTCCTCGATCAAATTGTTGGGGCAACTCGCACCGGCGGTGATGCCGACGGTGATTTTTCCTGAAGGCAGCCAGGCGGCGGTTTCCACTTCCTCATGTTTGTGCAAATTGTAATGACGGATCAATTTATCTGACACCATCATGGCAGCGTTCTTGATGAAGAAGGTCGGCAATTTGGACTCACCCATCTCCGCCAGATGCGAGGTGTTGGAAGAATTGTAGCCGCCGATGACGAGCAGCAGATCCATCGGTTCGCGCAACAGTTTTTGCAGCGCGTCCTGGCGGTCCTGGGTGGCTCCGCAAATGGTGTCAAAGAAACGGAAATGCTTGTCCACTTCGCCTTCGCCATAACGCTTGATCATGGCCTGTTTGATGCGGCGTTGCACGTCTTCGGTTTCACCGCGCAGCATGGTCGTTTGATTGGCCACGCCGACGGCTTGCAGATGGACATCGGGATCGAAGCCCGGGGAATACGCGCCTTTGAACTTCTCCAAAAATTCCTGATTATTGCCGCCGTTGATGATGAAATTGCAGACGTAATCCGTTTCGTCCAGATTATAGACCACGAGGTAATGGCCGGTTCCGTAAGCGGTGGCCTGGGAGGTGGTGGCCTTGGTTTCTTCGTGTTTGGCTTTGCCGTGGATGATGCTGGTGACGGCTTCTTTGGAATATTGGCGGACGCGTTTCCAGACCGACATCACGTCGCCGCAGGTGGTGTCAACCATGATGCAACCTTTGGCCTCAATTTTTTTGCGGGTGCCGACTTCGGTGCCGAAGGCGGGAATGATGACGACGTCGCCGGCGTTCAACTGGCCGAGTTCTTCGTCGGTCGGTTTGTGCGAAATGATCTGGATGCCCATGTTGCGGATCTGATCGTTGACTTCCGGATTGTGAATGATCTCGCCCAACATATAAATGGGCTTGGGCGGCGGAAAATATTTGCGCGCGGCATACGCCAAGTCAATGGCGCGTTCCACTCCGTAACAAAAACCAAATTCTTTCGCCAGCTTGACGGTGAGGAGGCCGTCGGCCGAAAGGACATGGCCCTTGGCGCGGATGCGGTCGATCAATTCGCTGCGGTAATGCGACAAGACCTGGGCCTGGACGGCCTCCATGACATCGGGTCGGCGCAGGTTGATTTTTTGCGGTGCTGCGGGCTCTGCTGGAGCGGTAGTGGACATATTCTTTGTTCTTATATTATCAATGCTAAACTCTACCATTAACCGGCCCTTCGTCGAGCAGTTTTGCAGCATTGCTTTCTGTGGCTGCGTTGGTGACAGCGGGGCTCACCCTTGCCCCTATTTTGGCGGAGGTGAGAAGAAACGGTTAAAACCTTTGGGGAGTAGGCCGGTCTTAAGTTCGCCATCCGCCGACCAAAGCCAACCATCCAGATGCAGGGTTAAGGCGACAAACGGTGTGTCTTTGGGATCCACATCCACACAAAGTCGGCGGGCTTCCATCCATGTTCCAATTGGAATGGCTCCTTCCTCCACGAAGCGGATTCTGGCCAGCAGTTCATAGAGGCATTCGAGCAATTCATCCTCGTTCAGGTCAGAGGCTTCGGCAATGCGCTCTTTGTGTTTGAAAAGTTCAACCAGGAAAAAACGGGGGCAATAGAAGGAATGATCAGGGTCGGTTTGCAGGCGGCGACGCCGGGCGGTGTCTTTGCTCAGCAGCAAAGAAATAAAAATACTGGTATCAACGACAACTTTGCGTTCGTTCACGCAATTTCCTTATGAAGCGAAGCGGTTTTTATTCGCCTCCCACCAACTTGATTTAATGTCTTCCGACAATTTCCAAGCCGTTTCCTGGGTCAGCTTGCTCCGGCGGACGATGCCCTCGACGCGCAGCCAGGAAACGAAATCGCTCACTTCCTCCGGGGACATGCCCTCGGTCGGAATGCTGATGTCCACATGATCTTTCTCGGCTTTGACGGCAATCATGTTCACAAGATACACCAAATCGGGTGGGGTAGGCAAGCGGTGCTTACCATCAATTCGCGTGCGGCGCAAAGCGTAGATGCATTGCTCACTCGAAATATACCCTGTTATATTGAATGTTTTCTGCTTGCCTTTCCGAATCCAGAACTTCAAGGCATTTCCGCGAAGCTCACCAAAGGAGAAATCAGTGCCTTGTCAGGAATTAGAGACGATCCACGTCACTTTCAAATAAGCGTACCTGCGCAGCCCGGCAACTCAGGTGGACCGCTTATTGACTCTTCTGGCAATGTCGTTGGTATAGTTGTCGCCCGGTTGAGCGAAACTGCGTCCCTTAACTCATCCGGCGCTTTACCCCAAAATGTAAATTACGCGCTTAAAAGTTCATTCCTTTCGGCATTCCTTGAAGTCCAGTCGCAAGTATCTGCCCACATGCCAAAATCGCGGCCTGTAGGGGAGCGAAAGCTGGAAGACCTTGTCAAAGATGCACAAGCATCGGTCGCTATGGTGGTTGTTTATTAATTTTCCAATAAACCCCGCTCTCTTCTGAAGGATTGGTGTTGTCTTGTAATTACCCCAACCCCAACAACCTTCCGCCTTGATAGGTGACGAATGCCAGGACCCAGGCGAGGACGCCCATGTACACCCATTGGAACACGGGCCATTTCCAGGAGTTGGTTTCGCGGCGGACGACGGCGACGGTGCTGACGCATTGCAGGGCGAGGACGTAGAAGACCATCAGGGAAATTGAGGTGAGCGTGGTGTAAACGGGGGTGCCGTCTGGCTTTTTTTGTTCGCGCAGGACTTGGGCGAGGGCTTTGGTGTGGGCTTCTTTGTCGTCGCTGTCGGCGACGTTATACACGGTGGACATGGTGCTGACGAAGACTTCACGGGCGGCGAAGGAGGAAATGATGCCGATGCCCATTTTCCAATCAAAGCCCAGCGGTGCGATGAAAGGTTCTAATCCGCGGCCCATTTTTCCGGCGAAGCTTTGGCGGAGTTTTTCGCCGGACTCTTGAATCTCCAGCGAGGAGAGTTGGGCTTTCTGTTCTTCGGTGGGTTTTTCGCCGAAGCTCTTTTCGAGCGACGCTTTTTCAGTGGCGAATTTTTGTGAGATCTCGGGATGTTTCGGATAGGTCGCCAGAAACCAGAGGATGATGCAGATGCCGAGGATCACGGTGCCGGCCCGTTGGAGGAATAGTTTAGAGCGATCCCACATGTGGCGCATGACGGTTTTGACGAGGGGGCGTTTGTATGGTGGAAGTTCCATGACCAGCATTGGTGTGCCGCCTTTTAAGAGAGTCTTTTTGAACAACCACGCCATCAGCAGCGCCACCACGATTCCGAGCAGATACATCGAGAGCATGGTGATGCTGGCCATCACTGCGCGATGGGGAAAGACGGATGCGATCAGGAGCGCATAGACGGGCAGTCGCGCGGAGCAGCTCATCAGTGGAGCCACCAAAATTGTGACCAAGCGGTCTTTCGGGGTTTCGATGGTGCGGGTGGCCATGATGCCGGGGATGGCGCAGGCGAAGGAACTCAACATCGGGATGAAACTTTTTCCGTGCAAGCCGACTTTGCTCATCAAGCGGTCCATCAAGAACGCGGCGCGCGCCATGTATCCTGTGTCTTCGAGCAGGCCGATGAATAAAAACAGCAGGCAAATCTGCGGCAAGAAAACGACGACTGCACCGACGCCTTGAATCACGCCTTTGACCAGCAGCGATTGCAAATCTCCCGGTGGAATCATGGCGCCAACCTTGTCACCGAACCACGTGACCGCGCTTTGCATCCAATCCATCGGCCATTTGGCCACGGTGAAAATGGTGAGGAACATAAGGGCCATGATGCCGATGAAAACCACCATGCCCCAAAATTTATGCGTCACTATTCGGTCCACCCGGTCGCTGAAGGTTTCCTGGCCTGCGCCGCTGTCGGTCGTCACGGCCTGTTGCATGGCGGAGATGCGCGCATAGCGTGCCTCGATGGAGGCGCTGCGCCAATCCACTCCGGCCGCTTCCAATCTTTTCCTGGTTTCCGCGACAGCGTTCTTGATCTCGTCGGAATAATATCCGGCGCTGCCCAGCAAAAACTTTTCATCGCACAAAACGAGGAGCGCTTCGGCATGGGCCGAGGTCTGCCGTTGATTGAACGATTTCTTCAACGACTGAGCCAGCGTGTCAATCTCACGTCCGAACCCTTCCGGCAATTCACAAAACAATCGCGGCAACACCCGTTTGGTTCCGCCTTTGACCGACTGCACGATGGCCCGGCGCAATTCATCCAGCCCCTGACTGGCGCTGGCCACCAGGGGAAAGACCGGTACGCCCAGCGCTTTGGCCAGATCGTCGGTATCAATCAAATGCCCGTTCTGTTCCGCCACGTCCATCATGTTCAGGGCGACAAACGTGGGGTGACCCAGTTCGATCACTTGAGTGGCAAAATAAAGATTCCGTTCGAGATTCGAAGCGTCCACCACGACGACCACCAGGGCAGGGGCAGGAACTTCCGGCAATCTTTGAAATAAAACATCGCGCGCCACCTGTTCATCGAGCGATTGGGGGCTGAGGCTGTAAGTTCCGGGCAAATCGAGGATGGTAATATCGGTTCCCTCCGGTGTGCCGCGCAATTTGCCTTCTTTGCGCTCCACGGTCACGCCCGCATAATTTCCAACGCGCGCGCGCAAGCCGGTCAGGGCGTTGAAGAGGGTGGTTTTGCCGGAATTGGGGTTGCCGGTTAAAACGACGAAGGATTGCGGATTGCGGACTGCGGATTGCGGAATATCGGACGTGCCAGTTCCTGGCATTTTATTCGCCCCTTGAATTCCCGTGTTGTTGTTTGGCTCCATTAAAGAAATCAATCTGCAATCCGAAAGCGGTAATCCGCAATGGAATTATTTTGGTTGCACCATGATCAATTCCGCTTCGTTGCGTCGCAGAGTCAGGTTGTAGCCCCGGACCTTGATCTCGACCGGATCGCCCATGGGGGCAAATCGCACCAATTGCACCGTCGTGCCGGTGAGCAAACCCATCTCCAGCAGGCGACCGCGATGTTCGGGGGGCACTTTTATTTCTGTGATGGTGGCGGCGGCGCCAAGGGGAAGGGAGGACAACGGCTGGACGGGACCCGGCATATCAGGCGACCTTTTTGTGATGCACGTGGGAAATCGGTTCGACCATGATTTTTTCCGCCAACCGCGTGCTGATGCCGAGTCGGGCATTGCAAACCTGGCAGATCAGACTGCTTTGCCGACTGAGCAATTTGATTTTTTGTTCCTCGCAAAAACCCATTTCCCGGAGGCGATGGGTCACTTCGGGCGTGGTGGAAAGTTGTTTGATGCGCACGGCCACGCCAGCTTTGACCTGGCTCAAAGGACAGAGGAAAGGCTGGTTGCAGCCTTTATCGTCCGAAATGTCATGCGAATGTGAGTGGTTCACAGTAAAGAAAGTTAGGCTAATTGAGACTTAGTTGCAAGAGGGATTGTTTTTTGGGGGGGCGATCAAAAGTGATGGTCAGTTCT
>CAIYOY010000138.1 GCA_903927905.1 uncultured Verrucomicrobiales bacterium | reverse complement strand
CCAGGCATTTTTCCCTGTCACCCTCCATGGCGTGGGCGGTCAACGCAATGATGTAGGTCGGTTTCGCGCCCAAATGTTTTTCGCGCAGACGAATCTGTTTGGTGGCCTCGTAGCCATCCATTTCCGGCATCTGGCAATCCATCAGGATCGCATCAAAATGACTGGGCTTGAATTGCTCGATCACTTCCCGCCCGTTCGAGGCGAGCGAAGGCACATGCCCTAACCGCCGCAATTGCGCCATCGCCACCTTTTGATTCACCTTGTTGTCTTCGGCCAGCAGGATGTTCATTTTTGCGTCGCCCGTGGCTGGTTCAAACGCTTTGGCCGGTTTGCGCACAATCGGCAGCGCGCGACAGCCGGTCAAACATTGGAATAACCGCGATTGCTTGATCGGCTTGACCAGGCAGGCGTCAATCCCGGCGTCCTTCAACTGTTCATCGCTCAAGGCCTGGCCCAATGAAGTCAATATAACCAGCCGCGTCGCGGCGATCGCCGGGTCCGCCTTGATCACTTCAGTCAAAGCAATTCCGTCCATCCCCGGCATCTGCATGTCCAGCAGCACCAGATCGAACGCCTCGCCTTTGTTATCCTGCAACCGCTCCAAGGCCACCTGCGCATTGCCCGCCATGCTCGTCTTCACTCCCCAGGCTTTCAACTGTTGATCCAAAATATTCCGATTGGTGGCGTTATCATCCACGATCAAGACATTCATCCCGGCCAATTCGCGCCGGTCTTGCGCCCGGGACCGGGCCTGCTTGTCCAGTTTTACGGTAAACCAAAAAGTGGAACCTTTGCCCAGTTCGCTGTCCACCCCGATATTCCCACCCATCATCTCCACCAGTTCCTTGGAGATCGCCAGGCCCAAACCAGTGCCGCCATATTTTCTGGTGGTCGAACCGTCCGCCTGACAGAAGGCCTGGAACAATTGCTTTTGCACGTCCTCGGTGATGCCGATGCCCGTGTCCGTCACTTCAAAACGCAACTCCACCTGCGTCTCGCTCTCGCCTGCTTTGAACACGCGGAGAATCACTTCGCCCTGGTCGGTGAATTTAATCGCATTGCTCACCAGATTAGTCACCACCTGGCGCAACCGTCCCGGATCGCCGCGCAGCTTCGTCGGCACATCCGCCTGCACCGACCCAGCCAATTCCAGGTTCTTCGCCTGCGCACTCTCCGCCACCAGATCCATCGAAGCCTCGATCTCTTCCTGTAAATCAAAATCCAGCGACTCAAATTTCAGCTTCTTCGCTTCAATCTTGGAGAAGTCCAGAATGTCATTGATCAGGGTGAGCAACGATTCCGCGCTCCAGCGGATGGTTTCGGCGTATTCCCGCTGATGCGAACTCAACTCCGTATCCATCATCAGATTCGCCATGCCGATCACCCCGTTCATCGGCGTCCGGATTTCATGGCTCATGTTCGCGAGGAAATCGCTCTTCACCCGCACGGCTGCTTCGGCATCAGTCTTGGCCTTGCGTAATTCGTTTTCCGCATTCTTGTGTTCGGTGATGTCTTCCACCGTGCCCACGTAACCGATGATTTCCCCCGCTTCGGAACGGATCGGAGCGGCCCGGCACGAAACCCAGCGGACCTGTTGATCCGGCGTCAGAAAACGAAATTCATCGGCAAATTCCTTGCTCTCCCGGACACAATCAGCCCAGTGATCCAACACTCCATCCCGGTCATCGGGATGAATCGCCTGGCCCCAGCCGGATCCGATGCTGTCGGTATAGGCTACCCCGGCCATTTTTTGCCACCGGGAATTGGTATAGACGCACTTGCCGCCCGTGTCCGTCTGGAAAATTCCCACCGGTGAAGATTCGCTCAAGGAACGGAACCGCGCCTCGCTGCGCAGCAAGGAAGACTGCACCCGGCGGCGCTCGGAATTTTCCTGCTTCAACGCATCGGTTCGTTCCGCCACCTTGCGCTCGATGATTTCATTGATCAATTGATACTGCGCATGATGATCGGCTGACTGGACAATCGTCCGCAAACTTTCCCGGATTGAAAT
>CAIYOY010000137.1 GCA_903927905.1 uncultured Verrucomicrobiales bacterium | reverse complement strand
GACCGGCTGTGCAATTTCAAGTAACAAGCACGGTCTTTGCGAGGAATTATTGATGTAGGCAGAAAACATGCTGAATTCTAAATCATTTTTAGCGGTGGATTTTGGGGCTGGAAGCTTGAAGCTGGCTGAGTTTGAACAAAACGAAGCTGGCGGCCTCCGCCTCAAACAGTACGGCATCAAGCCCCTCGGGCTTGAAGGCTCGCAGGAAGCCACTCGTGAAGCCACCATCCTCAAAGCCATCCAGGAATTGCTCTCGGAAAAAAGCTTTGGCGCGAAGCAGATCAACGTCTGCGCTCCCGGCTTCCACGTTTTCTCCAAATTTGTCAAACTCCCTCCAGTTGACACATCGAAGGTCACCCAGATCATCCGCTACGAAGCGCAACAAAACGTCCCTTTCCCCCTCGAAGAAGTTGTCTGGGACTATCAAATCCTCGGCACATCGCCGACCAATGAACTGGAAGTCCTCCTCGTCGCGGTAAAATCGGAAATCGTCGAAGGACTTTTCCGTGTGGCCGAAGGCGCGGGTTTGCGTTTGAAGCTGGTGGACGTTTCCCCGGCGGCTTTGTGCAATGCGTTCCGTTATAATTATGGTGAACTGGAAGGTTGCACCATGCTGTTGGACATCGGGGCCAAGACCAGCAATTTGCTTTTCTTTGAAAAGGGCAAAGTTTATTCCCGCAGCATCAATATAGGCGCAAATTCCATCACGCAGGACTTCGCCAACGAAGCCAAGCTGAAATTCCCGGAAGCCGAAGCGATCAAGATGGAAAAAGGCTCGGTCAGTCTCGGTGGTGCTTATGAAGAGCCGGAAGACCCGCAGGCGGCGGCCATTTCCAAGATTGCCCGCCAGGTGATGACCCGGTTGCACATTCAGGTCAATCAGACCATCCAATTTTTCCGTGGTCAACAGGGTGGTTCGGCCCCGACACAGCTTTATTTGTCCGGTGGCGCGTCCATCATGCCTTATACGGCGCAGTTTTTTGCCGAAAAGCTGAATTTGCCGGTCGAATACTTTAACCCGTTCAAGAACATAGACATAGATCCGACGCTGGACTTGGAAGAACTGTCCAAATACGCCCATTCTTTCGGCGAAGTGGTGGGTTTGGGCTTGCGCGATCTGGCCCACTGCCCGGTGGAAATGAATCTGATGCCGCAAAGTTCGATTCAACGGCAGGAATTCACCCAGAAAAAGCCGTATTTGATCGCCGCCGTCTTCAGTGTGGCGCTGGTTATCTTCGCCGTTTACTTGGCGGAAACCCGTATCGCTGGCGTGCGCAGTCAGAAATTGGCCGATGTCATCCAACTACGAGATCCGCTGGCCCAAAAAGATCAAGTATTGACCACCGCCCTGGGCGAAAAGGACCGCTATAAAAAACTGGCGGAGGATATGCGTCAAATCGGCGAGAGTCGCGTATATTGGGGTGAAGCTTTGACCGAATTGCGCGGGATTCTGATGCGCGCCGAAGCCCGGACCAAGGAAGGCATCATGACCAAGGAAAAGCTCGATAATTTTGATGTCGGGGTCTGGGTGGAGAATTTTTCTCCAGTCTTGCCTGCGGGCAGTCCCTTTGCTTCCAGCACCCAAAATGCGATGAGCCCTCAAGGGTATGACGGTGCGCAAGGGGATCGTTATCGCGGCTCCCGCAGCCAGCCTGCGGCGGCAGCGCCGGTCGCCACCGTCAGCGCCAATGGCTTGATCGGTTCCATCAATGTCGTCTGCCGGGCGGTGGACCGCAGCAAATCTTCCGCCACGGCCAATTCGGATCTGGCCTACGCGGTGAAACAAGAATTGACCAACTCGGTTTATTTTACCGAGCCGATTGTCCTGGGGGACATGAAAAACGATGAAACCAACACCTTCTCGTTCCCCCTGAGCGTCCAACTCAAACGTCCTTTCAAACTCTGATTATGGCGTGGATCAAACGAAATCTTATTTTTGTCATCTGTGTGGCCGTGGGGGTCGCGCTCATGGGCGTGGCGATTTTCTTCCTGATCGGCAGCTTGAGCGACAATCAGGATTTGTCGGACAAATTCCAACAGTCCATCAGCGAGCTGAACACGCTCCGGGGCAAAACGCCGTCTCCCACCCAGGAGAATATTGACTTGGCGAAAGCCGAAAAGGAACGGATGAAGGACTTTTTGGGTGAATTCAGAAAATCATTCGCGCTGCTTCCTCCCCCGCCCGTGACCGATGACAAAGGCTTCAAGGCCTATCTCCAAAGCACCATCGCAGAATTGCAGAGCGACGCCAGCAATGCCGCCGTGCAATTGCCGCCGAACTACGCGTTTTCTTTTGCCAGCCAGGTGGAGAAATTGAATATCTCGACCGAGTGCATCCAGCCATGGATGCAACAATTGCAGGAAATCAAAGCCATTTGCTCGATCCTTTATGGCGCAAAAGTCAACTACCTTCAAGGCCTGCAACGCGTCCCCACCTGCAAGGAAGATGCGGGCGGCAACGATTATCTCGGCACCACTTCGGTGACCAACCAGGTGGGTGTGACCACGCCGTATCGGGTTTCCTTCCTGAGTTTCAGCTCGGAAATCGCCGCAGTGTTGGATGGGTTTCAACGTTCCAGCAATTGCTTTATTGTCAAAAATATTGAGGTTTCTCCGGCCAAAATCCAGGCGGGCGTGGGCGTGGCGGCCGCTCCGGCCTATGCCCCGTCGGCGTCGGCGGCCCCGACCCTGGCCTCGCGCGCGGCCCTGCGCAATAATCCTGGTGCCGCAGCCACTGCGCCGGCCCATGCCGTCACCGGCGGCGCTGCCGTTCCCATCCTTTGGGAAAAACAACTTTTGGTCACCCTGACGGTTGACGTCCTTAAACTCAAGCCTGCGGAGCGTTGATGGAATTTCTAAAGAAACATTACGAAAAAATCCTGCTGAGCCTCGTCCTTCTGGCCGTGGTCGGAGCGGTCGTCTGGATGCAAATGGCCATCAGCCAGGCCCGGAGCGAAATGGGCGCGGCCATTGAACAAGCCCCGACCAAGCACCCGCCGGTGGCGGAAGATTTGACCAAGCAACAGGAAGCGCTGGAACGCATCCGCAATCCCAAACCGGTGGTTCTGTCGGGCGAACATAACACCTTCAATCCGGTGAAATGGAT
>CAIYOY010000136.1 GCA_903927905.1 uncultured Verrucomicrobiales bacterium | reverse complement strand
TGCCCGGCGACGCTGCTGCGGGTCACAGACCCGCGCTCCGGCCCCGCTAAAGTATGCTCCATTCTTCAAAGTAGCCCACTACCCTTCTCCCATAAAAAACAAGAAGCCCCTGTCCAGCCTTGCGGCCGAACAGGGGCAAATTGGGGGATGGGAGTGCGCCATGCTCTCTTACCCTTGCTGACGATTAGGCGCCCAACTTTCGCTGGGCTGACAGCTTCCCGACGCCATTCTCCACGGCAAGCGGAGTTGCGCGGCCTCATAGCAGGGCCGGACAGCGCCTTGCGGTCGCTGAATTTCGAGTGAGGCCTCTTGGCTTGCTTGAGCTGGCGTTTGCGGACGCCGGCTTGCGAACCAGGTCAAGACACGCTTGTAACTGCGGTTTCGCGTCTTGACCGTTTGCTTTGGGACGGCCATCGCTTTTGACGATGCGTTGGCCCAATGCCACGGGTCTGACCTCTTATCTCTCAGGTTGCTTTTCGCTTACAAGCCAGCGGTGTCGTTTTTAACATCGCCGACGTCTCGGAAGGTTTTCACAAGCCCTGCCAAGGCTTCGTGACCTTCCCGGTCCAGAGGCTCATTTTGTCCCGCCTTTCGGCGTCTTTCGTTTGGCGGATCTTCTTGCGAAGAACGCCAGAGTCTTCTGTCCCGTGCTGATGCACAGTAGCAACCATCTACCCTCTGGGTAACTGCGATTTGCTCAGGGTTGAAACTGCCCTGAACTCTGACTCGGTTTGGAACGGTTTCTAATTCGTTCCTTGCCGCTCAGTTCCTTTTTCGCATTACTGACCGCGTGCGAACGCGTTCAGAGGAACCGGTGAATCCTGCCTCCAGTTTCCGTCTCTTGCGAAACAGTCTTCGAGGGGTCGAACCAACCAGCCTGGTCCGGCCTTTCCCCAGTCACCTGGGATTATCCTTGGAACAACTTTCACTTTCTTTCGTCCGCTGCCGTCATTCCAGCTCTTTCAATGAACTGGTAAAACAATAACATTTTTTCGCCTTCTGCCTATGAAAACATATCCACAACCTTATTCACCGCCGCGCCATTTTATTCACCGCCGCCAACCCCTGTTTCAGCCAATAAAACCGGCCCTGATCAAACACTTATTCACCGCCCCGCCCGCGCCTTAAATCCCGCGCCGACCACCCCCGGTGAATAAGTCCCGCCGCCAAAAAACACCAAAAACTGTCAAACCTTCCTTTTTATCAACCAGCCCACTGTCAAATACTTCACCTTCTCTTCCCAAAGTTTCCCGCTGGTCAAACGCGCACCTTTCCCGTAGTCTCTCCCCGCAAAAGCAAAACCCATGGTCAACGACCCGAAAAAGAAGGTAAGCATTACCCACGATAAGTGGGGCCGGATTGAAGTGGAATTCCCCCACAAGGGTTACCTTCTGCTTTTGATCGCTTTGATCGTGCCCTACTTGCTCCTGACCGGCTTTATCCTCGGCCGCATCGACTGGCACCCCTCGTCCAACACCCTCAACCCCGTCGCCGCCACCAACACGCCTGCCGTCGCTCCCACCGGTTCGGCCCGTGGCATTCCTTTGACACCCGGTCCCTGGGGTAACATGTCCTACCGCCGCATCTTCATCCAATCACCCGAAGAATACCTTGATGTCTCCACCTACCAGAACAGCGATCCCCGCTGGTTTTTCAACAGCGAAACCTCGCGCGGCAACGTCCTGACCCTTTTAAACCAAACCGGCCTGACTTCCAGCCAGCGCCATCAATTGGAAAACGCCCCCTGGGAACAAGCCGCCAACGGAACCTATGTCGCCCCGCCAGCCGATCTCGTCCTTTCCCTCTCCCTGCCCGTCCGCCAACGGATTTACAGCCGCCTCGCCCAGTCCCCTGAAAATCCGTGGCAACTTTATCCCTGCTTTTTCCCGGCCGGTAACGTCGAAGATTTATTCGCCAAAGATGGCTTGTCCGCCCAAACCCTGGCCCTTCTCAAACAACTCACCTACACTCATGGCCATCTCTTGTTTTTCGCCGACCTCCCCCTCGCCCTTCGGCAACTCAACGATCCCGCCGAAAAAATGCGCCTGGCCAAAGCCGTTTCCCGCCGTTCCACCCTGCTGACCGGCGTCCGCATTGACCCGGACTCAAACGTTGACGCCCTGCTCGCCTACTGGGCCAGAGCCGGCCAGAACAAAGACCTGCGTCCGCTCTTTGAAGGCCTCAGCAAAACCCCCGGCGGACCTCTTCCGCTCATGGCCATCATTCCGGTCCGGGCCGGCAGCCGGCTTTTCACCTTTCCTTCTCCGAGCATCACCGCCGCCGAACGCGAAAATCCGGCCTGGTCCGCTTTCAATTTTTTCCGCGACCCGCCCGACGACCGTTACAGCGACCCCCTGTTCATGAAACAAAAACTTGACAACGACTACTACCCCGTCTTCTCCGATCCCTCCTACGGTGATCTCGTTTTCTTGATGGATTCAGCCGGCGGCATCGTTTATTCTTCCGTCTTTATCGCTGACAATATTGTTTACACCAAATGCGGCGGGCGGTTCGTCGCCCCTTGGATATTGATGACCATTCCCGAAATGCAGGACGCCTTCTCCGCCATGACCCTTTCTCCCGACCAGCTCAAAATCATGTACTACCGCAACAAGTACTATTAAGAAGCACCTTGGAGCGCAGCATCCGCTCGGCGCGTCCCCTTGCCTGCTATCCGTCCTCATCGTTCATTCCCGAGAAGATTTTTTATCATTTTGCCCTTAATTATTTTGCCTTTCAGTTGGCTCTCGTTTTTATGATTTTGCCGCTATAATTTTGTTTTGTTCTTTGTCGCTTAACAAACTTGACCCAAACCACAAACCATCTAAATCATTACCGCCTAATATTCATCACATGAATCAAAACGAACCGTCTGATTTTAATCGCCGCGACTTTCTCCGCCGCTCCTCTCTCGCCACCCTCATGACCATGATGGGCGGCATCGAACTCCGCGCGGAAGACTCCGCTGCCCCCGCCGCCGCACCCGCCACAACCGAACCACCATTAACCCAACTGCCCATCGGCCCAACCGTCAACTTCGGCGTCATAGGCCTCGGAGTTTGGGGGCGCGAAATCGTCACCACCCTTTCCCAACTGCCCAATGCCCCGGTGGTCGCCATCTGCGACACCTACGCCAGCATGGTCCGTCGCACATCCGAAGCCGCGCCCAAGGCCGAGACCTTCGACGACTACACCAAACTCCTCGCCAAAAAAGAAGTCCAAGCCGTCGTCGTCGCCACCCCGACCCATCTGCACAAAGAAATCGTCCTCGCCGCCCTCAACGCCGGCAAACACGTCTATTGCGAAGCTCCCATCGCCTTCACCATCGAAGATGCTCGCGCCATCGCCCAGGCCGCCAAAAAGAATTTCAAATCCGTCTTCCAAGTCGGCCTGCAAAACCGCGCCCATCCGCAGCACGATTTCCTCCTCCCCTTCATCCGCGCCGGTGCCATGGGCAAAAACCTCACCGCCCGCGCCCAATGGCATAAAAAACAAAGCTGGGCCAGAGTAGCCCCCACGCCCGAACGTGAAAAAGCCTTGAACTGGCGTCTCCACAATGCCACCAGCCTTGGCCTCATCGGCGAAATCGGCATCCATCAGCTTGACACCATCACCTGGTACCTCAAGAACCGCCCCGTCGCCGTCAACGGCTTCGGCTCCATCATCTCCTGGCCCGATGGCCGCGATGTTCCCGACAACATCCAAGCCATCATCGAATATCCCGAGGGCATCAACCTCATCTACGAAGCCAGCCTCGGCACCACCTTCGATTCCGAATACGAGATCTACCACGGCTCCGACGCCTCCGTCATGGTGCGCGAAAACAAAGCGTGGCTCTTCAAAGAAGTGGACTCACCACTGCTCGGCTGGGAAATTTACGCGCGCAAAGAAAACTTCTACAAAGAAATGGGCATCGCCCTCATCGCCAACGCCACCAAACAAACCGGCAACGCCAAACAAAACGACGATTCCCCGTACCCTTACACGCCGCTGTATTACGCCCTCGAAACCTTCACCGCCAACGTCGGCGTCATCACCACCGCCACCGAAGATTTCATCAGCAATTTCGGTGACAGCGATCCCCAGGCCCTCGCCGATCACCTGGCCGAACGCAAAAAGAAACACGCCGCTGGTTGGCAGGACGGCTACGACGCCACCGTCATCGCCATCAAAACCAACGAGGCCATCCTCAAAAAACAACGCATCCCGCTGGAAGCATCTCTGTTCGAAATCTAAGAAAATGACCAAAGAATGTTAAAACTCGCGAAGCGTCTTGGACTGCGGCTAGTCCTCTGCCGCTTTTTCTTTGGTCCCACAAAAATCTTAAAATTAAATTACCCCTATGAAAAACATGAAATTCACCATTCCCCTCGGCCTGGCCCTCACCCTCCTCGCCTTCACCGCTCACGCCGATGTCACCCGCTACAACGGTTCCCCGCGCGGCAGCAAAGTCCGCGTCGAAGGCACCTCCACCTTCCACGATTGGGAGATGGAAGGCACCATCATCGCCGGTTTTATCGAATTTCCCGTCGGCATAAACCTTGATCCAGCCCAAACCACCATCCCCGACCTCGCCGTCAAAGCCCAGGCCAGCATCCCCGTCCGCTCCGTCACCAGCAACAAACCGACCATGGATGGCCTCATGCAGGAAACGATGAACGAGAAACAATTCAAAAAAATAGAATACAAACTGACCGATTTAAAATTCAAAGCGCCGCACGAAACCGGCAAACCCTTCGACTTCGACGCCACCGGCGAACTCACCATCGCCGGCAGCACCAACAAAATCACCTTTCCCATCACCATTGAGCGCATTGGAATTGACCGCCTCAAAATCGCCGGTACCACCTCATTAAAAATGACCACCTACGGCATCAAGCCCCCCGCCCCCAACATCGGCCTCGGCCTGATGAAATGCGGCGACGATCTAAAAATCATCTTCGAGTGGTCTTTGACCGAGAAAAAATAACGGCGGGTTGCGGAGTGGGACTGTCCCCAGTCGCAGCAAGGTGGAGCGGCAGCAGACGTCAAATAAATCCTTGAGCCTTTATGCGTGGAGACGTTGCCGCGACTGGGGACAGTCGCAC
>CAIYOY010000135.1 GCA_903927905.1 uncultured Verrucomicrobiales bacterium | reverse complement strand
TTGGGTAAATGATCACGCGTCAGGTGCGCGCCACCCGCTGCGGCTGGTCCCCCACCCCCACACAGCCGCGCTCCGTCCGAAAATTGACCGGCACTTGTAATCGCACCCGGATATATAACGCTTTTTCCGCCGCGCGAGACGCACTGCCGCCACACCTACTTCGCCATCGCAATATCAATCGTCTCCGTCCGGCTGTGCGGTTTGTCTTCTTCTTTCACCACTTCTGGCACGGGGGTCGGAGTTTCAATGGATTTGCCGTCCGGCGACTGGTCGTCGGCTTTGTGGAATTTCACGCTGACGATCTTGCTCACGCCGTGTTCCTGCATCGTCACACCGTAGAGCACGTCGGCCATGCCGATGGTGCGCTTGTTGTGGGTGATGATGATGAATTGGGAATGCACCAGGAAACGTTGCAGCACGCGGATGAAACGGTTGATGTTTGACTCGTCCAGCGGGGCGTCCAATTCGTCCAGCACGCAGAACGGGCTGGGCTTCACCTGGTAGATGGAGAAGAGCAGCGCCACGGCGGTCATGGTTTGTTCACCACCGGACAGAAGGGAAATGCTCTGGAGTTGTTTGCCGGGAGGACGGGCCACGATATCAATGCCACATTCCAAGACGTCGCCGTCTTCGGTCAGGATCAGGTCCGCTTTGCCGCCGCCGAAGATTTCCACGAACATGTTGCGGAAATTATCGCGGATCTTTTCAAACGTTTGGACGAACATCTCCTTGGTCTGAACGTTGATGCGGTTGATGACTTCGGCCAGTTGCGCTTTGGCCTGGATCAGGTCATCGTTTTGTTTGGTCAGGAAATTGTGGCGCTGCTCGGTTTCTTCGTATTCCTCGATGGCGACGAGATTGACCGGGCCGATTTCGTCAATGCGCTTCTGGATGTTGGCAACCTGTTCGGTCACTTTGTCCCAATCGGTCGCTCCACCGCTGGCGACCATTTCTTCCGGGCTCAAGGTCTGGACTTTGGCCGGACCTTCGTCGGCATAAGTGATGGTGATGCATTCGCTGCGGACGTCGTCGAGGTTGACCTGATATTTTTCGCGGACGCGATCGCGCAGGTTTTGCGCGGCCATGTTTTTCTGGGCAAGTTCGATCTCGATGGTGCCGCGCTGGGCCTGGAATTGCTCAAGGCTGCGGCGTTGATCGCGCAGACCTTCTTCGGCGGTGTTAATCTCCTGTTCCTGCACGCTTTTCTTGGCCAAAAGATCGGTGACTTGCACGCTGACCTGTTCGCGACGTTCGCGCAGGGCTTCGATCTTCTGGCGGGAATCGTTGATCTCCAATTCCGCCTGGCCTTTGCGTTCGATGAAGGAACGGATTTCGTTGCGGCGCTGTTCCGCGAGGCGACCGAGTTCGGTGATGCGTTGTTCCAAAGGTTTCTGTTGACTCTGGAAGGAGGCGCAAAGTTGTTCGTCGGTGGCGAGGGCGACTTTCGTTTCGGTCAAAGTGGTATTGGCCGTGTCGCGCTGCTGACGCAATGTTTCGAGGAGCGCAGTCAACTCGGTGACTTGCGATTGCAAATCGCGTTCGCGTGTTTCGGCATCACCGACCTGGCTGGCGAGGGCTTGACGTTTGCCGGAACCTTCTTCCTCCTGCGCGGCCAGGCTCTTGATTTCGTAAACAACGGTCTCGATTTTCTGATTGAGGACGCGCTGGGAATTTTGCAGGGCATTGAATTCGCCCTGATGCGTGGCGATGGCGACTTCCTGCGTGCGCAATTCCGTCTGCGCCTGTTGCAGGCCGGCCTGGAGTTGGGTTTGTTCCGCGACTAACGCGCCTTTTTGGCGGCTGGCTTCGCTGACTTTTTCCTGCACGGCGGCGACGGCGGATTGCAATTCGGCCACTTGATTTTTGCGGCCGAGAATGGAAGCGCTGGATTTTTCCGCGCCATTACCATTGAGATTGCCGCCGGTGAATATGCCGTTGCGATTAAGCAGATCGCCCGAGACGGTGACGAAATCAAATTCGCCATTGGCTTCGCGCCAGGCGGCGGTGGCGGCGGCGAGATCGGTGGCGATCAAGGTGCGACCGAGGAGACGTTGGAGCAAAGGTTGGATGGAAGCATCGGCTTCAATGACCTTCAGCGCGGGTATCAAGCTGGCGTCCGAGGGCAAGGCAGGCATCGTGCCGGCGTTGGATTGCAGGCCGAGAGCGGCGATGCTGGCGCGGCCTTTTTTATTGGCGCGCAAATCGCTCAGGATTTGCTGGGCGGATTCAGGGGCTTCGGTGAGGACAAGTTGAAGATGGTGGCCGAGGGCGACTTCGATCGCGATGACATGCTGGTCGGGCACGCGGATTTTGTCGGCGAGCGAACCCAGCACATTCTGCGCGTTCTTCAAAGCGGACAAGGTGCCGGAGCTAAAACCTTCATGCTCCGATTGCAATTGTTCGAGGACATTGAGGCGTGATTTCTTTTCTGCCTGCTGACGAAGAATATCTTCCAAGCCTTGGTTGGCGTCGGAAATCTGTTGTTGCAGATCGCGCAAGCGCGCCTGCCGTTCTTCCAAAGTCCCGCGATGCGTCTGAGCGTTTAATTTCTGGGCTTCGACGTTGGCGGAAAACTGCTGCAAGCGGGTCTCAAGACCAGTGCGTTCTTCTTCCAGTTGGATTTTTTCCGAGGAAAGTTTTTGCAGTCGGACGGCGTTGCCTTCTTTTTGCAGATCAAGCGCGTTGATCTCATTGCGGACGCGGCTGAGTTGCTGCGCGGCGGTGAAGGCACCGGACTGCGCTTGACGCAAGGCTTCCTGTTTCGTGCGGAGATCGTTTTCCAATGTTTGCACGACTTCGCGCTTTTGGGCGAGGGCACCTTGGTGAGTGCGAAGCGAGGCGGTGGAAGCGGAGAGGCGTTCCACGACTTGGGCGAGTTCCTGTTCGGCGGCATGTTTGCGTTCGTCGGCTTCGGCAATGTCGCTGGTGGCGCGGGTGTTTTGGGCGGCCCATTCCTTCAGGCGCTCTTCATTGAATTGAATGCGGCTTTCGTGACGCTCGGCCTGGCTCTTGAGTTCAAGACCCTGCTGTTGCGTTTGGCTGATCTGCTGTTCGCGTTCGGAAAGTTCGTCGCGCAGACGGCCAATCATTGTTTCACCACTGAGCACGGAGGCGGAAAGAGTTTCGATCTCGACGCGTGATTTTTCCAACTCATCCTGACGCGATTTAATTTCGCCAAGCAACAGGTCGAGTTGGTGGCGGGCGAGTTGCGTTTCCAGATGTTGCAACTCGGTCATGAGCTGCTTGTAACGACGGGCTTTGCCGGCCTGACGCTGGAGTGAGCCGATCTGGCGTTTCACTTCGCGGATAAGATCAGCAATCCGCAACAGATTCTGCTCGGTGTATTCGAGTTTGCGGAGCGCTTCTTTTTTCTGGGATTTGAATTTGGTGATGCCAGCGGCTTCTTCGAAGATCAAACGGCGATCTTCCGGTTTGCTGGAAAGGATCTGGGTGATGTTCCCCTGCGCCATGATGCTGTAACTGGTGCGACCCACGCCCGTGCCCATGAACAACTGCTGGATGTCCTTGAGGCGGCACGGTGTTTTATTGATAAAATATTCGCTGCCGCCATCGCGGAAAACGCGACGGGTGAGAGTGACTTCGTTATACGAAACGGCCACCCCAGCCGCGACCAACTGTTCCTCATCCACCCCGCCGATGGTCAATGAAACTTCCGCCATGCTCAGCGCTTTGCGGGAATCAGTGCCGTTGAAAATGACGTCGGCCATTTCGCCGCCACGAAGGGCTTTGGCCGATTGCTCACCGAGCACCCAGCGGATGGCATCGGAGACGTTTGACTTGCCGCAACCGTTTGGCCCGACGATGCCCGTGACGCCCGGTTGGAAATTAAGGGAGGTTTTATCAGCGAACGACTTGAACCCCAAAACAGTTAAATTTTTCAGATACATGAGTCTGCCAAGTGGACAAAAAACCGGCAGAAATGTAAAGCGGAAAACCACAACTAATAGCGCCGCAAGACGTCTTGTGGTGCTAGGGATGGGGTTTATTGAATTTGTGCAAAAATACCGAAAAACCACGTTATTTCCTTCCAAACCAGCCGGAACTCAGCTATTCGTCTCGCGCTCTCACACTTATGAATTGTTACGTCTGGAAGAAAAGCGGATTATTGATGGCGTTTTTGGCTGCGGCTTTGGCCGGATGCGCCACGAAGACTCCCTATAAAATGGCCTCTGCGGGAGGCGGGGATTTGCCGCCCGCGCCAAACCGCGAATTTCGCGGCGTCTGGATTGCTACGGTGGCGAATATTGACTGGCCGTCGAAGGATAATCTCACGGAAGACCAACAAAAGGCGGAATTGATCAAACAGTTGGATCGGGCGGTGGAAATGAAATTCAACACGGTGGTGTTTCAGGTCCGTCCGCAATGCGATGCCGTTTATCAATCGGCCCTTGAGCCTTGGGCGCAAAGTCTCACCGGGATAATGGGGAAAAGTCCCGGTTACGATCCGCTGGAATTTGCGGTGGCCGAAGCACATAAGCGGAATCTGGAACTGCACGCCTGGATGAATCCTTTTCGCGCGTTGCTTAAGGACAAAGCCAAAGCTGTTTCACCCTATCACATCAGCAAAACGCATCCGGAGTGGGTTTTGGATTACGGTAAATTGCTCTGGCTCGATCCGGGCATTCCCGAGGCGCGTGCTCACAGCTTGGAGGTGTTGTTGGATATTGTGAAGCGTTACGACGTGGATGGCATTCACTTTGACGATTATTTTTATCCTTACCACGAAGAGGACGAAAATAAGAAGGTCATTCCTTTTCCCGATACCGCAAGCCGTGCCGCCTATTTGAAAAACGGTGGAAAACTGGAGTTGGACGATTGGCGGCGGGACAATGCGAATCAATTTGTGGAAACCGCTTACAAGTCGGTTAAAAAAATCAAGCCCTGGGTCAAATTCGGCATCGCGCCCTTCGGCGTTTGGAAAAGCGGTTTCCCGGTCAAGACCAAGGCGACGGATTCTTACAGCACGCTTTATGGCGATTGTCGGAAATGGCTGCAGGATGGGTGGGTGGATTACCTTTCGCCGCAACTTTATTGGGCTACGGACCATCCTGATCTGCCGTTTGAAAAATTGCTGAAATGGTGGGTGGAACAAAACACCGCTCATCGCGGGATGTGGCCGGGTCAGTACGACAGCTCCATCGGCGATCAGGACAAGGAAACCGGCAAAGTTAAAATTTCGGTCGAAGAAATCGAAAAGGAAATCAACCTGGATCGCCAACAGCCGGGCGACCCGGGCACGGTGCATTTCAGCATGAAGGCGTTGATGAGCAACAAAGGCGGTGTGGCTGATCTTTTGGAAAACCGGCTTTATGCCAAACCGGCGTTGGTTCCGGCCATGCCCTGGCTTGGGCATGATGTCACCGGCGTGCCCACCATCAAAATTCATGCGCATAAAGTATGGCAGCCGGACACGCAATTGGTGATCGGATGGGAGGCCAAGGACGGAACTCATCCCCGGCAATGGGTCGTGCAGAAAAAAAGCGCGGGCGAATGGACCACGGAAATTTTGCCGGGCACGCAAACCAAGATCGTTTTCGCCGCCGACGCCACGCTGCCGGAGGCTCTAGCCATCACGGCGGTTGACCGTTTCGGCAATACCGGACCAACGGCCGTCTTAAGAAAGAATCAATGAAATTTATTACTGGATCAGCCGCTGTTTTGGCGGGCCTATGTTTGATCACGGGTTGTTCTTCGCTGGATGCGCCGGCCATGGCGGAGGTTGCGCCGCCGCCACTGCCGATGCGCGAATTTCGCGGGCTGTGGATCGCGACGGTGGGCAACAGCAATTGGCCCGACACCCAGCACGAGACGACCAAGCAACAGAAGGACGAGTTGATCGCGATTTTAGATCGCGCGGTGAAATTACATCTCAACGCCATCGTTCTCCAAGTGCGGCCTGATTGCGATGCCCTCTATGCCTCGAAAATCGAGCCGTGGTCGGAAGTGTTGACCGGCACAATGGGAAAAAATCCCGGCTACGATCCGTTGGCCTTCGCCGTGGCCGAAGCGCACAAGCGCGGCCTGGAATTGCACGCCTGGTTCAATCCGTATCGTGTGCGCCTGCGCAGTTTGAAGGGGCCGATCGCGCCGAACCACGTCAGCCGCACCCACCCGGAAATCGTCCGCACCTACGGCAAATATCTCTGGCTCGACCCGACGGAACAAGCCACGCGCGATTATTCCCAGAGCGTGATCATGGATGTGGTCAAACGCTATGACGTGGATGGCATTCACTTCGACGATTATTTTTATCCGTATCAGGAACACGAAGCGCCGAATCCCAAAATCAAAGGCGACAAAAGCAAGTTGATTGACTTTCCGGATGAAGTTTCTTGGAAACGTTATCTCGCCTCGGGCGGTAAAATGGCGCGCAACGATTGGCGGCGCGAAAATGTGAACACTTTTGTGCAATCGGTTTATCACGCCATCAAGGCCGAAAAATCGTGGGTCAAATTCGGCATCAGCCCCTTCGGCATCTGGCAGCCGGGTTATCCCGCCCAGATCAAAGGATTGAATTCCTATGACGTGTTATATTCCGATTCCCGCAAATGGCTGGCCAACGGCTGGGTGGATTATCTGGCACCGCAGCTTTATTGGAGGATAGACGCCAAAGAACAAAGTTTCCCGGTCCTGCTGAAATGGTGGCACGAACAAAATCCGCTCCATCATCATATCTGGCCCGGCATGGAAGCGCATCCGGCGGACGAAGCCGTCCGGCAAATCCAAGTGACGCGCAAACAATCAGCCGACCCCGGCGTGGTTCTGTGGCACACCAAAACCATCATGGAAAACAAAGGCGGCATCGCCGATGCCTTGGCCACCAATGCTTACACCCGCTCCGCGCTGGTGCCGGCATCGCCGTGGCTCGGCACCATCCCGCCGTCCCGTCCCATGGTGTCCGCTCATCGCAGCAGCAGAGAAGTCAAAGTGAAATGGAAATCCAACCTGACGCCCTGGCAATGGGTGGTGCAGGCCAAAATCAACGGGCAATGGCTGACGGAAATTTTGCCGGGAGAAAAAAAGGAGCGCGTATATAAAACTTCACCGTTGCCGCAATCCGTTTTTGTTTCCGCCGTGGATCGGTTGGGGAATGTCAGTGCGCCAGTTCTGGCGGGCGGACAGTAAAATCCAATTGATTCAAGAAATTTGATCAAGGCTGTTTGCCACTGAATACAAATGGCCGCCCGGGACTTCTTCCTTTCGCGCCACCAGCGTGCCCAACAACACCAAGCCGTAACCAGCCCACAGCATCAGAATCAGATAAGACGGAATCAAATAGAGCTGCGTGAGTCCCATCGTTTGCCGATCCGGCGAAGGGTTCAGCATGGCCACCATGAAAAGTGAGAGGCACAGAAAGGTGGCCGTCAACCCCATCATCCAACCCCGCTCCGGGCGGCCCATTTTGCGCAGGAAATAAAAGGGCAACAGCCCCGGCAGCAGATAAATAAAACCCACATCATTATTCACCTGTTCCCAGTAAAGCCCGATCTGCTGAACATACCGGTCCAGTTCACGCGTCGGGTTCCAGTGTTCGAACTGGCCCCGGCTGATCAGATGAACGAAACCTTCACTCGTCCGCGGATAGGCCCAATTGCATGGCGGATTTGTCATCGAAACAATTGGCAGAATCAAATAAATAGAAAGGCCCAGCAGCAACATCACGCCGCAAATAAAAATTATTTTTTTCTCAGTCAAGAGGCGTCGCGTCGCGATGCTTGCGCCCATACTGATCAAGGCAGCGCCAATTCCTACGGGGATGAAGACCGCAGACAAATCTTCATAGTGGATGACAGTTTCAAGGGCCACGGGATTGAACCGCAGCCCATGCTCCAATAGAACTGCCCCGGTGGCTGCAGCCATGGTGAAAAATAAATCCCGTCCCAGGGCGGGCTTGTGAAAAAGCACGATGAACGGCAACCCCGGCGCGGCGGCCACCATGGATAGACTGACCGATATATTTAATCCATAGAGCAAAAAGGCGGCATAAAGATACCGTGATTGTTCCGGCTCATAGACCCAGCGCAGCAAAAAACAAAGCACCAGTAAAAACACCGCCAGATCAAGGGCCACGATGTCAACAATCAATGCCTCGCCCCAAAAGGCACCGTTAAATCCGAACCCTGCCCCTGCGGCAAAGCCGGCCACCAGCCGCAACCATCGTTCCTCTTTCGCGGGCAATCGCCGAAACCCTTTCATGGTTTCCAAAACCAGCGCGCTGCCGCGCGAAACCAGCAAAGCAACCATCCCGCAGGCTAGGGCTCCGGCCACAGCCGAGGAGACCGCCAAACGCCACGCGATGTTCGAGAAAGGCAAAATATGGATGAAGAGCCATCCGTAAAAATTCCACAGCGGAAAACCGGGCGGCGGCGATATGCCGCCATACATCGCGCCCGTGGCGTAAATGCCGGACCACTCCAATGTTACCTCCGGCGCGAGGGTAAATAAATATACGCTCAAGACCACCCCGCTGGTGATCCAAAAGCTCAACCAATCCGTCCGTTGATAAAATGAATGACGCATTTTTTAACGCCGCCAATCAATAGACACCGGAGGGTTGTGAATTTGTATAAGTTTAAATTGATCCAGCGACCGACCATGAGTGTTTTGTCATCTACCCCAAACCCGAAAAACAGTCGTAATTTACGTTGCAATCATCCCGCCCAACTTGCTACCGTCCCCGTGGTTAACCCAAAAGAGAGTTTGAAATTTTTAGCACTAAGTCTCGGTCTGTTATTAGGAGGATATTCCGCGCTGGCCCAAAGGCCCCTCGGGATTGATGTCTCCATCACTCAAGGCGGCAATCTCAACTGGAACGGCATCAAAAACAGCGGCGTGTCCTTCGCCTGGGCCAAAGCCACGCAAGGCTCCAATTTGGTGGATGCCACCTTCGGCATCAACATGACGAACGCGATCGCCGCCGGCGTGCCGATCGGCGCGTATCATTTTGCCCGCCCCGACCTGGATCTTGGCCTGACCGGCGCGGATGTGGAAGCCGCCTGGTTCTGGAACAACGCCAGCAACTATATCAGAGGGGCCGGCACTTTCATGATGCCGGTGATTGACATCGAACAAACTCCCGGCAATTCCTACACCAAAGCCAGCCTGTCCGCCTGGGTGGATCGCTGGTGCCAGGACATCATCGCATATGCTGCTTCCAATTGTGTCACGGTGATGCCTATTGTCCGCACAACCACGGCCTACTCCCCCACCCGGTTCGACACCACCACACTGACCAATTATCCGCTTGCCATGACTAGCAAGAATGGTCTGGACCCGCAGACCGGGGCGCCCAGCACCAACGCGCCCTGGACGGATTGGACCTTCTGGCAATATGCCACCGTCGAGGTGAATGGCGATATCACCAATGCGAACGCCGATGTCTTCAACGGGACGACCAATGGTCTGGCGGCTTATGTCATTGGCGGCGTTGGCCGAAGCACCGATCTGGGTGTCAGCGTGACAGCGGACAATCTTTCCCCCAACATCGGCGATACCGTCAACTACACTCTGCTCGTGACCAACAAAGGCCCGATCACGGCCACCGGAATCGTTCTGACCGACATCCTGCCGACCAATTGGGTCGTCACCGGGCTGAGTCAAACGCGCGGCACTTTCAGCAATGCCAACACTGTTGTCGTTTTCAACGTCAGTCTGCTGGGCGCCCATCAGACGTTGACCGCCACCATCGCCGCCACAGCCGCCAGCGCCGGCGCCGCCATCAATACCGCCACGGTCGCGGCCAATGAGAACGATTACTATCCGTGTGACAATTTCACTTCCACCAACAGCCTGACGATCATTCCACCGCCGCCGATCATCACCAACGTTGTCGCCACGGCACAGGATGTCAGCGCGTTTGTCTCCTGGAAGTCGCTCTCCAATGGGACCACCCAGGTCTATTACGATGTGACGACTAACTTGGGGAACGCCACGACCTTGGATCAAACTTTAACCACCAATCACGTCGCTTTCCTGAGTGGGCTGCAAGCCTCCACCCTTTACTATTTCCGGGTCAGCTCGTTCGTCGGCGGAACGGAATATACCGCCAATGGAACCTTCACCACGTCGAATTCGGTCAACGTTATTCCGATGTTCACCAACGTTGTGGCCACCCCGCAAAATACCAGCGCGTTTGTCTCGTGGATGTCCCGTTCGAATGGCACGACCCAGGTGGCTTATGGAACCAGCCTCAATTTTGGCAGCGTCACTTATCTGGATCAAACTCCCACCACCAGTCACCTGGCTTGGATCACCGGTTTGCAAACCAACACGCTTTATTACTTCCGCGCCAGTTCGATCGTCGCCGGAACGCTTTATACGTCAACCGGATCATTTTCCACCGGAAATCCGGCGGCGATTGTCATCGTGGATAATCCCGCCGCAAGTTTTTCCGGGTTGTGGACGCTGAGCACTGCTGGCACGGATAAATACGGCACCTCCTTTCAAACCGCCAATAGCTCGACCAACGGCGCGACCTCCATCGCGACTTTCACGCCCCTTCTTCCTTCCACTGGCCTGTACGATGTTTACATCTGGTACAGCCACGGGGCCAATTGGTCCACCAATGCGACTTTCCAGATCAACGGCAATTCCACCCAGGCCGTGTATCATGTGAATGAAAGCATTGGCGGCGGTCAATGGCTCCTGCTCACCACCGCCTTCCCTTTTGCCGCCGGCACCAATGGCAATGTCACCATCTCGAACGACACCGGGGAAACAAACACAACGGTCATTGCCGATGCGGTGGAGTGGATTGCCAACACCAGCTTGGACAATCCCCCGCCAGGAAACGTGCCGGATTCATGGGCAAGAGCTTATTTTGGCGCGCCAGTGAACGGCTCAGACGATGCCGATGGCGATGGTTATTCTAATTACCAGGAATACGTCCTTGGGACCAACCCGAACAACAGTTCTTCGGCTCTGAAGTATGCGATAAAGTCATTGCCCAATAATATTTTGCAATTCACTTTCTCGCCGTATCAGGGCGGACGCAATTATCATCTGCAACAATCCGTCAGCTTGGTCAATCCGGCCTGGCTGACCTTGACCAACCAGCCCGTCGTCAACACCAACGGCGAAGGCATCTTCACCATCACCACTCCCGGCGGGACCAATGGTTATTATCGGCTCGTCACGCAAATCGCTCCTTAACAGCCGTTTAAAAAGTAGCAGCCAACGTGAGTTGGCTCTAATTTCCGCCTCGGTTTCGAGAAAAATATGAGCCAACTCACGTTGGCTGCTACGATCAATCGATTTATTACCGCCGGTTAAGAGACGTTTGCGGAAAAATCTTCCGTTAGAGTTACGCTTGGGGTAAAGGTTCTCCATGTCGCGTTTAAAGAATAAATGGGTGCTGATCACCGGGGCCTCCAGCGGTTTCGGTGCTGCCGCTGCCTGCGCATTTGGGGCTGAAGGATGCAAACTTTTATTGGGTGCGCGAAGGCAGGAAAAACTTAAAGCCGTTGCTACCGCAGCCAAGAAGGCGGGCGCTCTGACCGCATTATATCACCCTCTCGATGTCACGAAGACTGCCAGCGTCGAATCCTTCATCGCTTGGGCCAAAGAAAAAACCGGCAAACTCGACGTTCTCATCAACAACGCCGGCGGTGCGCACGGCCTTGATCCCATCGCCACCGCCACGGACGAAGACTGGGAAGCCACGCTGCAAACCAACGTCTTTGGTCTCTTGCGCATGACCCGCGCCGCGCTGCCCCTTGTGGTGAGTAATCCGGGGAGTTGCATCATCAACATTGGCTCGCTCGCCGGTCACACGGCTTATGAAAATGGCGCGGCTTACTGCGCGGCCAAAGCGGGCGAACGCAAAATCACTCAGGCCCTGCGCCTGGAAATGTACGGCACCGGCGTGCGCGTTTGTTCGCTGGATCCCGGATTGTCCGAGTCGGAATTTTCCGTCGTCCGTTTCAAAGGCGACCAGGCACGCGCCAAAAAAGTCTATGAAGGGACGCATCCCTTGCAGCCGGAAGACATCGCCGAAACGATGGTCTGGGTGGCCAGCCGCCCTGCGCATGTGAACATTGATGAAATCTTGATCAAGCCGACGGATCAGGCGGCGATTTACAAACTGTATCGGAGAACGAAATAATCCAAAAATGTCACAATTATAGGACTGACCCCTATTTATGAGTAAAACAGCATTATTATTTGCCGGACAGGGCGCGCAATACGTCGGGATGGGAAAAGATTTGACCGAAATTCCTTCGGCCAAAATCTGGTTCGATCGCGCGCAGCAGATTCTCGGCTACGACCTCGCTTCGGTTTGTTTCAATGGGCCGGAAGCGGAACTCACCAAAACGGAAAATGCGCAGCCGGCCATTTTTCTCGTCAGTTGGATTGCGTTTGAATTGCTCAAAGAACGCGTGCCCGCGTTGACGTTCCAAGCCACCGCCGGTTTGTCGCTGGGGGAGTTGACCGCCCTGACGGCGGGTGGGGTGTTTTCTTTTGAAGACGGTTTGAAGATCGCCAGGCAACGCGGACGCTTCATGCAGGAGGCTTGCGAAGTGACCAAAGGCGGCATGGCGGCGGTGCTTGGCCTTGATGAGAATACGACCCAAACCGTTTGCCAGGAGGCCGGAGTGGAGATGGCCAACCTGAATTGCCCAGGACAGATTGTGATTTCAGGTGAGGCCGAACGGATCACCAAAGCCTGTGAACTCGCCAAAGCCAAAGGTGCCAAACGCGCCGTGCCCCTGCCCGTGGCTGGAGCGTATCACTCGGCCCTGATGGCCAGCGCGAAACCCAAGGTGCAATCTTTGCTCGCGACTGTTCCCATGAAAGCCGCCGCCGTGGAAGTCATTTCCAACGTCACCGCCAAGCCGCATGGCGCTCCTGTGGACATTCAACGTTTGCTGGTGGATCAAGTGACTTCGCCCGTGCGTTGGGAAGCGTCCATGCGTTATTTATTGGCGCAAGGCTACACCCGGTTTATCGAACTCGGGCCTGGGACAACGCTGGTCGGTTTCCTCAAGCGCATAGACAAAGCCGCTCAAGGTTTCAATGTAGCCGATGTTGCGAGCTTGCAACAGACCGTGTCGGGACTGAATACTGCCCCGTAGCGCAGATTTGTAATCTGCCGTATCGCCGATTTTTAATCGGCTGGGCGTGATAAATTCGAGCGCTGCAAAATTTTCGAGACCTGCAGGTTGAAAACCTGCGAAACAGCAGATTGCAAATCTGCGCTACAAACAATTGAAGATTAATTATATGAGTCAATTAGCAAATCAGATTGCCGTCGTGACCGGCGCGGGCCGTGGCATTGGCCGGGCCATTGCGTTGAAATTTGCCGCCGAAGGCGCGGACGTCGTCTGCGTGTCCCGCACCGTGGAAAATTCCGAAAAGGTCGCCGCCGAAATCCGCGCCCTGGGCCGCAAAGCGTGGGCTTACGCCGTAGATGTCTCCGATCCGAAAGCCGTCGCCGCCGCCGGTGAGAAAATTTTGAAAGACGCCGGCAAAGTGGATATCCTGGTCAACAACGCTGGCGTGACCAAGGACGGCCTGATCATGCGGATGAGCGATGAGGATTGGGACGCGGTCTTGAACACAAATCTACGCGGTGCCTTCGCCTTCACCAAAGCCTTTGCCCGCGATTTTCTCAAACAACGCAGCGGGCGCATCATCAATATCGCCTCGGTCATCGGCCTGATGGGCAATGCCGGGCAATGCAATTACGCCGCCAGCAAAGCCGGGTTGATCGGCCTGACCATGTCCACCGCGCGCGAATTCGCTTCCCGCGGAATCACCGTGAACGCCCTCGCCCCCGGATTCATTGAGACCGACATGACCGCCGTTTTGAGCCAGGAAATGAAGACCGAATTGCTCAAGCGGATTCCCTTGAATTGCCTCGGCCAGGCCGACGACATCGCCAACGCCGCTTTATACCTCGCCAGTCCCGGTGCCCGCTACGTCACCGGGCAGGTTTTGACGGTGGATGGTGGCATGGTAATGTAATTACCGCCAAAGCGGTAATTATTGCCGATAAATCTATAGTTTACCTACATTTGTCATAATATTCTTAATATTTTACTGCTAAAACAGTAATAATAAGCATATTAAAGCAATTTTTACTGGACACACGGGCTGAATCAGTTAATAATACCGCTATAACAGTATATGACTAATGATTTACAGAATGTTGTGCGTGACCATCGCCGGTTGAGTGGCCTTAGCCAGAACGAACTCGCCCGGTTGGCCGGAGTCGGCAAGACGGTTGTTTTTGATATCGAACACGGCAAGGAATCGGTGCAGTTGGACACATTGAAGAAGGTGCTCGCCGCCTTGAACATCAGGTTCATTTTGCAAAGTCCCTTCTTGGAACGGCAAGCGAAACAGACTAACCCCGCGCCTTCCGCATGAGAAAAGCTGAAATTTATCAACAGGAAACACTCGCAGGATTGCTCGAGGAGTTGGACGGGAATCGCTACCGGTTTGTTTATATGACAGGATATTCTGGCGAGCCGGTTTCTCTGGCCCTGCCCGTTCGCGAAGCTCCGTACGAATTCAACCAGTTCCCGTCTGTTTTCGAAGGACTGCTCCCGGAAGGCCTTCAACTTGAGGCCATGCTAAGGCAATACAAAATTGACAAGAAAGACATGTTCCAACAACTGCTCACAGTTGGGCAGGATGTCGTCGGCGCTTTGACGATCAAGGAGGCGGCATGAACCGCTGTCCGATCACTTACGAACCTTTGCCCGAGGGCGCGAGCTATTCGGTCGCCGGTTTGAAATCTTTGCATCGAAGCCTCACATCGTTGGCCCCGCTCGAATTCACCGCCGAACAGCAACGACGCGAAGCGATCAGCCGCGCTGGCAAAATGTCCATCCAGGGCGTGCAATTGAAACTCAGCGCGGTGTTGCGCATCTCCGAAGGCCGTTTCGAGGTGGTGGATCGGGGCGGGCGCTACATCTTGAAACCGCCGAGCCGCGATTTTCCCGAACTCCCGGAAAACGAAGACCTGACCATGCGGATGGCGGCAGCGGTGGGTATTGAAGTGCCGGTCCACGGCTTGCTCCGTGCGGTGGACGGTTCATTCACTTATTTTATCAAGCGTTTTGATCGGGACGGCCGGGACCGCCTGCCGGTCGAAGATTTCGCCCAGCTCAGCGGTGCGAGCCGCGAAACCAAATACGATTCTTCCATGGAGAAAGTCGCGGGCGTCATCGAGCAATTTTGCACCTTTCCGGCCCTTGAGCGTGTGAAACTCTTTGAACGAACCTTGTTCAGTTTTTTGACGGGCAACGAAGACATGCATCTGAAAAACTTTTCGTTGATCACCCGGAAAGAGAAAGTCCAACTCGCCCCGGCCTACGATTTTTTGAACACCACCATCGCACTCGTGGCCGCCAAAGAGGAAATGGCGCTCCCGGTCAATGGGAAGAAATCACGGCTCAAGCGCAACGATCTCGTGACCTACTTCGCCCGTGAACGTTTGCAGATCAATGATCTCGTCTTGGCCGATGTCCTGTCCCGATTCAGCCGGGCGATGCCGGTCTGGCGCGAACTGCTCGATCAAAGCTTTCTTTCACCGGAGGCGAAACAAAAATACGCCGCCATCCTGTCGGAACGGGGAACGCGAATGCAATTGTGAGATTCCCAAGGCCGTAGGACTCCCGTTAAAATTAAAATTCAGGCTGGACGCATGGCCTTGAAGCAGTTAGACAGTGACTGAATTGAACGCATTTATCATTCAATTACGGTTAAATTTGCTCCAGGACCCGACGGTCGCTGGAACGTAGGGCATTGACACAGACCAAACTTAAATGGAGAATTAGCAAATGGCTGAACAATCAATTGAGCAAAAAGTTAAAGATATCATCGCCAAACAACTCGATGTCCCCATCGAGCAAGTAACGCCTGATGCGAAATTCATTGACGATCTCCGTGCCGATTCGCTGGACACAGTCGAATTGATCATGGCCCTCGAAGATGCCTTCGATCACAAAATCCCCGATGAACAGGCGGAAAAGCTTGAGAGCGTGGGCGATGTGATCAAGTACATCGAAGACGCGCAGAAGAAATAATCGCCAACTGGACGTCAGGGTGGCGGACATTGAGCGTCGCCACCCCACTTTATGGCCAG
>CAIYOY010000134.1 GCA_903927905.1 uncultured Verrucomicrobiales bacterium | reverse complement strand
ATGTCTTGGCGCTGGCTGTAAGCGATGTCTTGGCACTGTGCCACAGACCCGCGCTCCGCTACCACCTGAAAATCCGTTTGACATTTTTCCCGGATTTACGACTATTAATTTGAAATCGAATTATTTCGAGCCGGGCGGAGAAAACACCCCATGGCCTAAGAATGGATAACGGTTGACATATTTAACGAATATATCACCGTACCGTGAACCTAACGTAAGAACATGAAAATATTTATTGATAGCGCAGACGTAGATAAGATCAAAGAAGCCTATAGCTGGGGCATCATTGATGGCGTCACCACCAATCCCAGCCACGTCGCCAAAACCGGCCGCAAACATCTCGAAGTTTACCGCGAAATCTGCGACCTCGTGGACGGGCCGATCAGCCTCGAAACCATCACCCTCACCGCGCCCGAAATCGCCGCCGAAGGCCGCGCCCTGGCCAAGATGCACAAGAACGTCGTGGTCAAAGTCCCCCTGTTGCGCGAAGGCCTCAAGGCCGTGAAAATTCTCACCGCCGAAGGCATCAAGACCAACGTCACCGTGACCTTCTCGCCGTTGCAAGCGCTGCTCGCGGCCAAGTGCGGTGCGACTTACATCAGCCCGTTCGTCGGTCGCCTCGATGCCGCCGGCCATGTGGGCATGGATTGCGTGCGACAGATTCGCACCATTTACGATAACTACGATTACAAGACCCTGATTCTGACCGCAGCCGTGCGCCATCCGTTGCACGTCCTGGAAGCCGCGCTTGCCGGGTCCGATGTGATCACCATGGGCTTCGATGTCCTGGAGCAACTCTATTATCATCCGATGACCGATCTCGGGATTGATATTTTCCTCAAAGATTGGGCCAAAGTTCCCAAGCCGTGAGACTCCGGTTCGGCTTCATCGGTTTAGGCGCGATGGGGTTCAGTCATGTGAACTCCATGGTCAAGCTCTGTCCTGATGAGGTGGAAATCTCGGCCCTCTGTTCCAGCAATCAAGCGAATATCAAGCGCGCCCTCGAAATCGCGCCCAAGGCCAAACTCTGCCGAACTGAAGCCGAATTGATCAAACAACCGCTCGATGCCATCGTGGTCTCAACGCCTAATTTCACCCATGTGGAACTGGCCCTGAAAATCCTGAAGGCCGGCAAACATCTGTTTCTGGAAAAGCCCTGCGGCGTGACCAAGGAAGAATGTCAGACTCTCTTGCAGGCTTCAAAAAAAACGGACCGCATCCTGATGATCGGCCACGAACTCCGCTACTCGCCTTATTTCCAAAAAATAAAGCAACTGGCGGACGCCGGTGAAATCGGCAAACCCAAAATGGTCTGGTGCCGGGAATTTCGCGGGCCATTCCAAAAGAAATCTAAAAACTGGATTCAAGACGACCGCAAATCCGGCGGCTCGCTCGTGGACAAAAATTGCCATCACTTTGATCTGATGAACTGGTGGATCGGCTCGCGGCCAAAACGCGTTTGCGCCTTCGGCCACAACGCCGTCAATCGCGTCCTCAAAGGCCCGCATCAGGTCAATGATCACGTCACCATGAGTTTTGAATACGCCAACGGCGTCATCGGCACTCATCACCTCTGCCTGTTCGCGCTCGATTTCCCGCAGGAAGATCTGGAGATGGGAATCATCGGCGACAAAGGCCTCCTGCAAACTCGCATTTCGCAAATCGAAATTTTGCAATGGAAACGCGGCGCGAAACAAAAAGAGCCAATCATCCATAGTGTCGAAGCCAGGCAGGGTGAAGGCTGGGGCAGCCACCTCGGCTTCGATGAAATCCACACCGAATTTGTCAACTGCATACTGGAAAAACGCCAACCCCTGACCACCGTAAAAAATTGCGTGGACGCCACCCTCATGGCCATTGCCGGGGAAGAGTCCATCAAACGCCGGGCCATCGTCGAAATTAAATAAAATTCCCACATGAAAACTCACCCCCTTTACCTCAACGGCGAATTTGTCTTTACCGACAAAAACATCCCTGTGCGCAATCCCGCCACCGGCCAGGCCTTCGCCAATATCGCCGTCGCTGATCGCGCCCGTGTCAAAAAAGCAATCACCGACGCCCACGCCGCCTTCGCCGGATGGCGCGCATTGACCGCCAAAGCCCGTGGCGAATACCTCCACAAAATCGCCAATGAACTTGAACGCCGCCGTGATGAAATCGCCAAAACCATCACTCTCGAAAATGGCAAACCCCTCGCCCAAAGTGTCGGGGAAGTCGGCATGACCGTGGACCACCTCCGCTGGTTCGCCGAAGAAGGTCGGCGCGGTTACGGTCGCGTGATCCCGCACCAAACCGATGGCAAACGCAACCTCGTCATCAAAACCCCAATCGGCGTTGTCGGGGCCATTGCCCCGTGGAATTTTCCTCTTGTCCTCGCCATCCGCAAAGTCGCCCCGGCCCTCGCCGCCGGTTGTCCCGTCGTCCTCAAACCTGCCAGCTACACTCCCCTTTCCTGCGTCGCCTTCGCCGAAGCCTGCCAAACCGCAGGACTGCCCAAAGGCGTTTTCCAATTGGTCGCCGGTTCCGCTGCGGAGATCGGCAAAGAATTTCTCGAAAATCCGCTCGTCCGCAAAATCACCTTCACCGGCTCCACCGAAGTCGGCAAGCAACTCATCGCCGGCGCCGCTGCCCAGATCAAACCCCTTTCCCTCGAACTAGGCGGCCTCAACCCCGTCCTCGTGTTCGATGATGCCGAACTCGACAAAGCCGTGGATGGCACCATGCTCGCCAAGTTCCGCAACACCGGCCAATCGTGCATCGCCGCGAATCGCGTCTATGTGCAACGCGGCATTTACGATAAATTTCTGAAACTATTCGTCGAGAAAACCAAAGCTATGAAAGTTGGCGACGGCTTCGAACCCGATGTCCAGATCGGCGCGATGATTGACGAAAACGCAGTCAACAACGCGGCGAAACATGTTGAAGATGCGGTCAAACGCGGCGCGAAACTCCTCTGCGGCGGCAAACGCGTTGATCGCCCCGGCTACTTTTTCGAAGCCACCGTTCTGGCCGACGTCCCCAAGGATGCCCTTTGCATGAATGAAGAAACCTTCGCCCCCGTCACCGCCGTCGCGCCCTTCGACACCGAAGCCGAAGGCATCGAATTGGCGAACGGCTCGCCATACGGATTGAGTGCCTACGCATTTACCCGCGATCTCAGCCGCACCTTCCGGCTCATGGAACAAATCGAAGCCGGCATGATCGGCATTAACGACGGCTTGCCGACCACCACCAATGCGCCTTTTGGCGGGGTAAAACAGAGCGGCTGGGGCCGCGAACTCGGCAGCGAAGGGCTTGATTCCTTTCTTGAAACTAAACACATCTCTATTTGCCTATGACAAACACCTAGCCCTCGACTTTCCCATCTTCACCCTCTCCGCTCCTCGGATGGAGGGGAGAGGGTTGGGGTGAGGTGAGGTCTTTTGAAAATAAAAACTCCAACAAATAAAAATTATGCCTAACATCAAACCCGCAAACTTCATCGCCAACAATTCCGGCTCGTTCCATTACGTCGAGAAATCCAACCCGCACACCTCCAACCTCGAATTCCTCACCTACGGAACCTACGAACTCACCGGCCCGACCAGCAGCGGCACCCTCGCCCATCCCACCGAAGAAACCCTTCTCTTCACCTGGCGCGGCGCGGCCACGGCGACCGTCAACGGCAAGGAATACGCCCTCGAACATTACGACACCCTTTACATCCCGCGCGGTGCGACCTATCGCCTCGCCCAAAAGAGCGGCGAAACCAAAATCATCGCCTGCCGCGCCACCGCCGACAATACCCACCCCGTCTTCCATTCCCGCTGGAGTGAATATTCCAAAGACGAAAAACGCATCCGCCATCTCAAAGGCAAGGATGTCTTCCTCATGTTCGATGTCAGCGAAGGCGCCGACAAGCTCATCGCCGGCTACACCATTTTCCAGCCGCACCAACGCTCCTACCCGCCGCACAACCACACCGATCAAGAGGAGGTTTACATCTTCACCCAGGGCCACGGTTCGATGGAAGTCTATGTGGATGAAGAAACCAAAAGCTTCGTCAAATCGGTCAACGAAGGCGACGCCGTCACCATTCCCCTGCTCAACTATCATCCGGTTTTCAGCCAGGAAGAAGAACTGCACTTCATCTGGTGCATCGCTGGCAACCGCTACTGGGTCGGCGACAAGAATAAAGATTTCATGACCGGCAAGGTGGATAAATTGACCACCTAATCATTATCCCTTTAGCTCAAAGGGAAAACGAAATTACTGTTTAATACTGAAGGGATCTTGGAATTCAGCCTGGGGTTTTGCGCTTTGCACTACCCTGGGTTGCAAGTATTCGATGTGAGGACGGGCATCAGCTTTATGCCAGATGCCATTCCCAAATCAGGCCGTCCTCTGGGTGTTCCAATTGGCCGACGTGACGGAAGCCGAGTTTAGTCAGGACGCGGGTGGAGACGTTGGAGCCGGGGAGCGTTTGAGCGGTGAGCAAGATTTTCGGGTCGGTTTGGCGGGCGATTTCGATCAGCGCGCGACCGAGGCGGGTGGCAACCTTTTCTCTGATGCGGTTCGCCGGTGGCGTAGGCGATCTCCACCACGCCGTTGAGCGGCGGAGTTTTGAAGCCGCCTTGGCCCACGCAGATGGCGCCCGCGAAAGCCAGATAACCGACCCAGGGTGGTTGGTAGGCGGCGTCTTTGAAATATTGGGCAGTGAGCTGGCAGGTTTCCAACACATCGTGGGACACAATCAGGTCGGTGGCGAGGGTTCCGTCCCGCTGAATTTGGATCAATTGAAATGGGTCAATGGGATGGGACATCGGTTAATGGAATGTTGAGACGAACATGCAGCGGGCAGAGACCGGAGACAAGGGGTTTTTAATGGAGCGCGAGTCACAGACCCGCACTCCGTCAAAATCATTATTCGATTTGCCCGGTGAGGATCGTCCGTCGTAACCAATCCAAAGCCTGCTGCGAGGTCACAAACTTGAAGGTTTCGCGGTCAAAAGGGTTGAACAAGCGCTGCGCTTGCGTTCCTTCCGACCCGGATAACCCCACATAGGCGGTCCCGACAGGCTTCGCTTCCGACCCGCCACCCGGTCCGGCAATGCCGGTTACAGCGATGGCGTAATCGGTCTTGGCTCTTCGGCGCGCGCCTTCGGCCATTTCTTTGGCCACAACTTCGCTGACGGCACCGTGTTCTTTCAGGCTCGATTCACGGACGCCGAGAAGATCCATTTTTGCATGATTGCTGTAAGTCACCATTCCGCTCATCAGCACTTCGGACGCACCAGGAACATTGGTAATCCGGTGGGCAATAAAACCACCTGTGCAGGATTCAGCCAGGGCGAGGGTTTTCTTTTTCTCTGTCAAAAGACGAACAAGAGCCACTTCCAGCGAATCATCGTTCAAACCAAAAATCAGCGGCCCGATCAATCCGCGAACAATATCTTCCGCCGCCGCCACTATCTTTCCGCCATCGCTTCCATGACCCACGAGCCGCACATCCACTTCGCCGATGCGCGCGCAATAACCGATCTCCAATCCCTGCCCGACCAAAGCCTGCAACGGCACGGCAATTTTCTCTTCAACAAACGATTCGCCCAGGCCGGTCGTTTTCAACGTGCGACAAACAAACGGATGGGCCAAAGGAAATTGTTTTTCCAGCAAGGGCACGACCGATTCGAGAAACATCGGTCGCAATTCGCGCGGTGGCCCCGGCAGCATCACCACCCAGGTGTTGGCTTTGGCCGGGATGGCCAATCCGGGCGCCGTACCGTGGTTGTTCGGCAAAACCACCGCTCCCTCCGGCACCATCGCTTGGACCTTCGATGATGCGGGCATCAGCCGTTTTCGGTCGCGGAAATATTTCTGCATGTTGGCCAGCACCGCTTCATCCAACGTCAACTTTTTTCCCAGCAACTTCGCGACCAATTCGCGCGTGATGTCATCGGAAGTAGGGCCAAGGCCGCCGGTGGTGATGATCAAATCCGAACGCGTTAAGGCCTCTTGCATCGCGGTCTCGATCGCTTTGCCGTCGTCGGAAATGCAACACTGCCGTGTGACTTGATAGCCGCGATCGGCGAGCTGGCGACAGATCCATTGCTGGTGGGTGTTGAGGACGCGACCGAGGAGGAGTTCGCTGCCGGTGTTGATGAGTTCGATTTTCATTTCTTCTGCTTCTTATCGAGAATGAGGCTTTCTGGCAGCGCGATCAGTTCCGACTGGCTGCCAGCCGGAGTCCATACCACCCGGCCATCTTTCTGGATTCGTCGAATAACGCCATGGGTTGAGCCGCGTAAAGTTTTCACATTGTCACCGGGTTTTAGATTGGCGCTCTCGCATAAACTTTCCACAATCCCGGCCATGGACTCAAAATCAAGCACCCCAGCGATATAATGAGCAACGGCTGAAACGGCTTCACGCCGGCGGACATGTGGCAGTTCAGCAAAAAGATAATCTGAAAAAGTGCGGGCAATATCAGCGAAGGTGTTGCCGTTAAAGAAGAGAAAAGGTGCGCGCCGATGACAACTTTTCAGGTAATCAAGGGCTTCGATCAGGCTGCTTTCTTCAAGACGCCGCGCGAGCCACTCTTGGCGGACAACCGCAACGCTTTCTGAATTCGTGCCGTGCTGCGCTCGACCTCTTTCGCATACTGTTCGGTTGAGGCAGGCGACAGACTCCCAGTCCCAGTTTGCGAGAAAAGCGGCTCGGCTTTGTAGCGGGGATTGTTCGCTACGGCCTCTTTTATCGTCTCCTGCGGTGTTGCGTACTTGAGCAGGTCGGTTCGCAGTTTCATCAGCCATAATATGCCTCTTTCCATGCCTTCCGGCAAGCCAGTTTTCGTCACCATCAAACTCCTTTCCCGCGCAACTCGCAATACGAAACGCGTTTCCTTAAACCTTGAACTTCTCCGATTTCAAAATATACTATCTTCAGCATGGCCGCACCCGACCGATCCGTTGCCAAAAAGCGTTTCCTCGCTTTTTTGCAACACAAGAATCTGCGCATCACCGCGCAGCGCAAGGCCATTGTGGATACGGTTTTCAATACTGAGGAGCATTTTACCGCTGAACAACTCCTCAAATGGTCGCGCCAAAAGGACAAATCCGTTTCCCGTGCCACCGTCTATCGCACCCTGCCCCTCCTGACCGAGAGCGGGATGGTCCACGAAATGGATTTCGGCAAGGACCACAAGTTTTACGATCCCAATTACGCGGATCATCCGAATCACAACCACATCATCTGCCAGGACTGCGACAAGATCGTGGAGTTTGAGAGTGAAAAGATTGAGCAGTTGGAAGGCGAGATTTCCCAGCGGCTCGGCTTTTCTGTCAAGTCGCAACGGTTGCAGATCACGGGGACCTGCGAGGAATTGAAGCGGTTGGGGTCGTGCAAGAAGAAGGCGTGTGCTACTTGATACGGCGGAGTTTAACGCAGAGACGCAAAGAGCGCGGAGGAACGCAGAGAAAAATGGTTACCTCTTTAAACAGCTTTTCCATTTGAAAGACACTTCAAATCAGGGTGAGTCGCTCCAAAATCCAAGCTTCCAACTCGGGCAATCTTACCCGTTTGCAACTCAGCAAATGAGCGAGCTAATATATATCGTCCATGAACCTTCGCGTGAGCCAAACGGTTCTTAATATGTCTCTGTATTTTACCAGATAAAGTCCGGTGCAACGTCCAATTGACTTCATCGGATGGCAGAATACAACGCTGTCTCGCGCCAGCCTCATTCCAATGACCGAAATGTGATCTGCTAATAAATCCGTTGTGTGCGCCACCGAAGTAGAGCTGCATCAAACCTGCGCTCTCAACGGAAAAACGAAAACTATGCCCCGGAACATTGAGATTGATTCGTCTGACGCGTGGCGGTGCTGATATAGAGGGGGAATGAAGTTGCAGGGTTATTGCACCGCCATTGCCATTAGGGTCATCTCCAATACGATACGCAGAATCAACCTCCTGAATGGAACCAAATTGGCGAAGTTCCGTGTCGAAACGGGAGTAGGATTCAAACACGACGCAGTCAGTCTCGGAATAGATGAAACTTAGAAGATCGAGCAAATCTTCGCGCACTGCAAAAAAGTCGAGATTGGCCATGATTGTTGAAGCAGTTTAATACGTTTTATTATACTGCTACCCCATCACAAAAATCAGTGGCGACCGCGGCGTTTGACTTTTAATTGCGCCAGGGAATTGACCAAAGACGCGGAAACCAGGGCGGATTCTTCGTCGCTGATTTTTTCGGCGAGACGGGCTTCGGCGCGTTTTTTGGCTTCTTCGGCTTTCAGCTCGTCAATGTTCTCGGCTTTGATCGCCATGTCGGTCAGGACGGCGACGCGGTCGCCGGTGATCTCAACGAATCCTTCGCCTACCGCCAGGAAAAAATCCTGACCACCTTTGCGGACGGAGATTTCGCCGGGGACGATTTGGGTCATGAGCGGAACGTGCTGGGGATAAATTCCCATTTCACCTTCCACACCGGGCAGCGTGACCATGTCCACATCTTCGGAATAGGTCTTGGCTTCCGGGGTGACGATTTCCAGTTTTAAAGTGGCGGCCATGTCGGTTTACGCTTCTTTGATTTCGTCAATGCCACCCTTCATGTAGAAGTTCTGTTCGGACACTTCATCATGTTTGCCTTCGAGGATTTCCTTGAAGGCGCGGACGGTTTCCTCGCGGGAGACCTGCTTGCCTTCGCGACCGGTGAAGATCTGGGCAACGGTAAACGGCTGGCTCATAAACTTCTGGATCTTGCGGGCGCGGAAGACGGTGGTTTTGTCGTCGGGCGAGAGTTCGTCCATGCCCAAAATCGCGATGATGTCTTGCAAATCTTTGTAGCGTTGCAGCACTTTTTGGACGCCGCGAGCAACGTCGTAATGTTCCTGGCCGACGATGTCGGGCGTCAAGGCGCGGGAGTTGGAGGACAGCGGGTCCACGGCGGGGAAGATGCCCAATTCGGCAATGGAACGTTCCAACACGATGGTGGCGTCCAAGTGCGCGAAGGTGGTCGCCGGCGCGGGGTCGGTCAAGTCGTCAGCAGGCACATAGACGGCCTGGAACGAGGTGATGGAACCTTTTTTGGTCGAGGTGATGCGTTCCTGGAGGTCGCCCATTTCAGCGGCCAAAGTCGGTTGATAACCGACGGCGCTGGGGGTGCGGCCAAGGAGCGCGGACACTTCGGAACCGGCTTGGGAGAACCGGAAAATGTTGTCAATGAACAGGAGCACGTCCTGGTTCTTTTCGTCACGGAAATATTCGGTCACGGCGAGCGCGGAGAGCGCGACGCGGAGACGGGCACCCGGTGGTTCGTTCATCTGGCCATAGACGAGTCCGATACGGGAACCGGGCTTGATGATGGGCTGGCCGTTGGGGCCTTTTTTCGGATGACCTTTTTCGTCTTCTTCAACTTTGATGACCTTGGCTTCGATCATTTCGTTGTACAAATCGTTACCTTCGCGGGTGCGTTCTCCGACACCGGCGAACATGGAGATACCGCCGTGCAATTTGGCGATGTTGTTGATCAGTTCCATGATGACGACGGTCTTGCCGACGCCGGCACCGCCGAACGCGCCGACTTTGCCACCCTTCAAGAACGGGCAGATCAGGTCAATGACTTTGATGCCGGTGGTCAAAACCTGGGGCGAGGTGGATTGGTCAACGAGCGGAGGGGCCGCGCGATGAATCGGATAATATTTATCGGCGTTGACCGGGCCTTGTTCGTCCACGGCATCGCCGGTGACGTTGAAGACGCGGCCCATGACGGCTTCGCCAACGGGCATGGAGATGGGAGCGCCGGTATCGGTGACTTCGAGGCCACGCTTGAGGCCTTCGGTGCTGGACATGGCGACGGCGCGAACCCAGTTGTCACCGAGGTGCTGCTGCACTTCGAGGGTCAAATTGGTCGAGCCCATGCCGGGGACGTCGAAGACCACTTTGACGGCGTTAAAAATATCAGGGAGCTTGTCGCCGAACTCAATGTCCACGACGGGTCCGATCACTTGTACAATTTTGCCTTTATTCATCTTAGTAAAACAATGGTTTTCAATTTCAGCTTATCTTGAGGCAAAAAGCCACAACAAATATTAGCCCGATTAATGGGCGGCTGAACCGAAAGCGGGGTGAATTTAGAGGGTTTGGGGGTTGGGTGTCAAGGTCGAGTTGGGGGAAAAATTTTCGAGGCGACAACCTTGTTTTACCTTGTTTTACCTTGTTTTGTCTTAATTTGGCTTGTTCTGCCTTGTTTTAACTTTATGAGGACCGGTTCTGGTTGGCAGGTAAAATATGCCGCGCCGATGGCGCTCGAATATCCAGGCAGCAACAAGCTACAAATATGCTGGCCCGCCGGGCCTAAAGAAGCGGCGGCTGACAGTCTTAGATATGGCGACAATTTTTCCATGGGGTCGAGTTTGACAGAAAAAGGAAGGGTTGTCGTGTACATGGTGGACACTATTCTCATATTTCTCACCATTCGCTTATTGAGGATCGTATAATAAAGTGACGCCATTTTCCCTCGATCCTTCATGTCACCATATTTTGCGATCCTCAATAAATAGTGGCCCCCCTACGCCAAAGCGGTACGGAGGGCAGGCACTATTCCCATATTTCTCACCGTTCTCTTGCCGGTAGATGCAGGACTATTGGCGGAGGCGGAAGAATACGTTGGTGGCTGCGGACAAAGGCCAGAAGTTGGTCGCGAACCAAACGGTATTGGTGGCGGTAAAGGCTGTTCCTGAGGTGGACCAATTGGCCACTTTCAAAGCAGTTTGCAGTTGATAGGAATGTCCGACCATGAGGTCGGTGGCACCAGGAATGATGGCATCAGACGGAAGATTTGCAGTAATGGAGATCACGGTGTTGGTGGTATATCCAAAACCCGGGTTGGTGATATATATGTTAGTGACGGAGCCAGCTGAGTTTATTTGGGCGATCGCACTCGCGCCGACGCCGCTGGCATCGATAAAGTTGACGGCCGGGGGGGTTGGATAGCCCGAGCTGGAACCGGTCACGGTGGCGCCAACAATAAAACCATTGGTAACTTGGGGGGTGGCTGCGGCCCCGGGGGCGTTGGTCTGGATGTGCAGATAAGTCATGGTTGAATAGATCGGCGGTTGGATGAGCATTTGCATATTGGAGGCGCAGGCGAAACCAGGATTGGTGATGACGACGCTGGCGACTGAACCATTGGTGATTTGGATATAGCCCTTTGGAGGCGCTTGATTGGTGCCAACAAAGGTGAAAGCTGGAACTGCGGCATAACCACAACCGCCATCGAGGACACTGGCCCCCACCACGAACCCATTCACGATGGAGAGGCTGACCAGGGCCGGCCTCGAACTCACCACCAGAGTGCCGCTGGGACTGATCCGGGCACCGTATGAATTGTTGACTAAAACACTGTAGGATCCCGCATCAGTTGATGAGACGCTGGAAAGGGTCAGCGCCGTAGTATTAGCGCCTGAGATCTGAGCGCCATTGGAGAGGTTAATGCCATTTTTTTGCCATTGATAATTGGTAACAGAAACTGGCGCGGCAGAGGCGGTAAAGATGCAGCTGGCCTCTGGACAGATCATAATGTTAGTGGGATTTTGCAAAAAATAGGGCGGACCGTCCGAGATTATGGAGATGTCGCTGGCGGAAAGCGCGCGATTATAAATGCGAACATCATCGATCGCACCGCGAAAGAATCGCTGTCCCGTCATCGACCCGATGCTAAATCCGGTCGGAATTGCCGGAACGGAACCATTCGAATTTCCGGTTAAAGTTCCGTCAATATAAAACATGATGAATCCGTTGGCACGAACCACCGCCACGTGATGCCATTCATTTGTGGTGGGAAAGGAGAAGCCGCTATCCACCCAAGCCACGCCCCAGAGAAGACAGGTCACATTCCGACCTGCCGGACCTGTAGAACTTGTAATACCCAGTGAATAGCCATTTCCACTCGAGACGTTGTCATAACCAACAGCGACGGCTTCGCCAGCCTGGCTCAGGGTAGCAGGGCTTAACCACGCGGCTATGGTCCAATTATCGGTATTGGTCAACGGAACAGTTCCAAAGGTTATATTGTGGCTGCCGTCAAAAAAGTAAGCTGAATTGGAATTGCCAGCGCGATCAGCGATGAGAGTAGCGCCATTATTAATGCCATTATTGGCAAAGCCAGAAGCATCGTTGACGTTGCCATTGAAAGGATAATAAGCGACCAACCCCATATCGGCAGGACTGGTATTCACAACCAAAATGGCAGGCGAGCTGGTCACAGAGCCGTATGAATTGCTGGCGACAACGGTATAAGAACCGGCGTCGGCGAGCGAAAGATTGGCGATGGTTATCGCGGTGGACGCAACACCGCTTATTTGCCCGCCATTGACAAGATTGACCCCGTTCTTTTGCCATTGATAAGTAGCAGATTGCGGCCCGGCTGCGGCTATAAATGTGCAATTACTATGCTGAACCGACGCAATATTGGTAGGCTGCTGGGTGATTTTGGGCGGGCCGTCTGATAAAATTGACATTTCACTGACGGTAAGGACTCTATTATAAATGCGAACTTCGTCGATCCCGCCTTGAAAATAGTGTTGATTGGCCACTGAGCCGATAGAGAAAGCTGTCGGGGCCTTTGGCGTTTCGGTGCTGCTATTTGGCTGGAGAACGTTATCCACATAAAATTGAATTATTCCATTCGTGCGAAACATAGCCACATGATGCCATTCATTCGTCTTGAGAAATGTATAACCGCTGTCAATCCAGTCAACGCCACTGAGCAAACACCATATGTTCCCATTGTTGACCCCAAACTCATACCCGTTACCACTTGAACCATCATCATAGCCCAACCCCACAGCCTCGCCCACCTGGCTAAGGGTGGAAGGACTTAACCAAGCTGTAATCGTCCAATTGTCCAAATTGGTCAAGGGTGGATTGGCAAAAGTTATATTTTGGGTCCCGGCAAAAAAATAAGCAGAATTGGGATTGCTCAAGCGATCTGGCATCAAGACGGCTCCATGATTGGTCCCATTATTGCTATTACCTGAGTTATCATTAACGTTTCCACTGAAAGGGTAATACGCCACCAGTCCATTGGCGGCAGAATAGGGTGTCACTACCAAAACAGCGTTGGAGCTGGTGATGGTGCCATAGGGATTGCTGAGCACAGTGGCATAGGATCCGGCGTCACTGAGGGAAAGACTGGATAAGGTTAATGCAGCACCATTCACTCCGATCACGTGTCCGCCCTCACTGAGATTGATGCCATTTTTTTGCCATTGATATTTGACCGAAGCAGGCAGAGCAGCCACAGAAAAAAGCTGGACACCGCCGGTTGAACCAATGGCGCCAACCGGTTGCCGCGAAATCATAGGAAAACCATCCGCCAACAAAGTGACTTCATCGGTAGTAAGCGCGCGATTGTATATACGGACTTCATCAATAGCCCCCTGAAAATAACGGCTCCCAACAACCGACCCAATTATGAGGGCGGTGGGCGTTATCGGGGTTCGAGTGCTGGTGTTGGGGGTGCGGAAACCGTCAACATAAAATTGCGTAACGCCACTTTTACGGACCAAGGCGACGTGATGCCACTCATTGGTGGCCGGAAACGAATAGCCGCTATCAAACGCTGTATAGCCGCCGAAAGTGGCATAGACATCATGGCCGTTCCCTCCATTGGATGAAGCGATCCCCAACTGATATCCGTTTCCAGTTGATCCGTTATCATAACCCACTGTCACCGCCGAACTGCTTTGGCTGAGTGTAGATAGGTTTAGCCAAGCAACTACCGACCAATTGTCTGTCGCAGTCAAAACTGGGGATGTGAACGTTATATTTTGGCTCCCGCTAAAATAATAAGCCGAGTTTGGGTTGCCATTGCGATCAGATCCCAAGGTCGCGCCGTTGACCGTGCCGTTGTTTCCAAACCCAGAAGCGTCGTTGGCGTTGCCATTGAATGGATAATAAGCGACCAGACCGTTGGTCAGGGATGATTGGGCCAAGGCAGAAAGATTAATCAGCAACCCAAAAGAGAGGAAAGCCGCCAAGAGTTTGATTCGTTTAGCAAACATATTCATAAACCTTTTGGTTTTCGATAAGATCCAACGCCACCGAGCTGTTGGGGGTTCAGGAGGAAGCGTACCAAGAATCAGACGACAGTCAAGAAGGATGTCATCCGCACAACGGAGTTCGGGGCATCAGCTCCGCCAAGCGCATAATTGGTGTCATTTAAAAATCCTGTCCGGTTTTCCGTCCTGCGTCCATAAATAGGCAGATGGACGAAATGCCTGATTTTGAGCTGTTGCGGGATTTTGCTGGTTCTCATTCGGAACCGGCCTTTGCCACCTTGGCCCAGCGTCATGTGAATCTGGTTTAGTGAAATGATTGACGTGCTTATCGTCCAAAAAGCCGGCAAATAATCTTCCGCAAAAAAAATTGTCCGGTTTTGGCTTGGGCGCAGATAATGTAGGCAGATGGACGAAATGCCTGATTTTGAGCTGTTACGGGATTTTGCCGGTTCTCATTCGGAACCGGCCTTTGCCACTTTGGTCCAGCGTCATGTGAATCTGGTTTATTCGGCCGCATTGCGCCAGGTCCGCGACCCGCATCTGGCCGAGGAGGTCGCTCAAGTTGTTTTCACCATTCTGGCCCAAAAGGCCGGCACGTTGCGCGAGGGGACGGTCATTGCCGGATGGCTGGTGCGCACGACTCGGTTCGCCGCAGCCAATGCGCTCGTTAAAAATCGTCGCCGCGTCCAGCGTGAACAGGAGGCTTACATGCAATCCGCCCTTAATGAATCGGAATCCCCTGCCCTTTGGGAACAGCTTTCGCCGTTGTTGGATGAAGCGGTGAGTCAATTGGCGGAAGCGGATCGGAACGCCGTCGTCCTGCGCTTTTTCCAGGGCAAAAGCATGAATGACGTCGGGCTCGCTCTCGGCACCAACGAAGATACGGCCCGGAAGCGGGTTTCCCGTTCGCTGGAGAAACTCCGCAAAATTTTCGCGAAACGAGGGGCTGTCGCTGGAACCACTGGTTTGGCCGCTGTCCTTTCTGCCAACACCATTCACGCTGCGCCATCCGGACTCGCGGCCAGCATCACCACCGTCGCCATCGCAAAAGGAACCGCGGTCGGTGGTACAACTTTAACTCTGCTCAAAACCACACTGAAAACTATGGCCTGGACCAAAACAAAAACCATCATTGTCATCGGCGCGGCGGCGCTGCTCACCACTGGCACGGCGACAATTGCCGTTAAAAAATTCCGCGAGCCGGTGATGGATGAATCTCTCTGGGGAAAAAACCTCAGCACCGAAAATTTTGCCAAGATGCCGGAGACCATCATCATCCGGCCAACCAAATACCCGAGGGACGGAGGTTGGGTTTCGATCGGGGAAAAGCATCTGGGGAAAAATCAGTCGCTGGAAGAATTGGTCTGCTTAGCCTACAACGCCGATCAAAATCGCGCAGAATTTCCGGCCAACCTACACCCTCCGGGCAAGCCCCGGTTAAAGTTCGATTTCCTGGTCAATTTGCCCAAAGGAGGCGATGCTGGATTTCGTGCCGCCATCAAAAAACAATTGGGGCTCACGGCCCATGGAGAAAAGCATGAAAAGGAAATCCTCCTTCTGAAGGTCAAAACTCCCAACGCGCCCGGGTTAAAGCCTTCCACCCGCCCCTATGGCAGGAGCAATTGGAGCGACCAAGGATTTTCCATTGAGGATCAAGGCTTGGGTGTTCTGGCGGGTCAATTGGAGAGCATCTTCGGTTGTCCAGTGAATGATCAAACCGGCCTGACCGGCCATTACGACATCGAAGTCAAATGGGGCAAGGTCAACTCCAGGGAAGAAAAACAATCGCGCATCGAACAATCGCTGGCGGATGATCTTGGGTTGGAACTGGTGCCAAGCACCGAAACGATTGATGTGCTGGTGGTGGAAAAAACTGGGAAATAAAGCAAGAGATTTTTTGCCCGCGAAACACGCTAAAAAACGCGAAAGAAGACAAGACGCCGCGAACAGCAGAAGTTTGACGTTTTAAGTAAATCAAATTGTATAGCATCTCATGAATTTGCATCGGAAAAATTTTACCGCTGGCCTGGCTTGTTTCCTCCTCGCCGCCATCTTGGTCGCCTGCGATAAGAAACCGCTTCCGGCCAAAATCCCCGGTGAAGGTGCTTTTGCGACTGTGTCGGAAAGCTCGATTGCCGGTCGTTACAAATGGTTCGAGAATGGCACGGAACTCGGCGTCATAACGTTGGTCGAGGATCATTCAGTCATCACTTATCGCGGTGAAACGAAAAAAGGTTACCGTTGGGATTTGCAAAAGGAAGGGTTGCTGCTTGTCTGGCTCAAAGGGTTTAATTTCTTCCCCAATATTGTTCAGCCCGGCATCTATGAAGGGCGGAAAAACAGCGCGACTATTCGGATTGAAAAGCAGTAATTACCGACCGCCCTATTTCACCGACAAGCTTATTTAAATAAGCTTGTCGGTGAAATAGGGCGGTCGGTAATTACT
>CAIYOY010000133.1 GCA_903927905.1 uncultured Verrucomicrobiales bacterium | reverse complement strand
CGGCTTCGGCGTTTTGTTTCGCTTCCTGCGCGGCGATTTCGGCTTTGGCTTTTTCTTCGGCCAGGCGTTTGGCTTCGGCTTCGGCGGCGATACGGGCTTGCTCGCGGGCTTTGGCTTCGGCTTCGGCTTTTTGTTTTGCGGCCAACGCGACGGCTTCGGCTTTGGCTTTTTCTTCGGCCAGACGTTTGGTTTCGGCTTCGGCGGCGAGACGGGCTTCTTCGCGGGCCTTGGCTTCGGCTTCGGCTTTGACGCGGGCTTCTTCGCGGGCTTTGGCTTCGGCTTCGGCTTTTTGTTTGGCTTCGAGCGCGGCAATTTCGGCTTTGGCGCGTTCGTCGGCGAGACGTTTCATTTCGGCTTCGGCGGCGAGGCGGGCTTGCTCTCGGGCTTTCGCTTCGGACTCCGCTTTTAAGCGGGCTTCTTCACGGGCTTTGGCTTCGGCTTCGGCCTTGCGGATCACGGCGAGGGCTTCGGCATCGGCCTTGGCTTTTTCTTCAACCAATCGTTTCAATTCAGCTTCGGCTTTTAAGCGGGCTTCTTCACGGGCCTTGGCTTCGGCTTCGGCTTTTTGTTTTGCGGCGAGGGCGGCGGCTTCGGCTTTGGCCTTTTCTTCGGCGACACGTTTGGCTTCGGCTTCGGCGGCGAGACGGGCCTGCTCACGGGCTTTGGCTTCGGCCTCGGCATTTAAGCGGGCTTGTTCGCGGGCTTTGGCTTCGGCTTCGGCCTGGGCTTGAAGTTTGGCTTCGTGCGCGGCGGCTTCGGCCTTGGCGCGTTCTTCGGCGAGATGTTTCATTTCCGCTTCGGCTTTGAGGCGGGCTTCTTCACGCGCTTTGGCTTCGGCTTCGGCTTTTTGTTTTGCGGCCAAGGCATCGGCTTCCGCTTTCGCTTTTTCCTCGGCGACGCGTTTGGCTTCGGCTTCGGCGGCGAGGCGGGCTTCTTCGCGGGCTTTGGCTTCGGCTTCGGCGCGAATTTTTGCTTCGCGATTGGCGGCTTCGATGCGGGCTTTTTCTTCGGCCTCGTGTTGGGCGGCGGCCTCGGCGGCGAGTTGGGCTTCGTGTTGGGCTTTGGCTTCGGCTTCGGCTCTCAGTTTGGCTTCTTCGCGAGCTTTGGCTTCGGCTTCGGCTTTTTGTTGGAGTTCGCGGGCAGCGGCTTCGGCGCGGGCTTTTTCTTCCTTCTCGCGTTGAGCGGCGGCAATCGCAGCTTGACGCTCTTCTTCTTTGGCTTTGGCATCTGCTTCCGCTTTTAAACGCGCTTCTTCCTTGGCTTCGGCTTCGGCACGGGCTTTGGCTTCGGCTTCGGCTTGCAATTGCGCTTCACGCGCGGCGGCTTCGGCTTTGGCGGTTTCTTCGGCAATTCGTTTGGCTTCGGCTTCGGCGACAAGGCGTGCTTGCTCCCGGGCTTTGGCTTCGGCCTCGGCTTTCAATTGCGCTTCGTGGGCGGCGGCTTCGACTTTGGCTTGTTCTTCGGCCACACGTTGAGCTTCAGCGGCGGCGGCGGCGCGGGCGGCGGCGCGAGCCTGGGCTTCGGCGGCGGCTTTGAGGCGGGCCTCTTCGCGGGCCTTCGCTTCGGCTTCGGCTTGTTGTTTTGCGGCCAGCGCGGCGGCTTCGGCTTTGGCCTGTTCTTCGGCGAGACGTTTTGCTTCGGCTTCGGCGGCGAGACGAGCTTGTTCGCGGGCCTTCGCTTCGGATTTAGCTTTGATGCGGGCTTCTTCGCGGGCTTTGGTTTCGGCTTCGGCTTTCAATTGCGCTTCCTTCGCGGCGGCGGCAGCCTTGGCGCTTTCTTCGGCCAAACGTTTCGCTTCGGCCTCGGCGGCAGCGCGGTTTTCCGGTGATGATGCAGTGGCGACGAGTTCACCCGGTTTCACTTCGGGTAACGGAATAGATTTTGCGTTGGGATTGCCCCACTTGATCGTTTTGAGAATGACGGAAGAACCGACCACCGCCGTGCCGCCGCTGTTGATCATCAACACGCGCACGCGATCAGAAGTGATTTCCGGCGGGACACCGGGTTCATCATTGAAATACTTGACCTTGATGACAATCGGGCTGCGCCCCTTGCCCACGATCACGGGATCAGCGCCAAACCAACGGGAAATCTCCGGCTGTTTTTTACTGACGATGACGGGCACGACTTTGATGGTTGAGCCAAAAGCGCCATCGTAATTCACTTCCATGGTCAACTGGACTTCGGAGCCGTCAGCCGACGGCTGGCCGGCGCGAAGATTGGTGATGCCCGTGGTGGCCATCCCCCCGTCGTCGGGTCGGAGGAGCATCGGCTGGGAAAAAAGAAAGGGCGCCCCGAGCAGGATAACGAGCAAACCAACAGAACAGCGTTTTAACAATTTCATGGGAAGATGGTTGTTTATGACGCGAGTATAGACAACTGGGGCGGAGTGTCAAAAGACATTCGAGCCGAAATGAGCGACGGTGCCAGCCAAGGCCAACTGCCCCCCGGGGGGGCGGTTTTTAAAACCAGCCTTTTTTATTCTGAATGTAAGTCTTGACGAAATCCTCGTCGCTCTTGGTCAAATAAATGATGCCTTCGATCAAGCCGACGATGCCGGCCAGGCCGCAGGTGCAAACGCCGAGGATCAATTGAATGATGCCCTCCTTCTTGTAACCGAGGATGAATTTATGGATGCCAAGGCCGCCGAGGAGGATGCCGCAAATGCCTGCGGATATTTTCTTTTCTGCGCCGGGGATTTTTTCGCTCATAATAAATATTGGTTAAGGGCGTTGTCTTTTTTGCTCACACAAAAACTCCCGGACCGCCAAGCGGCTGGAGCATGGTTACGTTTGTAGATTATTTGACACCAAAGGTAAAGCCTTAATAACGGCGGTGAAAAAAACTTGCCGGAGACCCCTCTCATGCGGATAATAAACCACCTGCGAGCGGAAGGGTGGCTGAGTGGTTGAAGGCACCTGACTCGAAATCAGGCCTAGGAGCAATCCTAGCGTGGGTTCAAATCCCACCCCTTCCGCCAATTTCATCCTCGCTGAATCCTTGCGGCCACGGCATAAACTTATCTGGTGAACCGATTTATCCTCGCTTTTATTTTGCCGGTCATGGCCTGCGCCGCCGAACGCACCCTCCTCATGGTGGATGACACGGATATTCTCTATCGGTCGGGCACGAAACGCGTTCTTTGCCCGTTGACCCGCAGTGCAGCCAATCCCATCGTCAAGAATGGCCAGCGTCCCGGGGAATCAGCCATCGCGTGGGTCAGTGTTTATCGCGACCCGGCCACGGGCAAATATCAAATGTGGTACCAAGCCTTTGCCGGAAATGCCTCGCATGATAAAACCCGCCGTTGCGTCGTCAGTTACGCGGAGTCAGATGACGGCATCAAATTCACCCACCCCAATCTCGGCCTGTTTGATTTCAACGGCATCAAAGACACTTCCATTGTCCTCGTGGCCAATGGCGGCACATCCGACCGTTATGGCGCATTGGTCGTGGTGGACCCGCGCGATCCCGACATCAATCGCCGTTACAAGATGGCTTACTTCGATTTCACTCGTGATAGCAGCGGTCATGAATATCCCGGCCTTAACGTGGCTTTTTCTCCCGATGGCATTCATTGGACGAAATGTCCAATGGGCACTCTGTCGCTGACTTCGCGGGGAAATCACGGGGAGCCGGTACCCTTCCAAAATGACACCAACCGGCCTTGGACCATCCCGCTTTCCATGGCCGACGCTTATGATGTTTTTTACGATGTCCCGCGCCAATGTTTTGTCAACTACAGCAAGATGTGGATAGACGGGCCGGACGGCGGGATGTATTGGAAACACGCCATGGGCCGGATTGAGAGCAAGGATTTTATCCATTGGTCAAAGCCCCAATTGATTCTCACGCCGGACGATGCCGACCCGCCCTGGGTGGAGTTTCACACCACACCGGTTTTTTACTATGACGAGCGTTATTTTTGCGCGTTGCAGATTCTGGATCGGGCCACGCGCGGCGGCGTGGTGGATGTGGAACTGGCCACCAGCGCCGATGGTTTCCATTGGGAACGGAACTTTCGCCAGCCGTTTTGGCTGGCGCGATCCGCCGGACACGAGTTTGACAGCGGTTCTATTTTTCTCGCGGCCCAACCCATTGTGGTTGGGGACGTGATTCGATTTTATTACGGCGCTTACGGGTCAGGCGCGACGGGCGGCACCGATTACAACTTTGCCAATGGAATTGGTTTTGCCACCATGCCGCTGGATCGTTTCGCGGGATTGCGGCCTTTGGCCCGAAGCGACCAACCCACTTTGAAACACCCGTTGGAAAACATCGGACAAGTAACGCTCAAGCCGATAAAACTCGGCCCGTCCACCAGCATCGAGGTCAATGCGGATGCTTCCGCCGGGGAAATTCGCGTGGAGGTTTTGGATGCGGACGGAAAACGGGTTCGAGGTTTCAGTGACGATGAGGCTATTCCGATCAAAGGAGATTCACTAAAACACGCGGTGCAGTGGAAAGCTCAAAAAGCCTCTGATCTGCCGGAAAAGCAATACCTGCTTCGGATTCATTTGTCTAACGCCACGGTGTTTGCCGTGACGCTCAGAGAAGGCCGATAGCGACGAGAATTCGCCTCCCACCAATGTTCGCAGTCCCCTGCCCGCTCGGTTGACTATTAACGATTCGCGCCGGAAAAAATTGCGAATTTCCTGCCAATTCAATGACGGAGTAATCAGTGATGAGCCGGGGGCGGATTGGTCGGGTTGACGTGTTTGCGGATGAGCCAACTTTTCTGCATGGCTTCCATCAGGCGTTCCAGTTCGCGCATGGATGTTTGGGTTTGCTGAACGAGGCCGGGCAGATTTTTGGTTTCATCGGCCACGGCGTCGGTGATTTCGGGCAGGCGCATGGTGCCGTTGCGGACGTTCTGCGCGGCGATATTCAGGTTGGTCATCGTCCCTTGCAAATGGAGCATGGTGGCGTTCGCTCGCGCCAAAAGTTTTTGGGTTTCATCCACCAGAGCAGGGTCAGTGAGCAATTTGCCCACGGTGCCTTTGCCCGCCTGGACGTCGGCAGCGATTTGGTCCGCGCGACCGACGAGTTGGTCCAGGCGTTCGCGCGAGGCGAGGAGGTTGGTGCCAAGCGTGGTCCAGGTGTCGAGGCCGCTATTGACCTTTTTCAAGACGTGCATGGCTTCGCTGCGGACTTCTTCGACAGCCGCTTCCAGCGCGCTTTGAAATTGTTCTTTGCAGGCGATGGTGGCGTTTTCTTCCGATAACGGTTTGCCCTGACCGCGTGTGATCTCAAAAAAGGAATCGCCCGCCACGCCGAATTTTCTTTTGACCGAGGCGGAAGAATCATCGCGCACGAAGCGGAAGAAATCGTGGCGGATTTTGACGCGCGCTTCCATGCGGCCCGTTTCATCCACTTCAACCGCAGAAACCGAACCGACCAGGGTACCCAAAAAATAGACTTCCGATCCCTGACGGATGCCGGCGGCCCCGGCTTCAGGAAAGGCGATGCGCAGGGTGACATTGCTTTTGAACCAGCGCTGGCTTCGCCCCGTCCAGATGACTGAGGCGATGAGCAGGGCAATGATGACGAGCACGAAGGTGCCGGTGATTTCATTGACCCGGCGGAATTTGAAAGGTTCTTCCGTGGTATTCATGATCACAAATAAGTCAGCAGCGAAACCACGGCCGCGATGACGAAAAGTCCGGCGACGGAACGGGTGAGCGCGCGCTGGGTCGCATTTGGAATTTCGTTGTCTGAACTGCCCACGTCCAGACCGCCAATGCAGCAGGATGCTCCGGCAAAGAGAGCGGGCAGGATGCTTTTGGCCAGGATGTTGCCGATGTCTTTGGGTTGAACCGCGCGCGACACAGTGTCGGCGAACAAAAACAGATCGTGGCTGCCTTTACCCAACCAAGCCGCGAACAAGTAACCGCTGGCAAAGGCGATGAGAATGAAAACTACAGTCAAACAAAAGGCGGAAACGGCCATGGCCAAAACGCGCGGCAAGACGAGTTGGGTGAATGGATCGCCGCCCTGCGTTTCGAGCGCGGAGACCTGGCCGTTGATTTTGAGGATGCCCAATTCGGTCGCCATCATGCTGCCGCTGCGAACGATGATGATGAGATTGATCAGCACCGGGCCGAGTTCGCGGGCGACGACCGCGACTAGCAAGGGGCCGACCATTTGGGATTGGCCCGCTTCCCCCACCCAAAAAGTAAGTTGCACCACAACAGAAATCCCAACAAAAACAGCCACGACGCCAACGATCCAAAGAGGTTCGACGCCAATGGCCAGCACCTGGCGGGCAAAAACTTTTCGCACAGCGGACACCCAGTATCGCGGTTGAACGCATTCGAAAAGAACCGAGCCGATGACGGCCATGACATGCCGCAGTTCATGCCATTGCGCCCAAACTTCAGCGCCTAATCCGCCGACCGCTCGCAGGAAGGAAGTGGGCATCGTCATGGAGCAGCCTTGATTCACTTCTTTACGGTCACTTGACCCTGGGCATTTGTTTGTTCGGCCAGCGAGTGAAGCTCATCAATGTCTATCAGCAATTCCACTTCGTGCGAAGCGGCCAGCGGAAGCATCTTGCCGTCTTTGGCGCTGAATTTCATGCCCGGCGTAATGATCGTGATGCCGGTTTCGCCAATGTGTTTGAGCGGAACGGTCGAGTTTTGGTCGGTCACATGAGTGCCGTCGGCGGTGATGATATAACGGCCTTCGCCGCCGCCCCCTTCCACCACGGAGCGACCGGCGGCATTTCTGATTTCAAACGTGGTCCCCAGCACCAGGGAACGGACCACGGTGAAAATTCTTCCGGTATGAAGGGCCACCAGAGTGTCCATCGCCGGGATGCCGCCTTGCATGTGCCGCTCCATTTTTTCCAGTTTCACTTCGGTCCCTGCTTGCAGGCGGACGGTGGTGCCGATGCGTTTGAAAAAAATATCAGTGCGCGATTTTTCGCCCGTGCGAATGACGTCGCCCTGTTTGAAAATATGGTCGGCTTTAAAACCGGCAAAGTGGGTGCCGTCCTCGGAATATTCGCATTTGCCGTTCACGGAAATGACGATGGCTTGGGGCACATCGGACGACGCCGGGGTTTGAAAGGGATGGGTGATGTCTTCGGCCAGGGTGGTAATGGTCCAGGACGAAAGGGCCAGGGCGAATAATTGGATAAATATTTTTGGTTTCATGGGTAGCTTTTATTGCTGGCAACACGTTAGGCTTTGGGCCGACGATTTGCTATGGGGTGTAACCCGAACCAGCAGTGTGACGGGGGTTCTGGCGGAGAGCGGACATTCCTGTCCGCAGCAGCGTGACCAGCCCAAAACGCGTCCGAATTTACCGGAGCCAACCGTCCGCACCGATCGTCCAGGAAAATGGCTATATTTCTGATCCGCTCCACCTCGCTGCGGACAGGAATGTCCACTCTCCGTTAAATCACATCCGAAAACCGCCGACTTCAGCGATTGTTTACATGCCCCCGACCACAGCTACGTCACCCTTCCTCATAAAAACTCTCCGGAAAAATGTTTTGCTGTCGGGGCAGACGTAGATCAATTCCAAACGCACGTCGGAATCAGGAGACCGATTCTGGTATTTTATCAGGGGTTTCCCCGTGAGCTTGCTTTTCGGCCGGGACAGATACCCGATCAAGATCGTGGCCCCGCAAAAGAGCCAGGCGCTTCCAACCGAAATCATCCCAACCCTGGCGCTCACTTTTCCACGGACCAGCAAAATGAAGCAGATAACAAATGCGCTTAAGCCAACAAGGGATGGAATCAAGTAGGGCCTTTCAAATTCTTTCCGACCGTTAGGATCCTCCGAATATCCTTCACTTTCCAATTCTTCAATGGTGATTGTTTTCATTGGTTTTTCCTTCCGGCTAGTCAACGTTTTAAGAGCCAAAACCGGACAAAAGCTGCCAAGGCCACAAGCGCCAGCGTACCCAAATAACCAATAACTCGAAAACGCTTGGAGATTGCCGTGCCGCTGGTCGCGTAGCGCTTCTCCATGCGATACTGGAAATACTCCAAAGACATCCACCATAGCGAGGAAGCCGCCATAAGACTGAAAAAGATAATGTCTCGTTTGCTCATGGTGCGTGACATGGTCTAACAATTTAATATACGAAAAAATGTCCGTTTATTGCTTTTAAATAGCGTGCCTTTAGGCATGAGGAACATTAAAATCGGAGTTTCCGCCTGTAAAGGATATTTTTCCTCGTTTTTTTCTTAAAATTGCTGCCCGCCGGCAAAAAATCCGGCTCGCTATCAGAACGAGGCGGGGCGAGGTCTTCGTAGCAGTCGAGGTAACGAGACTCTAACTTTTCTTAAGGTCAAGAAATTGAATTAGAGTCTCGTTACCTCGACTGCTACGATAGGAAAAAACTCTTTAACTGAGCCGCACGGTCGAACTGTTATCGAGCCTTTCCGATAAATCAATGGGATCGCCGACGGAAACTTGCTTTGAATTCACTTGATAGGCCCAGACTTCAAAATGGGTCAGCTTGGCTTCGCCGTAGATCGTGGCAAAGGCGCCATCCACCGCGTCCGCGCCGTGCGCGACTTTGACTCGTCCGATGCGCGGGACGTTGAAACGGGAATCAAAGGTGAGCCATTCCTGGCCGAGATAGACTTCGAAATATGCGTGAAAATCCATGTGCCCGGTCGGATCCACATACCCGATGTCCGGCAGATGGCCGGTGACGTAGCGGGCGGGGAGATTGAACGCGCGACACAAGGCGATGGCCGCATGAGCGAAGTCGCGGCAGACCCCGTGACGGCGCGCGAGCACCTCGGAGGCAGAGAGATCGGGCCGACCGGAACCGTAGCGGTATTCGATATTATTATGCACCCAATCGCAGATGGCTTGGACGCGCGTGAGTCCGTGAGAAATCTGGCCGAAATGGTGCCAGGCGAAATTCATCAATTTATCCGAATCGCAATAACGGCTGGGCAAAGTATAGCGGAGCAGATCGGAAGGCAATTCTCCCACCGGGATGATCGGGCCAATAATTTCGCGGCTGTCCGGAAGGGAAGAAACGGCGACGATGGCATCGTGCCGGATTTCGTTGCGGCCCGGCATGAAAGTCGAGCGATAGGTGATATTGCCGTGACTGTCCTGAAACTCATACGACGGCAGGCCGATGCCGAAGGAAAGTTTTTCCTGCATGATCAGAATGCGGCCTTCGAGCCGGGGCTTGAGCACGAAAAGCACCGGCGTGGGCACGGTGCATTCATAGGCGAGATTGCACCCCACCCGCACGGTGATATCAAGCGGCGTCCAAGTCACACGTTGTGGCGGTTGGGCATCTTCAAATCCTGGGCGGATCGCGATGGAAATGATGACGAACCTTCGCGAGAATCTGTGGCTCGGTCAATTTATCGGTGGTTTCCAAAGTGATGACGCGCGGGGCGGTTGGATTATCGTGTTTCTCGAATTGCTTTTTCAGTTCGCCCTTGGCCTCGCCGGGACCGAAAATCAGGATGGAGCCGGCGTCGTGCAAGTGTTTAATGATGGCGTCGTAGTAATGTGCGAGATGCCCGGTGTATTCCCGCTGGCGCGAATCGTCGGCCGGAGCCTGTTGCGCTTCAAACGCGCCGTTGGCTGGCTCGCCCTCGCGGCGGAGCTGTTTTTCCACGGCGGAGTGGAGGTGTTTGATTTCTTCACCCGATCCGGTCAGGGTCACAATAATGGCTTCCCGATGGTCAATCCAGAGTCCTGCGTTTAATTTCATATTTTTTCTGATAACAATTTTTTTGGATGCCTGAAGCATGAGACACACTCCACCCCAAGCGATGAGGTTTGGGCACTGGGAGGATAGGCGGGGAACGGGCTGGTTCGCCATGGGGTATTCACCCCATGGACATCAATTGACCTTCAAGGCAGGAAGACAGCCCTGAACATGAAGTTGTTTTTTATTAACTTCACTCGTACTGATTTTTTACCGGGGCGGCGGGCGGGCCGGATGGGTCGGGCGGCTCGGCCCGGAAAAGTTTCACCTCTTCCGGGTTCACTTCAAGCCCGGCGTTGCCGAATGAATTATAAACGAACGTCAGGACATTGGCGATGTCCTGGTCGCTCAGCGGGAAAGAGGGCATGCTGTTGTTAAATTTCATCCCGTTCACCACCACCTCGCCCTGCCGGCCATTGATGACGATTTTTATGGCCCGCTTTTTATCGGCGTTCAAAAAATCCGATCCGGCCAAAGGCGGAAACACATTCGGCAGACCCTGGCCGGTGGGCTGATGACAAGCGGCGCAAATGGAGTTGAAAAGTTTCCGGCCAAGAACCACCCGTTCAGACTTGGATTTGTGTCCGTCATCTACTGGCTGGGTTCCGCAAGCCGCGCCGGAGGTCACCCAATCTCTGATCAACTGCCGGTCTTCCTCGCTGATCAACAGGGATTCCGGACTGTTTTGAATGGGCATGGACTCTTTGTAATAAGAACCTTTCCAACTGTCCCATATCCTTCTTTTGATTTCCCAGCGATCCCGGAAGGCGGTTTTATAATCCAGCCAATCGTACACGAACCTGGCCTGGCTGTTATGACACCTGGAACAATGTCCCATCAAAATCGGCTGGATATCGCGGAGGTACGTGGGCGCGGGCGGCTTCGTTTCTGACGCGGCGGCGGTGGGGACCGTCTGCGCCGATGCTGTAAACAACATGCACCCGTGCGCGACCAGGGCCCAAGGCAACAGCCATCGCACCCGCCGACTTTGGTTTAGTGATTGAAATATACTCATGGCTGCTTTCCGTTTCGATCATCAGGATTGATTTTCATCGGTAATTTTAAAACCCGTAGGAAAGTTGCAAAATCAGCTGGTTGGCTGACTGGGTCACATCGCTGCTGTGCACGAATTCATAATCGCCCTCAAAAAGCAGCGTGTTGGAAAGGTAGTAAACATAACCCACGCTGGCGCGGCGGGTTCTGGTGCCAAGGCCGTCGCGCACCGAGTCGTAGCGGCCCACGAGTTCAAGGTTGTTGATCACCGGCCACTCCAAATTCAATCCGGCCAGCTTGTAGCCCGCCTGCACCCACCAACCTTGCGGATGGATCAGACCAAAGTCGTCACTGCCGTAACGGCTTTTGACATACTCACCTTTCACTTCAAAATTTGGTCCCAAGTGCAGACTCATATCCAGCAAACCAGCCGACCAGAGATGCTGGCCTGCATCATCCCATTGGCCTGATTGGCCGGACAGTCCGACTTCCAAGTCGTAATGCGGCTTGAAGGGCAAAAATAAACTGAACCGCGCGCCGCCGACTGGTCGTCCGTGCAGATTGGCCACGGCGTTATCGGATCTCAGCCCCACGTTCCCGCCCAGGTCAAGCGAACCGGCCTTGCCCGTGCCATCCGCCGAACTTGGCCCATTCACCCCAAACACCGCATAGTTAAATAACTTGCCGGACTCGCCCAGCGGAACCGCTCCGCGCAGTTGCACCCCCACCCCGCTGCCGGGAACCAGATCGCGCGCCAATGGATCATCGGGAAATTTGTTCAGCCATCCGGCGGTCCGTTCACTGTAGGTTCCGAGCGGCAACAACATGTTTCCCGCCACGAAGGTCGCGTAATCATTGATGACGTAATCCAACTGCGCAAAACTCAAATTGATGGCGGTGTTGTACCCGCTGCCGGCGGGCGCGACATTCTGCATTGTGAAATCAAAGCCGGCCTCGAACAAAATATTGCTCCCGGCGCGATACAGGAAGATCGGGGCAAAATCAGCCAGCAAAAAGGCCCCGTGCTGGCCGGACGTTTTGGCGTATTGAAACTCGGCGTCGCCCAAAATCATAAAGTTGTGGTTGACAGTAGTTTCGTCCAGCGGCATGCGCGCCAGCTGCTGGCTCTGCGCGGCGGTGGCCCCCTGGCTTTCGGCGTTTCTGGCCGCCTGTTGCGTTTGCTCCAGCTTCAACTGGAGTTGTTGGATCTGCGCCATGTCTTGCTGGTGCGTTTGGGCATCGCTGACGTGCGTCTGCTCCAGTTTTTGCACCTTGTCCACCAATTGCTCGACCGTTTTCTTCAACGCGTTGAAATCGTCATTGCTCACTTGCGCCCCCGCTGGGCAGGCCGACAGACAGACAGCGGCCAAAAGTCCAACCATCCAACACTGTGTTTTTATTGTCTTTTTCATTGGAGGTTCAAGTCAACGACCGCTGTTTTCCTGAAGATATTTCAAAATCATCCTGGCCTGGGACCCGGGCAGGTTCGCGCGGATTTGCATGTGCAGCAGGATGGTGTTCCATTGGGCCGACGTCCGTTCGGTGGGATAGCGCTCGGGATGACAACGGTTGCAGTGCATCGAGTAAAGTTCCGCGCCGGTGAGTTTTCCTTTGACCGAGACCTTCTTGTTCTCCGCTGATTTGGTATTTAGTTCCGCCGAATTTGTTTTCGCCGGAGTGGCGTTGGTGATCGTAATGGTTGCATCCGTTTTTGGCGGTTGGGCTTCAGCCTTCGGCTCGGCTGAGCATAGGGTGGACGTCAGCGTGCCGCCGACCAAAGTGGCGATAACGACGGAGAAACAGATTTGCGCCACGGCTTTCAACTTTTTAAATTTGTTCTTGCGCTCCCGGTTTGGGTTGGCCGGTCCATTGCTGGAACGGCATGTTTTGTGACGCGATTTTTTCATTTGCTGTTGGCACACTATTGGACAGGGTGGCTCTGCGCTCTCCCTTTCTTGTCATTTGTTAGCCATATTTTGTTGAGCCGCTCTGTGTCCCGTGAGCAGCCGGCAATCGTGTGATTAATTCTTGAGCTGAAAATACAAGAGAAAGGCAAATGGATACCATCAGGTGTTCTACCCATACGAACCGGCTGCTGGCGGAAGCAATAAGTTTATCCCAGAATGGACGCGCTCAGCTGTTAGAGGCTTGCTTGTTCAAACGTTGTTGCATGGCTTGGAGATGTTGGATCAAAACTTCCGCGATTCGTTTCATCAGTTGATAGCCCAGTTCATGGTCTGCTTCGCATTGCTCCCGCAAACGGGTCCCGTAGAAAAAAATCGTTCTGGTTGGCTCCAGGGCGCGCGCGCTGAAATGCAGGGAATAGGGCGGAAACAGCCAGGACCAGCCGAGATCATCGCCCGGCCCAAGGGTTTTAACAGGGATCTGACCGCGCCTCTCCAATTCCGATTCCAGCGCCACTTTCCCCTCCAAGATAAGATAAAAACGATTGGCCGGGCTGCCTTCCTGCAAGATGGACTGGCCGGTTTCAAATTGCATTTCCATCGCGGAATCGGTCAGCAATTGCAAATGGACGGGCTGCAAGCCTTTAAAAAAGGCTGTTGCGAAATAAGCGTATAAAGGGCTGACCCCTGGGTCGAAGTTGAAATTGGATTTTCCGGCGGCATTACAAATTCTTTTTTAAATCTGCTTTGGCGGCCTGCAGCATTTGGTCGTGTTCCGCGCCCGCGATGCCTTCTTCGGTGAGATTTTCATTGTCGCTGCGGCCTTCATCGTCTTCGTCTTCGCTGCCCGACACCGGCGCTTTGTGGCCGGTGGAGCCGGGCAATGGATTCCAATGTTCAGTGACAGATTCGCTCGAGTCCACTTCGGAGCCGCCGGTCAATTCGAGTTTGGCTTGTTCCCAATCAGACTTCGAGACGTCGTGGGCGGCACGACCGTTGATGACTGCCAGTTCCACCGCGCGCTCGCGGACCATTTTGCGGGTCACGGTGCCAAGGCCGACGGAGTTTTCCGTCAAGGTTCCCTCTTTCAGTGGATTGGTATTCATAAGCTTAGTGTTGCTGTTTGCGAGGCGGAGTTTTCTGCATAGGTGGAATGCGGCCGCGACTCCATTTCGCCTTCGATGGCCAATTCGTGCGCCGCGTGTTCCCAATCGGAGGCCCAAATTTCAAGAGCGGAACGACCGCTGTTGACGGCGAATTTAACTGTGCGTTCGCGCATCATCTGACGGAGCGAGGAGTTAAAGGGTATTGAATTTATGTTCATAAATTTAAAGGAGGGCGCAGATGCGAAAAAGAGTTTGGGCGCTCAGTTTTGCTTTTATCTGGCGCGTGCCGCGATCCTCGCGAAGATCACGGGATTGGGAAAAAATATTGTCCCGTTTGGGCGAATTCGCCTTGCCGGCAGCCGTCTTGGAATTCGGTCGAAGCCGGTGAAGTGTTTTGGGGAAGACCGGGGTTTGCAGCACTTCCACGAGTTTGCGGGCAGTTGTTTTCATAAATAGAACAGGTGTTACTTCGGTTTTTGGCTGAACGAGGCGCGGTCGTCGGCTTCCAGCCAGTCGAAGGTGGTGTTGGTTTGAGGATTGATCATCAGTTTGGAGCATTGCTCGATGAAGTAAGCGCGTTTTTCCGGATTTTTCATGGGACTGCCCGCTTCCATTTCATCCGACCAGGCTTTAATTTCCGCCGGTGTTTTTTGGGTGCCATTAGCCAGCAGCCAGGCGCCGACTTCTTCATAATTTTTTGAGGATTGAACAGCTGTTTTGAATTGGTCGCCAGTGATGCCCTTGAAACCGAAAAGCATTTTGTCCAGCGGACAATCGTAATGATAGTCGCCCAATTTTCCCGTCAGGCTGGCGCGGCATTTGTCCAGGGTGCGGAGGGCAATGGCGAATCCGGCGAGGCGTTCGCGCGGGCTGTGGGGAGCTTGCTGGGTCAAGTCGCGGTCTATAAATGGAGTGGGCATAAGAATATTAGTTTGCGTTGTGAAAGCCGTGAATCCGGGTGAGATTACGTTCGGCGAGAAGTTGCGCTTCGGCTTCGAGCCAATGCTGCACGTCGCGTCCAGGCTTCGAGCCTTCGTTTTGGTAACTGAAATAGGCCCGGCGGGCCACTTCGTCGGCGGACGGAGCAAAATCAACTCCGTTGGTGCTTAAGTTCGCCCGATCGGCGGCTGCCTCTTTTTGCTGATGTTTATTGTGTTTCATAAAAATTATTTGACTGAGATTAAGCTTTGGCCTTCAGCGGTGCAGGGCTGTTTTCGACCGCTGCCGTGGTTAAATTCACGATGACGGCCGACTCATCGTAACTGATGCGTTCGACCTGACTCACCGGAATCTCCACTTCCTTGCCGGAAAAGCGATGGCCGGTCTTCACGATCAGTTGGCGGATGGCCCAGTTTTTGGCGTCCATCATAAAATCGGAGACGTGGCCGAAAATGCCGTCGCTGGCCTGGATGTGATAGCCGGTCACGGCTTGGGCGCTGCGCAGGTGCGTATCGGATTCGCGCGGCGGCGCGATTATTCCGTCGGGCAGAGGTGATTCCCAGTAAAACGGCCAATTGTAATAGCGATGGTATTCCTCCTCGTATTGGCGCGAGACGGGTTTGTGCAGATTAATGGAGGGACTGCCTTCGATTTGTTTCCGGGTCAAATTCACGTCCAAGACTTTTCCAGCTTCGTGAAAATGGCCGAAGGCTCGGGGCGAGAGAAGAACCTGCCGGCCTGAGAGCCAGGTGCCGGTGTCGGCGACGATGTAGCGAATGGTCCAGCTTTGGTCGTCGAAATAAAAATCCTTCACCTGACCGATTTCGCCCTCGGCTGCGCCGAGTTTATCGCCGTATAATTGTTTAAGACTTTGCAGCATAAATTTATTCCTGTTCAAATTCGACCGAGCAAAAGGAGCACGACCAAAATCACCAGCACCAAACCAAGCCCGCCACTGGGGTAATAGCCCCAACCCTTGCTGTGCGGCCAGGTGGGAAGCGCGCCGAGGACCATGAGAATCAGCAGCACCAATAAAACCGTTCCTAACATAATATTTCTTTCGTTGACAAGGAACCCGACTTTCCGGGGCGGAAGAGTTACATGATCCCAATGCGATGAGGATAGGCGATGGAGTCGCGGGCGCTATGGGGTATAACCCGAAGGCTGATCTGACTTGGCCATGGCGGAATTGCAACTTGAGCGCAATGGTGATTTGCCCCAATGTCCTTGCCATGATTATACGCTGCGTTTTCATAACCGCACTCTGCCTGTCAGCTGGTTTGGCCTCGGGGACTGAAACCCTTGACGTGCTGGTGAAACCAGACGCCTTTGAAACGCTGCTGCATCCCAACTGTTCCCATTGCCAGATCGAGAATGTCCGCCGGAAAGACGAATTGCGGAGCGATGACCGGGTGCTTTGCTGGCTGCAAGTGCAGGCGGATGGTTATGTCAACGACGGCGCGATCCCCATCCGTTTTTTTCTGAACAAGTACCGGGTGTTGAGCGATGGCTGGGGTGTTTTTGCGAATGATGCCGAGGCCGGTTATGCGCGGGGCTTTATTCCGGACGGCCAGCCCTTTAAATTCCACGGCTGGCGCAACGGCGTCATGGTGATGAAAAGCAAGGATGGCACGATTTATTCGTGTTTGACAGGGATCGCGCTGGAGGGTCCGAGGAAGGGAAGCCATCTGCAACCCGAGGCCACGCTTTTGAGCGACTGGGGTTTTTGGCAGAAACGATATCCGGCATCGGTCGCCTATTTCATGTATGACAAATATAAACCCGTGGATTTGCCCGACGCGCCGAATGAGGATTCGGTCAAGAGCCGCATTCCCGCCGACCCGCGTCTGCCAGCGGAGACGATGGTGCTGGGAGTTTGGGATGGAAAACAGGCGCGGGCCTATCCGCTCGACGTCGTAGAGAAAGCCGGGGTCATCCATGATTCGACCAACGGCCAGCCGCGCATCATTTTATGGTACGGCCCAACGCGTACGGCGGCGGCCTATCATCAGCCCTGGGGCACTTCCGGGATCAAGGGTGATGCGGGCTGGATTTTCCATATAGATCCCAAGGCCGGCGCGGCCCCATTCACCGATGAGCGCACAGCGCAGCATTGGGACATCACTGGCCGTTCCGCTGATGGAGGGCCGCATCTTATTTGGATGGACAGTGTTCAAGTCAAATGGTTCGCCTGGGCGGCGGAACATCCGCAGACATCAATTTTCGGGAAGTAAACCGGGCGATCGGTGGTGAAAAATTTACCCTGCGACCGTTTTGAGCCCAGTCGCAGGGTTGGTTTCGACAATCACCGGGGAGGGCTGCTACACACTAACCGACGCGATACCCGCCCGGTCGCCGGACCGGCCTTCGGCGAAGCCTTTCGTGGTGGCACAGAATACTGCGCACCGGCCTCGGGGAAGATCGTTTAAAGAGGAAAGATAATTAGAAAAGGCCAAGAACCTCACCTCACCCCAGCCCTCTCCCCTCCATCCGATGGAGCGGAGAGGGAGAAACTGCTACCGTCGTGGGTAAAGTTCACACGTTTACGGTTTGAACACGTTGACAATAACAGGAACTTCAATCCTCGCTTGCGAGGCCACGGAGGTTTCAAAACTGATATTGCCGCTGATGCTGCTCGCTGGCAGATCATCCAGGCGGGCGACGAGTTCATAAGTCTTGCCGGCTTCCTTGGGCACGAGTTCCACCTTGATGCCTTTGATGGTGCTTTGCGGATTTTTCAATTCCAACACCTTGCCCTCGGCGGACGTAATGGTCATGCGCCGCAGGACGAGTGATTCCGGGCGATCGGCCAGCGCGGTCGTGGCGTTGGGGATGCTCCAATAAAGTGATTCCGGCGTGACGGCCACTTCGCCCATGATCTGGCCATAGACATAAATGCTGGTGGCGGGTTTGCTTGACTGGTCGTCGGTATAGATCTGGACGAATTCGCTGAACCGGCGCGGTGCTCCATCCCGTTTGGTGACGATGCGAATGGTGGCGACGGCTTCATTGGTGCCAGCGCCCTCGATGGTCGCCGTGATCCAGGGCTTGGACGGGTCAAGACGACTGATGCGCAGCGCTTTGCCATCGGTGCGGGTGAGGGTGGCAAATTGCGTGGTTTCATTTTTGCCGAAAACCAGACTGGGCGAAATGGTCATCGGATCAAGCGCGTAAAGCGGCGTGTAATCCACCCGGATGATGAGCGAGACTTCTGGCGTCAGCGGATCGTTGGACTTCACCGAGATATGTTTCTCCATCGTGGTCTTGGCCTGGCCAAGATTGAGGGTGAAGGACAATTCGCCGCTGTCGCCAGGCGCGAGAGTGTTCGGCTTCAACGCGGCGACGGTGCAGCCGCAAGAAGGTTGGGGCGGCTGGAGGACAAGCGTGGCATCGCCGGTGTTCGTGTAAGTGAAGACGCCGGAGACGGAGGCGACCTGCGAGGTCTTGCCGAAGTCATAAGTCGTCAGGTTGAATTGGATTTTCGGCGCGGCTTGCACCGTGGCGACCACGCATAATGCGCTCAACCAGGAGACGCTCGCTAAAACTGATGTTGTTTTTTTCATATTGGTTTCTTTCATAATTGTCTTTTTTATTTATTCACCGAAAAACCCAGCCGAAGGAACTTTCCTTCGGCTGGGATGGAATTCCCCAACTAATTGATTCTTATGGCCCGACCTTGACGCGGTAGAAGCGGTTCGTCGTGATCGGCGTCGGGTCCAGTTTGGACGCGCTGTTGGTCGTGGCGACCACCGGTCCGGGAACCGTGCCCCAGATATTCGTCCCAAGGTAGTCCTTGCTTTGCAGCGAATAGGTATTCCCGGAGATGGCCGACCAAGTGACGGTCGCCAAGTGATTGGAAACGGTCAGCCAAGTGATCGTCGGCGGAACCGGTTCTCCCACAGCGCCAGCGCAGTTCGCCGAGGCGGAAACTGTCCGACCCTGGCAAGTGTCCGTGCCGACCGCAGTGACGGTATCGTTCGCCGGATTGGAATTGGTCACCACCGTGTAACTGCCGGTGAAGGAGGTGGATTCGCCGGGGGCGAGTTCCGTCGGCCCGAACAACAGCGTGTTGGCGTTCGGCTGGCTGCTGTAGATCAGCACGTTGGTCAGGACCACGTCGCCGGTGTTGGTGACGAAGCCGGTGTAGGTATAAGTGCTGCCGACCGGTCCGGTCACCGGGCAAACCCGGGTGATCGAGAGGCTCGGAGTGGACAAGATCGGACAGACGGTCGAAGCCGTCGTTGTCACACTGCTGCCGGAGCAGCGGTCCTGGCCGTTGGCGGTGAGCGTGTCAAATATCAAGCAGCAGCAGCGCGGGGCGATGTAGCTGTTGGTGAAGATGACTGTGGCGCCGGGCGCGATGCTGATCGGCCCGATGATCGGGCTGTTGTTCGTCGGTTGATTGTCCACGATGAAGACATTGACCAGCGTGACCGTGCCAGGATTGCTCACCGTGCCGGTGAAGGTGTAGAGGCCGCCGCGCGGCGTCGGTGTCACCGGGCAATTCTTGGTCAGGGCGATGCGCGGGGGAGGCGTGGTCACCGGACAGGTCGAGGTCACGCTGTTCGTCACCGTTTGATAGGTGCAGACATTCATGCCGCTGGCCGTGACCGTGTCCATTCCGCAGAAGTCCGCCGGAACAACGTAAGAGGCCGAGTAGTAGAACCGTTCGCCCGGGGCAAGAGTGGCAGGGCCGAAGAGGGTGGTGCCGCCGTTCGGTTGATTATTTATCACGGTGACGTTGATCAAGGTGATGTCGCCGGAGTTGCTGACAAACCCGGTGTAGGTCAGCATGTCGCCCGCGCGGATGGTGCCGGAGGTGCAGTTCTTGGTGACCACGATGGCCGGAATCGTCAACACCGTGCAGGTCCGTGTATCGGTATCACTAACGGTGACTCCAGCGCAGCCCTGGCCAGTGCCGGTGACCGTGCTCGAAACCACACAGCAGTTGCTCGGCACTTGATAGCTGCCGGAGAAGTTGGCGATGGCGCCAACCGCGAGAGTGGCGCGGGTGAAGATCACCGTATTCGAGCTGGGGCGATCGCTCGTCACGATGACGTTGGTCAGCGTGATATTGCCGGTGTTCCGCACCGTGCCGGTGTAGGTCAGTAATCCGCCGGCCAGCACATTGGTCACGGGGCAGGACTGGACCACTTGGATGCCCGGGGTCGTGGTGATCTGGCAGGTCGTGGTCACCGCGTTGGTGACGAACACGCCGCAGATGCTGCGACCAGTGCCGGTCGAAGTGCTGGTGGTGGAACACAGCGTCGGAGCCGTATAGCTGCCGGAATAGTTGGAGACTGCTCCTGGCGCCAGCGAGGCGGCGGTGAAGATCGGGGTGATCCCGCTCTGGTCATTCACGATGACCACGTTAGTGATCGTGATGTTACCCGCGTTGCTCACCGTGCCGCTATAAGTCATCACCGTGCCGGGGAAGATCGGACTGACCGGGCAGTTCTGGGTCAGAACAAGTGCCGGGGTCGTGATCAACGAGCAGTTGGCCGAAGCGATATTCGTCACCATGTTGCCGGTGCAGTTGTCGCTGCCGGTGGCGGTCACTGTGCTGCTCACTGAGCAGGAGTTAGCCGGGGCGATGAACGTGGCGGTGAAGTTCGAGGACGAATGCGCCGCCATGCTGGCGATGATCAAGACGTTCGTGGGCGACGTCTGATTGTCAATCACCATGACATTGTTCAAGATGACGTTGCCGGAGTTGGTCACCGTTCCAGTGTAGGTAATCAAGCCGCCAGTGACCGAAGACGTAACCGGGCAGTTCAGTGTGACCCCGATGTTCGGAGTCGTAATGACCGTGCAAGTGGTCGCGGTGATGTTGGTGACATTGTTGCCGCTGCAATTGTCATGACCGGTGGCGCTAAAGGTCGTGGTGACCGTGCAGGCGTTGGGCGGAACCGTATAAGTGGCGGTGAAGTTGGTGACCGCGCCAGGGGCGAGGGTCGCCAACGTGAAGACCGTCGTATTGGTCGAAGGCCGGTCACTGACCACGAGCACGTTCGTCAGGATGATATTACCCGCATTGCTCACTGAGCCGGTATAGGTGAACACACTGCCGGGCGTGATCGGAGTCACCGGGCAAAGCACGGTTACCTTGATCTGAGGCGCGGTGGTGATGGAACAGGTCGAGATCACCGTATTGGTGACTGCGATACCGCAGACGCTGCGACCGGTGCCGATCGAAGTGCTGGTGACCGAACAATTGGTCGGGGCCAGGTAACTGCCGCTGTAATTGGAGACCGCGCCCGGTGCCAGGTTCGTGACCGTGTAGATCACGTTGGTGCCGGTTTGGCTGTTCAAGATGACCACATTGGTGATCGTGATGTTACCCGCGTTGCTCACCGTGCCGCTGTAAGTCAGCAGACCACCCGGGACCACCGGAGTGATCGGGCAGTTTTGGGTAAGGATCAGCACCGGAGTCGTGGTGATTGTGCAAGTGGTGCTCGCCGTATTGGTAACGGAGACGCCGCAGATGCTGGTCGCCGTGCCGGTCGAGGTGCTGCCAGTGGAACAGTTCGTCGGCGCAACGTAGCTGCCGGAATAATTGGAGATCGCACCCGGTGCCAGGTTGGTCACCGTGTAGATCACGTTGGTGCCGGTCTGGCTGTTCACGATGACCACATTGGTCAACATGATATTACCGGTGTTCTGCACCGTGCCGCTGTAAGTCAACAAGCCACCGGGAACCACCGGAGCGACCGGGCAGTTTTGGGTGAGTGTGATATTCGGCGTGGTGGTGATCGTGCAAGTCGTGGTCGCCGTGTTCGTCATGGCGATGCCGCAGATGCTGGTCGCCGTGCCGGTCGAGGTGCTGGTGGTCGTGCAAGCCGCCGGGGTCGGATAGCTGCCGCTGAAGTTGGAGACGGCTCCCGGTGCCATCGAGACGGCGGTGAAGATCGGGGTCGGCCCGCTTTGATTATTCAAGATAACCACATTGGTGATGGTGATATTACCGGCATTGCTGACGGTGCCGCTGTAAATCATCAGGCCACCGGGAACCGCCGGAGTCACCGGGCAGTTTTGGGTCAAGACCAAGAACGGAGCCGTGCTGATCGAACAGGTCGTGCTGGCCGAGTTGGTGACGGAAACACCGCAGACGCTCGTCGCCGTGCCAGTCGAAGTGCTGGTGGAGGAGCAAGCCGCCGGAGCGATGTAGCTGCCGGTATAATTGGAGCCCGCGCCCGGCGCTAGGTTCGTGACCGTGTAGATCACGTTGGTGCCGGTTTGATTATTCAAGATCACCACGTTGGTCAGGGTGATGTTACCCGCGTTGCTGACCGTGCCGCTGTAAATCAGCAGACCACCAGGAACAGCCGGAGTGATCGGGCAGTTTTGGGTGACGATCAGCACCGGGGTCGTGGTGATCGCACAGGTGGTGCTCGCCGTGTTCGTGACGGAGACACCGCAGATGCTGGTGGCCGTGCCGGTCGAAGTGCTGGCGGTGGAACAATTGGTCGGCGTCAGATAGCTGCCGGTGTAATTGGAGATCGCTCCCGGCGCGAGATTGGTGACAGTGTAGATGGTTCCACTCTGGCTGTTCACGATGACCACGTTGGTCAACATGATGTTGCCGGAGTTTCTCACCGTGCCGGTGTAAGTCAGCAAACCACCGGGAACAATCGGCGTGACCGGGCAATTTTGCGTCAGATTCAAACTCGGGGTCGTGGTGATCGGGCAGACGGTGGTGGCCGTATTGCTGACCACGGGGCCGCAGATGCTGGTCGCCGTGCCGGTCGAGGTGCTGGTGGAAGAACAAGCCGCCGGAGCGGTATAACTGCCGGAGTAGTTAAGAACCGCACCCGGTGCCATTGAGACAGCAGTGAAGATCGGCGAGCCGCCAGTCTGATCGTTCACGATGCTCACGTTATTGAGCGTGATATTGCCCGCATTGCTGACCGTGCCGCTGTAAACCAGCAACCCGCCAGGAACCGCCTGAGTAACCGGGCAATTTTGCGTGAGGACGAGGAGCGGAGCAGTGCTGATCGCGCAAGTGGTGCTGACCGCGTTGGTGACAGGAACGCCACAGATGCTGGTCGCCGTGCCGGTCGAAGTGCTGGTGCTCAAACAAGCCGCCGGGGCGATATAACTGCCGGAGTAATTGGAAACTGCGCCCGGTGCCAGGTTGGTGATCGTATAGATCACGTTGGTGCCGGTTTGATTATTCAAGATGACCACGTTGGTCAAAGTGATGTTACCCGCGTTGCTCACCGTGCCGCTGTAAATCAGCAGACCACCGGGAACGGCCGGAGTGATCGGACAGTTTTGGGTGAGAACAAGGAGCGGGGTGGTGATCAGCGAGCAGTTAGCCGTCGCGGCATTCGTCACCATGTTACCGGTGCAGTTGTCGCTACCCGTCGCCGTGACTGTGCTGCTGACCGAACAGGAGTTCGCCGGAGCGGTGAAGCTGGCGGTGAAGTTCGAGGAGGAATGTGCCGCCATGCTCGCGATGATCAGGACGTTCGTGGGTGACGCTTGATTGTCAATCACAGTGACGTTGTTCAAGATCACGTTGCCGGAGTTGGTCACGGTTCCCGTGTAAGTGATCAATCCGCCAGTAGTTGCGGTTGTAACCGGGCAGTTCAGCGTGACCCCGATGTTCGGAGCCGTGATGACCGTGCAGGTGGCCGTGGCGCTATTCGTCACTGAATTGAGCGTGCAGCTATCCCGGCCGGTTCCAGTGAAGGTGGTGGTGACGAAACAGGCGTTCGCCGGAACAGTGTTCGTGCTGGTGAAGTTGGCGACGGCTCCGGCCGCCATGGTGGCCGCGCTGAAGATCACCGTGTTGGCCACGGGGCGGTCGGCGACCACGAGCACATTGGTCAGGATGTTATTGCCTGCATTGCTCACGGTGCCGCTATAGATAAACGAACCACCGGGAACGAGCGGAGTAACCGGGCAAACCGCCGTCACCGCGATGACCGGCGTGGTGGTGATGGAACAGGTCGAAGTAACCGTGTTGGTCACCGCAATACCGCAGGTGCTGCGACCGGTGCCGGTCGAAGTGCTGGTGACGGAACAATTAGACGGTGCCAGATAGCTGCCGGTGTAATTGGAAACCGCGCCAGCCGGGAGGTTAGTGACCATGTAGATCACGTTGGTGCCAGTTTGGCTGTTCAAGATGACCACGTTGGTCAGCGTGATATTGCCGGAATTGCTCACCGAGCCGGTATAAATCAAGAGTCCACCAGGGCTGACCGGCGAGACCGGGCAGCTTTGGGTGAGGAAAATACCCGGAGCAGTAGTGAGCGGACAGGTCGTGCTCGCCGTGTTCGTGACAGGCACGCCGCAGATGCTGGTGGCCGTGCCGGTCGAGGTGCTGGTGCTGGTGCAGCTATTCGGCGCAGTGTAGCTGCCGGTGTAATTGGAGATCGCTCCCGGTGCCAGGTTGGCGATGGTATAGACCGGCGTCAGTCCGATTTGGTCATTCAAGATGACAACATTGGTCAACATGATATTGCCCGAGTTTCTCACGGTGCCGGTAAAGGTCAGCAAGTTACCGGGGCTGACAGGGCTGACCGGGCAGGCTTGGGTAAGCACGATGCCCGGAGTAGTGGTGATCGGACAGGTGGTGGTCACCGTGTTGGTCATGGCAACGCCGCAGATGCTGGTCGCCGTACCCGTTGAGGTGCTGGTCGAGGTGCAAGCCGCCGGAGCCGTATAACTGCCGGAATAATTGGAGACCGCACCCGGCGCCATCGAGGCGGCGGTAAAGATCGGGTTAACACCGGTCTGGTCGTTGCGGATGATGACGTTGGTGACGGTGATATTACCCGCATTGCTCACGGTGCCGCTGTAAACCAATGTGCCGCCGGGAACCGCCGGAGTCACCGGACAATTTTGGATCAGGACCAGGAACGGAGCCGTGCTGATCGGGCAAGTGGTGGTGGATGAATTGTTGACCGGGGTGCCGCAGATGCTGACAGCCGTGCCGGTCGAAGTGCTGGTGGAAGAACAAGCCGCCGGAGCGGTATAACTGCCGGAGTAATTGGAGACTGCGCCCGGAGCCATCGAAAGAGCCGTGAAGATCACGTTGGTGCCGGTCTGGTTGTTCAAGATAACCACGTTGGTCAACGTGATGTTACCCGCATTGCTCACCGTGCCGCTGTAAACCAGCGCGCCACCGGGAACCGCCTGAATCACCGGGCAGGTTTGGACCAGGACCAGGCTCGGGCTGGTCAGCAAAGTGCAGTTGGCCGTCGCCGTGTTCGTCACCGGGAGACTGGTGCAGTTGTCGTTGCCCGTGGCTTTAACCGTGCTGCTGACCGAACAGGAATTAGCCGGTGCGATGAAGCTGGTGGTGAAATTGGAGGAAGTATGGGGTGCCAAGGTCAACGGGCCGACCACCGGCGCGTTGTTGGTCGGCTGGTTGTTCACGACAAATATATTATTCAGCGTGACGTTGCCGGAATTGGTGACGTTGCCGGTATAGACGATCAAACCGCCCGTGGTGGCGGGCGAAACGGGGCAAGACAATGTGACGCCGATGCTCGGGGCCGTTGTGACGGAGCAATTGGCCGTGGAGCTGTTCGTGACGGGGGTGAGCGTGCAACTGTCGCGACCGGTTCCAGTGAACGTGGTCGAAACCGTGCAGGCATTGGCCGGAACGGTGTTCGTGGTGGTGAAGTTGGCGATGACTCCGGGAGCCATGGTGTTGGCGGAGAAGACCACGGTGTTCGCCACGGGCAAACTGGAAACCACCACCACATTGGTCAACGCATTGTTGCCGGTGTTTTGCACCGAGCCGGTATTGATGAACGTGCCGCCGGACAAGATCTGGGACACCGGACACAAGGCTGTCACCAAAATCTGCGGGGTCGTCGTGATCGAACAGGTCGCCGTGGCTGAACTGCTGACCGGCACGCCGCATCGGCTGTTCGCGGTCGCGGTCAAAGTGTCGGTCGCTGAACAATTCGTCGGGGCCAGATAGCCGCCGGTGAAATTGGAAATCGCGCCCGGAGCCAGCGTGGCATAGGTGATGACCGGGGTGTTATTGGTCGGCACATTGTTGACCACGACAATGTTGGTCAATGTCACGTTGCCCGAGTTGCTCACGCTGCCGGAAAAAACAAGTAATTGACCTGGAGCAACGGGCGAGACAGGACACGATTTGGTCACCACGATGCCCGGCGTCAAAGATTCACCGCAGGTGTTTTGGTTGGTGCTGAACAATTGCCGGGGATGGGCGGTATATTGATCGGAGCCCGTGCCCACCAGCGTCTGGGTGGTTTGCGCGCAGGGATTCGTCGGGGTGAAACTGCCGCTGAAATTGGCAATCTGGCCGAAGGCGAGATTGGTGATGAACGCCACCGGGTAAGCCTGGCCATCTACATAGTTGGTGATGGCCACATTGACCAGCGTGTTGTTACCGCAGTTGGTGACCGTGCCGATGAAATTGATCAACCCATTCTCACCCACGCCGCCGGTGCAGGTCGAGATCAGCAGGATGCAAGGCAGACTGATTTCCGTGTTCACACCTTGCAGACCGTCGCCATCGCTGGGTGTGTCGTTTTGCAGGATCTTGGCATGGTCTTGGTCGGTGGCGCGAACCGTGCCATCGGGCAGGACATCTTGGGCGCGTACGACGTAACTCACGACGTTACTGTAAAAATCGCCCTGGCCTTGTGAAAGATAGGTCCGCAACAACGTCATCGGGTGGATGACCCCGTCCGGCGTGGTGATCGAGGCGGTGATGTTGGAGGCGTCGCAAACCGTGCGACCGCTGTTCGGGATGCCGTTATAGACATAAGCGCTGTAATAAAGCGTATCACCGATGTGCGCGTCATTGGCATCTGTAAAGAGCGTGATGCCGATGCCGCTGCCGTTGCACGACGGCGGTGTCCCTTGGGCGCGGGCCGATGGCGAACTGCCAAGAAGCAAAAACAATCCCGCCAGCAGAGCTGCGAAAGTGAATCGAATGGAGGATGGCCCGCGCGTGTTCGGCGCGGAATTTGAGGTGGGGATGGTCATAATATTGTTGCTTTTGGTGGTGAGCGAAGCCGTGGCCGGCGCTGTTGGCAGCGCCCGGTCTGGATTTCCTTTTTGGAAATGCATGGGATTTCTCACGGCGCAACAATAGGCCATGGCCCCGTTCATTCCATGGGGTCTAACCCTCTGGGTAAAACACCTGATAGCGAGATGGCGGAAAGAATGCCGTGCGGGGAGGCAAAGAGAAAAAAGAAACCTGGCACGAACTTTTCACCCGGGCGTGGCGAATTATTTCCGCGCAACTTTTCCGAGGGCATCTTGTTATTGCGGCGTAGCGCCGACTGGCAGTCGGCTGTATCGCCGATTGTTAATCGGCAGAGATCATCAAATGTAGCAGTGTCCGCATACCCCCACTTGTTTGACACGTCACTTCTTCCTCGTCCGCCCACTGGCGGTCTGGTAAATAAAAACCCGTTGAAACAATTTGTTTGTCTAATTCCTTTTGCCCTGCTGGCGATTTCGGCGAAATCGCAGGAAACCAATCAGCCCCCTGCTCCCCAGGAGCAAAGCTGGAATTGGCACATGCAGAACACGGACATTCTCCAATACCATCCCGGCTTCGCCGCCGCCTATTCCGGCCCAAACAGCATGCACAGCGCCTCCGAAGTTCGGGATACCGTTTCTTTGGATTTATTGCTCGGCGCAAAATTGTGGCCGGGCGCCGAATTTCATGTGGATGGGTTGACGTGGCAGGGATTCGGTTTCAGCAAGACCCTCGGGGCCGAAGGCTTCCCGAACGGCGAGGCCTTCCGCCTTGGCACCCAGGTTCCCAATGTCAATCTCGCCCGCGCTTTTATCCGGCAAACCTTCGGCTTGGGCGGCGAACAGGAAACGGTCGAAGACGATGCGTTGCAACTTGCCGGTAAACGTGACATTTCCCGCCTCACCCTCACCCTTGGCCGGATGAGTGTCAAAGATATTTTCGATAACAACACCTACGCCAACGATCCGCGCACCCAATTCATGAATTGGAGCCTCATGGCCAACGAAGCCTGGGATTACCCGGCGGACAGCCTGGGCTACATGACCGGGTTCGCGGCGGAATTAAATCAGCCGAAATGGGCCGTCCGCTACGGGTTCTTTCAGATGCCGCGTGTCTCCAACGGCACCGCGCTCGATTCACATTACTTGGACGCCTGGGGCATGGTCACAGAATTGGAACGCCGTTTTGCCCTGGGCGATCATCCCGGCGCAGTCCGCTTGCTCGCCTTTTTGAACCGTGCCCACATGGGCAGCTATCAAGCCGCGCTCGATAATCCCGTGCGCCCCGCCAATATTCAGGCCACCCGCGCTTACCGCAGCAAATACGGCTTCGGCCTGAACGCCGAACAGGAAATCGTCAAAAACATCGGCGTGTTCATGCGCCTGGGCTGGAGCGACGGCGAAAATGAAGGCTGGACCTTTGCCGACGTGGATCGCACCGCCACCTTGGGAGTCAGCGTCAAGGGCGAATCGTGGCACCGGCCCAACGACACCTTTGGCGTGGCTGGAGCTTTCAACGGCATCTCCCGTGTTCATCAACGATTTCTTGCGGCGGGTGGAACAGGCATTCTCGCAGGTGATGGACAACTGAATTACGGCTGGGAGCAGGTCTTGGAAACCTACTACGATTTTCAAATCTGGAAAAACCTCCACGGTTCCTTTGATTACCAATTCATCGGCAATCCGTCTTTCAACCAGGCGCGCGGCCCGATTTCCGTTTTCGGCACGCGGATACATTGGAACTTTTAAAACGCCGGCTGAATCGTTCCCCCTGAAACATCCCAGCCTCCACCCAGCGCCTTGATCAACTGCACGCTCGCAGTCATCTGTTCCATGCGGAGATTCAGCGCGGTCCGCTGATTGCCCAATAAAGTGGTTTGCGCGATGATGACATTGAGATATCGGGACGGCGTTCGAGTAATTGCGATGGAAGGCCAAAAGGAATTGAGATGGGCTTCGTGGCCAGCGGTTTCAACTTGATGGAAAAAGTCGAAGCCGGCTGACTCCATCTTCCATGTTGAGGATGCGGTCGGCGTACTCGTTGATGCGGGCGTCATGGGTGACGATCAGGATGCAGCGCTTTTCGTTCAGGATATTCTCTTTGACGAAAGCGATGATCATCTTTCCGGTGTCGCCGTCCAGTGAAGCGGTTGGTTCATCGAGAATCAGGATTTCGGGACGGCTGATGATCGCGCGGGCAATGGCCACACGCTGTTGTTAGCCGCCGGAAAACTTCACCGGAAGAATTTCACCCCGACCTTTCAGGCCGACGATTTCCAGATATTTATTTGCTTCGGTGATGGACTCGTCCCAATTGTGCTGTTTCAGGATCAGGGGGATGGCGACATTCTCCGCTGCGGTTAAACGCGGGAACAGATGGTAATCCTGGAAGACAAAACCGATGGTGTTCAAACGAAAATCAGCCAATTGGTCATTGTTCAGCGTCCAGTTCGACTCCTTTGACAGCGGTCACTTTGGCCTCGCCTTCGCCGAACCATTTGGTCAGATCGGTCGCAACAATGGCCTCGCTTTTAGTTGCATTGCCGCGATCAGAACTGGCGGACATGGCTGGGATTATTGTTCGGACACGATGCCCGGGACGCCAGTCTCCGAGACCAGCGACCATTCGCTGTCGGGATTGAATTCCTTGATTCCGCCGATTCTGACAAGTTGCATACCACGCAAAATTAGCCCGGGAAATCATTTCACCGCCATGGGGTGTCACCCTACCAATAAGTTGTCCATCAGACTGGATTCGGCGGCCCGGCGGCGAAAATTTTACGCAAAATCAAGTGGGTGGGAAGATAGGCGACGAGCCACAGCACGCCATACCACAGGACGACATAAAGATTTTGGTTCATCCACGTTTGCGGTTTTTGATCATTGAAACCGTAAAGGTAATTGAGGTTGACCGGAATGTTGGGATCGGAAGGATGCGCGCCAGCAGGCGGCGTAAAGACGTAACAGGCCAGCATGATGGCTGCGGCCAGGATGCTCCAGCTCGCCAATGCGCGCTTATCATAACCCAGGCGGTGCAACAGCCACACCAGCAAAATCGGCAGCCAGCCGTGAAAAAGTGAAAGTCCCCGGGTAAAGACCGGCAAATGACTGTCAAACATGTAATTGGTCAGACCCAGCAAACGCAGCCCGAGTAGCTGGCTGCCGAAATCCACCAGCCAGAGGGCCTGTGGCAGCAGAATCCCCACGGCGCACATGCTGATGAGCAGCGGACTCTCCAGCCACATGCCCGCCGTCGTGAGCATCAGGGCGGCATCGCAAAACCATAAAAAATTCGTCGGTCCATAAGTGCGCCAGTAAACCGGAACCATGACCGCGAGGAAAGCCGTCACCACTATTTTGGCGGCCAGCGGAATGGTGGGTGGTTTCATATTTGCTCGTCTCTCATGATGTGTGAAAACTGGCCCAAAGCCACTGGTTATCGCTCAACCACAAGGTAAAAGGGCGTAGCTAACGGGAGTGTCGCACAAATCAACATTTTGATTTTTTTTAATGAGTGGCTGCAATACTGCCAATGAATGGAGCGCAAAGCACGGCGAACGCCTCTTCCGCGCATCACTTGAAAAACAACCGGATAAACTCGACAAAAGATTTGGAGTTGGAGCAACGACAAACTTCTCAGTGCCGCCTTCATGGCGATGGGTTGAGATTGGAATTTGCGGATTCCTTTTCCCCAATGTTTATTCACTCCTTAAAGCCGAGGGCGTGTCTTGGTATGCCAAAGGCAAGCCCAGTGATTTGGCCATGGTCAGGAAATCACCGGCGTGGATCGGTTTTTGCAGAAAGTTACGCGCGCCGAATTCTTTGGCCCGACCGGTCCACGGCCACGCGCCTTTGGTGCTCAGGATGACGAAGGGAACGGCATGTTCCGGGTGGGATTGCAGCCATTGAATGGCATGAAAACCATCCATGCCCGGCATCTTCAAATCGAGCAAAATCAAGGTCGGATAGGGGTAGGCCGAGCGCTCGCGATAGATGCCCTGCCCTTCCAGATAGGCGATCATTTCCTCACCATTGCCAACGGCGTGCAACGGGTGGAGCAGGGCAAGGGAAGCGAGAACAGCCTTATCAAGGAACACATCATTCGGATCATCCTCCACGATTAAAATGGCGCCAGGCTGGGTAGTTTTCATTTCACGCGTTTTAAGACATCATGCGGGACTCCGGGGACGCATGGCTTATTGCGCAGGATGTTAAAACAACGGTGCCGAGTGTCAATGTCCATTTCGACCCAGCAATCGTCGGGCTTGCCGTCAGCCCTGTTTCTGCTACGGTTTTCCGCATCATGTTGAAACTGTTTCTCCCGGTTGTCATGGCCGGCCTGCAACTTTCGTCTCTGGCTGCGGTCAAAGATTTTGACTTTGGCGTGTACCCGGTTGGCCACCCGCCGCCGGGCTTCCGCAGCGCGGTCGCAGGCAATGGCCAACCCGGCGACTGGAAAGTCATTAACGAAAAGGTCCCGCCCTTGATGGCTCCGCTCTCGCACAAAGCGCAGGCGGACACTTTTCGCCCGGTCCTGGCCCAAATGGCCAAAGACCCGACGGACGAACATTTCGCCGTTTTGCTTTATACCAACGAAGACTTTGGCGATTTCACCCTGACCACCCGTTTCAAGACGGTCTCGGGTGTCACCGAACAAATGGCGGGTATTGTTTTCCGCGCGCAGGATGAAAAAAATTATTATGTCATCCGCGCCAGCTCGCTGGGTAACACCTTCAAGTTCTACAAGATGGTCAACGGCCTGCGCAGCGAGCCGATGGGGCCGGAAGCAACCATTCCCACCGGCGAGTGGCACACCTTGAAGGTGGAATGTATCGGCTCCTCCATTCGCGGTTATCTGGATGATCGTTTGTTGATTCCCCCTCCATTGCCGGGCAAACCGACGAATAATCTGGCGCTCAACGACACTTCCTTTCCGCACGGGCAGATCGGTTTTTGGACCAAGTCGGATTCGGTCAGTTATTTTGTCGATACACACATTGATTATGTGCCACGCGAAAAGTTTGCCCAGGTGCTGGTGCGCGACATTATGCGGGAAAATCCCAAGCTGCTCGGGTTGAGGATTTATGCCAAAAAAAAATCCCCCTTGCCGTTGGTCATCGCTGATAATGATGAAACCGCCATCGGCACCGAAGGCACCGAGGTGGAGGGAGACGTCCTCGAAAAGGGACACTCTTATTATTTGAAGGAGGGTAAAAGCGCCGAGGTCACCATTCCATTGCGGGACCGCAATGGCGAAGTGGTCGGCGCGGTCCGGGTAAAATTAAAGACATTCAAAGGCGAGATGCAGGAGACGGTCCTCACCCGAGCCATGTTGATCAAAAAGCAAATGGAAGAGCACATGATTTCGGCCCAGGATATTAACGAGTGATTTTGGGGTGCGATCAAAACCGATGATCGGGAGCGCGGGATTTATCCCGCTTGAGAGTAGCCTGCCAAGAGGTGTTTTCCTTGCTGCGAAATTTTTCCTGAATTCACGCGGAAGCGGCATCAATGCCGCGCTCCTATCGCCTATTTAACTTGCGACACCCATTTGACCACAGCGTCCTCGTCCAGTTTCGCGGATTTTTTGATGTTATGAAGGTGGACGGTTTTGGGATCAGCGAGAGCGGCGAAGCCGCCAATGGCCTGAATTCCAGGAACGAACAGATCGGGTTCCAATAAGGTTTTTTCGTCGGTGAAATTGCGTTGTTGGCAGTCAGCGAGGACCGCGTCCACATGGGGGGAGGCCAGAATGGCGCTTGGGCCGCCGCAAATAACGATGCGATTTTTAGCCGCTTCACTGGCGATATGGACAAAAGCGGAGGCGGCGATCAAGTCCTGGACCCGTTCCTGCATGAGAGTTTTGTTGTAGGTGGTGTAATAGAGTTCGACTTCCTTGTGTTTATCGGTGGATTGAAAAACATCCGGCAACAGGATGGGATACCCGCGGGCCAGAAGTTTTTCGGCCAGACCAATAGGCTCATCACTGGTGTTTAGACAGCCGGGCTGGTCGGCAACAATGACAAAGGTGTGTTGGAGATTTGTCGTCGGATAAAACAGCCAGGCGGATAGACGGTCGCCTTTTCCAGTGCGCTGCATGTTGACTCTAGAGCGCGTGTAATTGACTGTTTCCTGCGTCAGGCCAAAGTCGGATTTGACCATGCCCTTGGGCAGGTTGAGTTGCAGGATATGCTGCCAGGCGGTGCGCAGAAATTTTTGATGTTCGACGGGATTTTTTTCCAGGGCGGCGAGTTGGGTTTTGGTTCGTTTCATCATCCACTCGATCAGTTGCTGCTGGGTGACCGCGTCGCCCGGAAGTTTGCCACCTGGAAAAACCCGCAGATCAAGGTCGGGTTCTTTGGTGTAAGCGGTCTCTTTGATGATGTCGGCATCGGCCCGGTGCAGGAAGGCATCGCCGAGCCATTGATAAACCGCTTCACGGCTGGTGCGATTGTAATTATGGGGGAAATCGAAGCGCACGTAATGAAATTGGTTGGCTTGATCAAAAAGTTTATAGATGCTTTGGATCGAGGGGCCTTCCATCGTCAGTGTGTCTTTGGTCCAATCGCCGCTGGCTGCGACCAGAAGCTGCGGACGCGGCGCGGGAACGGCGGCGATTTCCACGTTGGAATAATCCAGGCGCAAACCGGGAGCATTTTCGCAACTGCAACCCCCTTGCATGATATGACTGACCATGACGATGGGAGCCTGGGCAGCGAGGCGGTCATCCACCGCGCCGAGCATATAGGTCTGAGTGCCGCCGCCTGATTCGCCGGTGCAGGCGAGCCGGGTTTTGTCCACGTCAGGCAGCGTCTCAAGAAAATCGAGGGCGCGAATGCTGTCCCACGTTTGCAGGCCGAGCAGATTGATATTCCAAAGGAGACATTCGGCATTAGTGGCAAATTGCCGATGGGTTTTGTAAGCGTTGGTGGGACCGGCGACGAAACCTTCGGGATACGGAAAATGGGTGTCGTTAAACCCAACCATGTCGTAGGAAAACGCGATCATGCCCTGCCGGGCGAAATTGATGCAGCGAGCGGCGGCGCTGAACGATTTGTCATCAGCCAAACGGCCCTCGGCGGCGTGGCCATGCGGATTAAGGATCGCAGGGAACGGGCCGTTCCCCTGCCCCACTGGCCGGTAGAGATTCCCGCCCATGTAAAATCCGGGCAGCGATTGGAAATAAACTTTCTCCACGCTGTAACCGTCGCGCATGATTTTGCCGAAGATTTTTGATTTGAGCGGAGTTTTTTCCGGCATGGGGAAAAGCCCCGCGCTGATCAGGATTTGTTCGCGAATTTTCTGGGCGCGTGTTTGCCATTCCTGTTTGGAAGAGATGTTCGGAAAAGTGCGCGGGGTGTTGAGATCTTGGTAAGGGGCGGCGGCGATGGTGAACGCGGTTAGGGCGAGGGCGACAAGTTGGCGCGTTAGGGTCATGATCAGAAAAATAATCAGTATTCAGTATTCAGCAAGCAGAGAACGTGTGGATGGAGCGGGCCGGGCAAGGCCCGGCGCTCCTATGGCCATTCGCGGGCGCGGTAAATGCGGTTGGTGAGGAAGGCATTGGTGTCGGCAAAAAAAAAGTTGCCCACATTGGTCTTGAGTGGAACCCAGGTAATAAAATCACTGGTGGCTTCGACCCGGTAACTTTGACTGACACTGCCGCCAACCTGGAATTGGAACTGGGTGCCGACCCGGGCCGCATTGAGCAACGAAGGACCCGTATGTCCCGGGGCATGAACCACAAAATTCACCGTCTGATTATTGGCTCCAATCACGGTGGTCACTTGATCGGGAGGGATAACGTATCCACGACCAACCAGGTCGCTCCCGGAAGGAAAAACATTCCAACCGGACGGAAACACCTTCATGAAATAATTACCGCTCGAATCGGTCAGGCCGGTGGCATTGTAATTGGTTCCATTGACGACACAGTTGCCAAAGACGTCAAGATTCACCACCGGAGCCGTGGTGCTATCAGAGACATTGCCGATGATTTGCGCGGTAGTGGGATAAACAATCAAAATGATGTTATTTTGATCCACGCCATCAGTAACATTGAAATTAATGTTGGGGCCGACAATGTTGGCATCGTTGGCCGATTGCACCTCCAGGGCCACGCGCCACGAATTGCTGTAAACGCCCGCGTCAAAGCTGCCATCACTGCCAACCTTGATATAGATGCTGGAGTTGCCAGTTAAATCAGAATTCGGCGAAACAGCGACTTGAATATTGGTCACCGGACTGCCATTGGCATAATGGACGAATCCGCGCAGATGGGCGGTGACACGCGTAAGAATAAAATTCACCGCCAGCGCCTGCCCGTTGGTCATGGTCACGTTGGTCGAACTGGCAGTAGCATAAGGCAGACCGCTCAGCGCGTTGTTGTCCGGCCCGATGTTATAGGTCGAGGCCAGGGTGGCGATGGAGTAATTGCCATTCGCGTCCGTGGCTCCGCGAATATCGTTATTGTTGGAATTATCGTTGGCATCCATGCGCAGGCCAGGAACCGCATTGGTCAGGTTGTCTTTAACGCTGCCGTAAATCAGCGCGGTGGCTTTGGCCAGTTGAAAGTTCTTGCCGGAAACGCTGCCGGACGAGGTATCGGCATTCAGTTTTTTATTCAGGATGATGTAGCCCTGTTCGGCACCTGCCGCGCCGTCCAGCTTGACCTGCCATTGGCCGGAATTGACCGGGATGCTGTAGTTGCCGTTGGTGTCGGTGAAGCCCACGGCCATCAAGCCGCCTTCGCCGCCGGCCTGGGCCTGGATAAAAACACCGGCGATGCCGTTGGCAGTCACGCTATCAGTGATTTGACCCGAAATAGTGCGGTCGGCGAACGTATTGGTCAGATTATTAGTGGTGAATAAATTAGAACTAACGCTGAAACTGAGCGATTGATCGCCAATCACACTCGAGGCGATCGGCAGAACGGCGTACTGCAGGGCGGGAGGACAATAAAGTGTGTAATTGCCATTGGCATCAGTCATGGCGCCAAAGCCGCCATCGGAATTGAAATTGACGAGAACAACGGGGCAATTGGTGATGGGCGCGCCGGAGCCGGCCGCGACGATCTGGCCGGTGACACCCTGCGGATAGATTTTTTGCAAAGTGGTGAAGGCGCACGTGCCCGTGGATCCGTTGGAGATGTCGGTCACGCGATAAACCCATTTGGCCGCAATCTTGTCCAAGGTGCCGCTGAGATCAGGATAAGGAACCCTGGTTTGAATGACGGTGTCGCTGGTCAAGTCCTCGTCACCGGGAACATTGAGATTACGAACGCCGCCGATGAGGGGAAGCTGGCCGTTGGTGACGATGAAAGTTTGGTAGGAAATTTCGCCGGCATCAATCACTCCGTTGCCATTGGCATCGAGGATACGCTCCACCCGGACCGAATGGCCGGAGACGAGGTTGGAGATGTTGATCGAGATCGCGCCGACGTAGTCGTTGGTGACTGCGACTGGACTAACGGCAACCGTGAGGCCCGAGGCCAAGGCCGAACGCAAGGCGAGATGAATAAAGACAATCGAGAAGGCAAAGAAACGTTTCATATACTGACGCGTGAATTAACGCAGCGTTTCACCCTCTCAGAACGAATAGAAAATAGCAATGACGAATTCGCCAAACTTGGCCGGGAAGCGTGGCCTTTAAGGCCCCAGATGGGCGCGATAATAGCGCGCAATAACGTTGGTCGAAATCTGGTCGGTGAAAACAAAGCTCGGACGTCCGGTATAAACCGAATTCCAATTAAAGAGGTTGCTGGAAATGTCTATGGTGTAATTGAAATTGGTTGCACCGACGACGGAAAAGCGGATTTGAGAATTGGCCATCGGCAGCGCGCTGAGCGTGGAATTGGTGGTCACCGTGAGGACGCCGGGATTGCTCAGGACGGAACCGGCGCCGTTGCTGACTTGCACGGAGTAGGAGCCGACGTTGGAAAGTTGGGCATTCGTGAGAGTAAGGTTGGCATTGGTTTGGGCCGAAAGGGATGAGCCGTTGAAAAACCATTGGTAGTTGAAGGGGCTGGTGCCGACGGCGGTGACATTGAACGTCACGTTGGTGCCGGGATTGACGTTGAGGCCCTGGGGATGGGTATTGATGGACGGCGCGACGGTGGGAGTGGCGCTCGGGTCTTCAACCCGTACATTATCAAACAAAACGAAACAATCCGCAACAGGACTGGCGATGGAGGAGAAGATGTCCATCAGGCCGAGCATGACGGTGCCATTGGTGAAAGCGGAGGTGTTGGCGCGCTGGGCGATGACCGCGCCGTTGATCTTCCACGTCAGGGTGCCGTTGATTTGATTGAGTTCGACCGCGACCCAGTTTTTGCCGACAGCGCCGGAGGTTTCAAATGGCGGCGTGGAAAAAACATTGGTATTGCTGACCGGCAGAGTGACGCCGCTGGGGGCGCCGATCAATTCGGTTTGCAGACCAGAGGCATTGCCGACATAGGCGCGATAGTTTCGAGTGGAGCCATCTTCGCCATCCACGGCAAACCAGATGCCATCGGTGGCGGTGGTATTGTTGGTCGCGCCCCAATTGGGTTCCGTGCCGGTGTGGTTGAGTCCGAAAATGGGAAATTGGGTCGTGCCGCTGGCACCGGCACCCCCTGCGCCGCCGGGATAGTTGATCCACATGTCAAATTTGAGCGCGTAGTTGTTGCTGAAGGAATGGTTTTTGAGATAAAGGTTCACTCCGGCGATGATGCCGTTCGCATCGCTATTGACTGTCAACTTGGTGCCGATGGCGGTGCCGTTGGTGGAATTCGGCGCGGGCGGAATCAGGTTGGTCACGCTGTTATAGGTGTAGGCCGTCGCGCCGTAATTGAAGGCCCAATTGGTGGTGAAATCAGCCACGTTATCGGCCGCACCCCAGTAGAGGCTCCAATTGGCGGAAGTGTCGGTGTCAAAGTTATCAGAAAACAGGAGCGGATAATTGGTGGTGCTGACGGTCAGCCAGGCGGGCAAACTGGTGGCGGAACCGGTGGCATTGGTGACGACCACGGTATAAGTCCCGGCGCTGGCGGACTGGGTGTTAGTCAGGGTCAGGCTCGAATTTGTTCCGCCGGCGATGGCGACGGAATTGAGTTTCCATTGATAGGCCAAAGGTGCGTCACCGATCGAAACGACGGTAAAGACCGCAGCATCTCCCTGACGAATGGCACGGTTATACGGCTGGGTCATGATGAGTGGCGCGACGGCAGAGACTGTGTAATAAGGTTGTGGGATGGTGTTGCCGGTGAAGGTGGTTTCATCGCTCAGGAGCGCGGCGAGATTTGGATCGGTGAGAACATTGGTCACGGTGTTGGGCGAACCGTCCACAGTGATGGCTTGCTGCACCATGCGATCGCCGTGGCTGTAATCCATGTAGGTCTGATCGTGGACGTTGACCTCGCCCTGGATGTAAGTGCCATTTTGATAGTACCAGCCGAAGATCACGACTGGATTGGGCACACCTGTTTGCAGATTGTTATAAATAAGAGTGGAGATGATCACGTCTTTTTTATCACCGGAAACGAGCGAGCCGAGAGGAAAGGATGGAAGATAGGTTTGTCGCTGCGCCCAGATGGCCAGATTGTTCGTGTAAAAAGATAATTCGAGGTTGAACGGAGTCATGGTATTGGGCGCCAGCTTGACTGCCGCTTTGGTCCAAGTGTCGCTGACCATCTTGCGGGTCGGCAACGTGCAATTTAAAAGTCGAGACAGGCGTTGAGCCAGCAAGGGGGACATCGGTTGCAAAAGGTAATCAGTATCGGAGCCGACGGCCAAATAATCGGGCGTGGTGTAATAACTGACGGTATGATTGACGCTGTTGATGGTGGCGTTGGTGGTGACGAGCGAAAGGGTTTTCATCCAACTGGGGATGTTGCCGGCGGCCACCTGGGCATAAATCCAGTTCTCCCGGGCAGTCTCGCTCATATTGGCGGCGAAGTTGGCGAACTGCGTCCCGGTCATGGCATTGACGGGGCGAGACGGGAGGTTGAGGGTTTGGGCGCGGGAAGGAGGCGCAGTGAAAAGCAGCATTGCGGATAAGAACGCAATGCCAAACGAACGGAATTTCGCGAAAGAGTTCAACGGTTTTAATCTAGCTTGATTTTAAAACCGTGGCGAGTGGGAAATGTCTAAACAACTTCACTTGGGTGCATTTGGACACTGTCCTTGATTGGCAGTTAAGAAACCTCACCTCACCCCGGCAGTCAGGACAGTTGGTTGTTGCACCGCTCGCGGTGCTCTCTCCCCTCCATCCGATGGAGCGGAGAGGGAGAATCTTATCCAGCGCTCCGGCATAATTTAAGCCCTTGGTTTGACAATGGGTTAGGACGAGAAGGACAATGATAAGATGCGACCACTTCACTTCAAACCCACTTTTTCGCACCATTCGAGGTAGGCGGAGGGTGCGATTTCGGAGGGTTTGATTTCGCTGCGGCCACCCCAGAAGACGTTCGTATAGCTGACAGGGATGCCAATCGTTTTCAGGTGTTCGTCTATGGCGGCTTTGTGGGCGAGGACGGTCGGTTTTTCGGTGCCGTGAGCGACTCCCATGACGTTGACGTTGTGAAATTCGGGGCCGCCTTCGCGCCAGTAGGCGTGGGTCATGATGTAGTGACGGCCCACTTCCCGGCCCGCTTCGATTTCGCGCCCCGGCGGGACGGCCCAGTGGAACAAGGCGTTGAAACGGGTGACGCGATCGCCGTCTTTCAAGGGTTTGACATGCTCAAGGAAGGTGGAGAAGCGACCGATGATTTTGCGGCGGTTTAGGTCTTCGGCGATTTCGCAAAAGGTTTCGAGCGGGACTTTGGCTTCGGCGGCGCGGGCGCGCCAGAGGTCTTGAATGATTTCGTGCGGTTCCAGTTCGCGCTTCAGCGCGACAAGGATGCGCCATTCGAGTTCGTTGAGTTCGGCGATGGCGACTTCGGTGACTTCGGCGGGGACATCGGCTTTGGCACCGGGTTCCATGCCGCGACGGCGCATGTGGCCGACGCCGAGGGCGAAGAGGCGTTTGGCGGGCATGATGCGGAAATGGTCGGCGCCGATTTTGGTGGCGAGAAATTCGCAGTGGCGCTGCATGGAAAATCCCTGCGGCACTTTCAAGGTGGTCCAGAGTTTGTAATTGGAACCGGTGGTGGCGGTATCGGTGGAACGGGTGACGACGTGGCCGGAAAACGGGTCTTGTTGAAAGAGGTAATCGAAGCCGGAATCGAGTTTGTCCTGCGGCACTTGCCAGGCGACGAGCGCGCCCTGGGCGAGGTTGGTGGCGAGGAGGGTTTGGCGGACGCGACGGATGGTGCCGCCTTCGAGCATGGCGCGGATGCGTTCGATGACGAGGGGAAGTTCGACGCCGGATTGGTGGGCGATTTCGGCAAAGGGATCGCGCTGGAAGCCCTGGATTTTGTCTTCGGAGACGGCCAGAATTTTGGCGTTGATCGGGTCGCTGATTTCAAATGGCACGGTAATGGAATTCATCCGGTGAGGAAGGTAGCAGAGGGATGGAGGATAAGGAAGTGTGGATTGGGCTGTTTCGGGGTGTGATTAAAAAAGCGGCTGGGGAAGTTAATTGTTTTCCGCAGAAACCACCCCGGCTCGCGGGTACGACTCGCCCCACCATGCCACCCACTTATAATCACACCCCGTGTTTCGGCGGTGCGGAATTTTTTTTGGAGGCTCACCTTGTTTTGGCTTGTTCTACCTTGATTTGCCTTGTTCTGGCTGGTTTTGTCTTTTTGTGAAATATCGGAGTGAGGGGGATTTTTAACCGCGAAAAACTCGAACCACGCGAACGAAAACGGGGAGGGCTGGACGGCGGTCAATCGTCCAGCTATGGGCGTCTGTAATAAATATGTTTCGTTCATGAAGGGAGTTTGGCAGGAAAAGGGGCGGGTGTCGTGTACACCATGGACACGGTTCTCATATTTCTCACTATTCTCTTAATTTTTCAGCCCGGTGGATCCCCCTACGCCAAGGCGCTACGGGAAGAAAGTGGGAACGGAATTTAAACGCAGAGACGCAGAGTTGCGCGGAGGAACGCGGAGAAGAAATTAATGGCCACAATAGAACACAGAGATCAAGAAAGGGCTGCAAAATAGACGATAGCCGATAGAAAATAACAGGAGGAATTTAAAATTTGAAATTTGAAATTTCATATTTCAGGCTCAGTCAGGGACTCTTGAAAATCGTCCCTTCGAAAGTGGGTTAAAGGCAGAATAGGCCGCACTTATGGTGCTCAGAATTTTTTGCCTGCTTGTATTATAGACAGGTCGGCCCTACGGGCCTAGGGATAGTCAGCTACGGCATTAGAGCAAATTAAATAAAACTGTAGCCGCAATGGGCAAACCAATTGACGGCGTCTTGGCGGGTGATGGTGGCCAACGCCCGGCCAATCGCCTGGGTTAAATCAGCCGGCGTTCGGGCTTCGGCACTGCG
>CAIYOY010000132.1 GCA_903927905.1 uncultured Verrucomicrobiales bacterium | reverse complement strand
TTGCCCAGGAACAACCGGTCGTTTTTGCGCAAGAAGTTTTCCACGAACCGGGCGCGGGACCGGCGGGTGAACCGGACGTTGCGGCAGGAGGGATGGCGGGTGGTGAGGATTTGGGAGCATGAGCTTGTAAAATTGCGAGTTGCCGAAAAGTTGTTTAAAAAAATCTACCAGTAGCTCCTTACACTCTCAACCAATGTCTCTCAACTACTTCGCCGCCACAGCACCCCAGCCAGCACGAACAACACCGAATCAATCGCCAAATTTACCAACCCAATGTGCTTCCCACCAACCGTCCCAAAACATCCACACTCGATATTCAAACCACGAGCCAGTGCGGAAATGATCACGCCCAAAAATACCACCGTCAGTCCAACGATGACTCCGGTGGCGGACTTAAGCCAGATGCCGGTCAACACACAAAGTCCGGCCACCAGTTCGATCCAAGGAAGGATGATGGCGACCAAATTGTTCATTTGATACGGTAGCAGATGGTAGTTACCCACATCTTTGGCGAATTTCGTGGGATCAATAATTTTCAAAACTGCGGCCGCGATGAACGCGCCGCCGACTACGACACGCAAGATCAAGTTGATCGCGGCGGATTTGCCAGTCATTTGCCGTCTCCCTTGGATATTGGCCCGCCCGCCTGTTTCCAGGCAGTCCAACCGTTGAAAAGGATGTGCGTGTTGGTAAAACCCAGTTGTTTCAGGCGTGTGGCCAGCGACTGACTGAGATCGCATTGCGTGCCATCGCAGTAAGCGATGATGTTTTGGCTGGGTACCAGCATGGCGGAGACCTCCACAAAATGATCTTCAAAGGACAACGCGGGGAGATTGAACGCACCGCCAATATGTCCAGTCACATAATCCGCCGGTTCACGCGCGTCCAGAAACATCGCGCTACCCTTCTCCCACATCGCCCGGGCCTCGGCCAGGGGGATGAAAATATCCGGTTTCGGTTCGACCTTCGGCGGGGTGATGAGCGGTATCCCGCGAGGCGATAATTGATTCGCCGCCAAGCCGGTCAGGATGCCGACCAGGACAATGACCAGCGCCTTTTTCAATTTTGATAGATCCTGATGTTGACCGGCACGTCCATTTTCGGCAACGACGCCAGGGAAGTTTCGACCGTCACGTTGCCGGACAGATTGGTGTCGGGCACTTCATCCATCGTCAGCACCAGTTGATACCTTTTGCCCGGCTCTTTCGTCACAATTTTGACGCTGATCCCTTTGAGATCGCAGGCCGCGTTTTTCAGTTCAAATGGTTTGTCGAGCCCCGGGGTTAATTCCACCGTCTGCGTCATCATCTCCGGCGGACGTTCGGCCCGGAGTTTGGCCGGATTGTTGAGCGCCCAGAAAACTTTCGCCGGACTCGCCGTGATATCGCCCATGACCTGGCCCGCCAGGAACATGCCCTGCAACGGTTTGGCCTTCTCATTGGTTCCCTGTCCTCCGCCAAACATGCTGACAATCGCATTGATGAACTGCGGCGGGCCGGGCGGACGCCGCACTGTGACATTCACCTTCACGGTTTTGTCTTCCGGTTTCGCCGATTCGTCCAAGGCCGCCGAAATCCAATCTTGCGACGTCCGGAAAGCCTCGATCTGCGCCGGTTTGCCGTCGGTCCGGGTGATGGTGAAGCTGGTATTCGTTTCGTTGACTCCCGCCGGCAGCATGACCGGCAGCGTCATCGAACTCATTTGATACAAGGGCGTGTAATCAAGATCCACCGTCAACTTGACATCAGGCGTTTTGGGATCATTGGAATGCACCGTGATATATTTCTCCGTCTTGCCCGAGGCCCGGTCCAGCTTGACGGTGAATTTGACTTCCCCGCTCTGGCCCGGTGCCAGAGTATCCGGTATCACCTCGGGATCAGTGCAGCCGCAACTGGGCTTCGGTTTATCCACATGAAGCGTGCCGGTGCCGGAATTCTTGAACTTGAACGTCCCGGAAACGCTGGCCACTTGGGAAGTTTTGCCAAAATCAAATGTGGTCTGGGCGAAATCAATTTTCGGCACGCCGTTGGTACCAGAATCAGAACCGGCGAAAGTCGCGGTCCCAAGTCCACAAAGGAGTCCGATTAAAAACACGTTCTTCATCGAATATATCTGACAGTTATACTCCTTCAGACGTTCAACTGCCAGAAATTCTTCAACGTCTCATGGCCTGCCAAACCAGGTCCCCCTGGCTCAGGTCGGGTTGCCCGGCGTTGGTTAGGAACTGTTTCCCGCCGTCGTCCGTTTCGTTCCAACCGACGGAATAGAGGATGAAGGTTCCGTCGGCCGCGCGCCGATAATGGAATGGGCCACCCATGATGATGTCCGATGGAATTTTATCGGCATATTGCGGAACCAACGCCGCCAGGGTCTCGGGATAATCCCCGTGGGCCAGATAAGCGCGTTCGAGCGCACAAGCGATGAAAGCTTGCTGGACGAGGCTCTGATTTTGGGCGGTGGTCTGGATGGCACGAATGAAGTTTGGAACCATGATTCCAGCCATGAGGTGATAGGGCGATTCCCCGATGGCGAAGTCCTCCATCTTTTCCTGTGCAGTTTTGACGTTGCCCGGGCGGATGCTGCCGTCAACCGAGTCCGTGCCTTCAAGAAGCGTCGTCAACATGCGAGTGGCCACGGCCATATTCTGATAAGTCCAGCCGCGCGGCCAAAGCGCATACAACTGGTGATAGTCCCAGATTTTCACCTTGCCCTTGGGCGATTTTCCAACGACATCGGCCCGGAAAAATTTTTTAATTTCACCCGCTTTGAACGATTCCAGGTAATGGCTGTCAGCCAGGCGCTCCATCCTGAAGGCTTCCAAAACGGGCGAAGGCAGGTTGATTTCCCTAAGTTGTTCCTGCAGGGCTGCGAGCTGCGGTTCGTGCAAGGCATGAAGACGAAGGCCATCCGCGATGGTGGACACATATAAACCAGTCACCGCGACATTGATCATGGCCGCCACGAGAGTGATCGGCTTCCCTTTCAGCAGATGGCGAATATCATGGATCAAGGTCAATTCAGCCAGCGCCTTTTCCGGCTGGCCCAGGAGGAGATAACATTGCGCCCGTTGGGCGAGTCTCTGCGCCAAATTTCGAATCACCACAAAATTGACAATGGTTATTTCGAAGGGCTTTTCGTAATTGCATTCGATCCTGGCTTCAGGCCGTTTCAGGGCTTCACGGATGTCATTGAATTCAGATTGAAACTGGTCGCTCCAAGCCAGGTAATCGCCGGCTTGATGGACGTTGTCCAGCAGCAGGATGAATTTATGACCGCCATCACCATCCGGCGCTAGATGAAAAACCTCTCCATTGGCAGCCCAACCGGTTTGCGCGGCCGTATATTTCACCGGCAAGTTGGGGAATAAAGCAGTCAACTCATTCGCGCCGGGATCACGATCGGTTTCCAGCCATAAACGGCGGGGCGCTTTTAACTCCGGTTGTTTAACGGAAAAATTTAACATGACTTGGCCAAGAATGGGACCGACGGTTTCCCGCACCAATTGCTCCGCCATGGCCGGCCCCGCTGGATCATTCAAACGCACCACTTTATCCGAAGGTCCGGCGACCTTGGCCCCCCCCGGTTGCACCACCAATATCTCAAGCACATGATACGGGTCTGATTTTGCTTTCCCGGGATCATCAAAATCTTTGGTGGCAAAGTCGGCACGGTTCTCCACTTTTTGATCGCCCCAGCGTCCGGCGAACCACTGTTGCATATGGGGCGCTTTGAAGATGTTTTGGTCGTCTGGCACCGGTGGAGGGATGTGAGCAGACCAATCCATCCGTTGGCCTTTGGCTTCGATTTCGCCTTTGATTTTTTCCCACGCACGTTTGCCGCGCCAGAGTTCCTCAGTATAAAAAATCGCGGCCAACGTCATCAGACAAATGATCACCATCAAAGCGCGGCGAAGGGTTCGCCATGAGAACAACGAGCAGAATAATCGCTCGAAAGTGGGCGTATGTTGGAAATAAATATGGCGGCGGGTGGTGGGTTTTTCAGGGGTGTTTTCCATAAAATTAATTATCCAATGGACATGACCGATTCGCGGCGGCTTTGCGGTTTGGGCGGAACATTGCGGGGACGATCCGCCACCGGTTGATGGCGCGGTTCAGCCAATTCAACCAGAGCCGCTTCCTGTTCTTTCCACGCCATGAAAATCACGGCGTTAGCCTCGCCTTTCCGCTCCGCCACGGTCATCGTACGATGATCGGACATTTGCCAATTGGCCAGCCAAAGAACCAACCAAACAGCGGCGAACCCACCCCAGGCATAGCGCAAGGGCTGAAATAATTCCGTCCACAATTTTTGCAGGACGAACGCCGGCCAGGGGCGCTGTTCTCTTTCGCCCAATTCGCCCCGAATGACTTGCGCCTGGATTTCAGCGAGGAGGCGATCCGCTTGCCGATGTTGTTCCAACAATATTTCACGAGTTGTTTTCATGTGTTTTTCACCTCCCACAGTTCGCGCAGCGCGATCTTTCCATAATGCAGTCTCGATTTCACCGTGCCGACGGATACGTCAGAGATGGCCGCGATTTCCGCGAGCGTAAATTGTTCAACAAAATAGAGCAGCAAAGCCGACCTCTGGGCCGCAGGTAAATTTTCGAGCAGTTGCATAAATTCCGATTCCTGTTCTCGCCGCACCAGTAGTTCTCCCGCGTCATCCTGAAATTCGATCGGTTCCTCCGCGACTTCCTTGAGAGCCAGGTCTTCGCGCGATTGCCGGCGGAACCATTGCACACATTTCTGATGCGCGATGCCGAACAGCCAGCCGCCGATCTTCTGTTCCTCGCGCAACGTGCCGATGTGCCGGACGGCATTGATCATCGTCTCCTGCACGAGGTCAAAACTGGTTTCTTCATTGCGCACCATTTCAAAAATATAGACATACAGGGGAAGGCGATACCGGCGGAACAATGCCTCCCACGCCGCCGGATCACCGGCTTTGGCTTGGGCCACGGGCAACTGTTCGGTTTCTGCCATGTCTGCCATCTACACCCAGTGGAATGCAAAAGGCGAGAAAAGGTTCAATGGAAAATAAAAAATGTGCATCACGAATTTTGCGAGGTAAGGCGCGTCACTCCGTGCGCGCCGGGCGTTATACGCGAAAAGCGGCGCGCACGG
>CAIYOY010000131.1 GCA_903927905.1 uncultured Verrucomicrobiales bacterium | reverse complement strand
GGTTGCGGCGCCGGGCTCCGCGCACCGCCAGAGAACTCCAGCAAGCAGCCAAGAAGGCTTTCAGCGCCATCTCCCCCGCTGACTGCCAGGGCTTCTTTTTAAACGCCCGCTACGCTATATAATTTATGGAAACGCTCTAGCAGGCCAGATGCCGCCAATAGTGCAAGCATTCGGAAAGAGGTGTCCATCGTTTGGCTCATGATCAAAATGTTGGAAATCCCCGAGATTGTCCCGTAAGCGAACGACACAACGGATAACCAGCGGTTAAACGGCCTAAGTTGGATCAAACGAATGAAGTGCCACACAACCAGGATGAGAAGCAGTCCACGGAAACCTGCCCATTGACGTTCATCCTGCCCACCTGAGAGTTGAAGCTTAGCGAGTCGGAATAGCATATTGCCTTGAACCCAGAGGACCATAAAACTCCAACCGGCAATAAAATAGATTAGGATTGGGCGTTTCACCTGGCCGCCGTTTTGTGAAGTGCATGGTTGGGTATTTCCTGATTCACCGTTCACGCTCTCCTTCTCCCAAATCTTGTTTCGTCTGTTCCCAGCAATAATGAAGCCGATGCCGAGGAATAAACCCAAGATGACAAGGTCGGTTGATACAAGAGCGAGCGAACGAAGCACTCCATGTTGCATCGTGGGTATAACGGCCCGCAACAATCCCGGCCCGACAACACCCAGCAGCATTAACAACACGCCGAGTGGAACAAGCACAGAGGATTTATGTTTTGGTTTGTCTGGCATAGCACGGGGTGCCACGGCTCAGCCGTTGTAGTCATACTTTTCTGCCAACTTCGGATAAAGCTCTGCGACCTTATCCTCGTCCCACGATTTGCCAGATGGCTCGGCTGGATGAGCCTGATAACGCGTCCTTCGCTCACCGCCTCCAAGCTCCTTCTCTATTGTGGTAGGCACATACTGGTAGCCCTCGTAGTGCGCGGTCTCTGCATCATAATTCATTTCTGCAAGGGACTGTGGATCGGCCAATGCGCACTCATAAGTTTGGCGGCCCATCGAAATGAGCGTGGCGCGAAAATCAGAAAAGGAGTCGTCAGAACAACCTCCACCAATGATGTAAGCAGCAGCCCAAAGCTCCCAAGTGTAGGCTCGGTCCACGCACTCGTCGAAGTGTCTATGGAATGAGCGAACCTCCTCCAATGTCAATCGGCGCAACTCGGCATCAAGAAGCTCACACTTCCTGTCCATGTCGCCGCCGGAATCGCGGTGAACCTTTTCAATGATGCTCCAGAATTGGTCAAGTGTCATATGGGTGCAATAATTCAACCCCAACCCCCAGGACAGAGCCAGCCATTTTATCCAGCTATTCGGCTATCCCATTCTTCCGATATCCCAACGGGATAAAATCATTCAGCCCAGAAGGGGTCGGTTCATGGTAATATCATATTGTCCTATCTTACGACCTAGCGGCTTTTCCCCCAAAGTATGTATTCCATCCGTGTTAATCCCTGCCCATCCGCGGTTAAAAATCTTTGGGTATTAACAGGTGCCGTCTTGATGACAATTTTATCTTGCCGCCAGTGTCCACAATCCCTAGTTTATCCGACCCGCCACCGGCGGGGTTTGCGGTCTGTTTTACGCCCATGAAAAGAACCATGGGGGGAATGGCCCATTTTAATTGAAAGGCAAGAATTGTGAATGTAACGGTAGAAAATTTGTCCCCTTGTAAAAAACTGATCCGGATCGAAGTCGAAGCGCTGAAAGTTGATGAAACTTTCGCCGAAGTGACCAAAGGTTTCCAACGCGAAGCCCGGCTGCCCGGCTTTCGCCCCGGCAAAGCGCCCAAAGAAATGGTCGTGAAACGCTACGAAGCCGACATCAAGGAGGAAGCCAAGCGGAAACTGATGGGCGAAGCGTATCGCAAGGCCCTGCAAGAGCAGAAAATCACCGCCGTGCTCTCGCCGGAGATCGAAGAGACGCAATTCGGCCAGGGACAGGCGATGCAATTCGTGGCCACGGTGGAAACCGCGCCGGAATTTGAACTGCCGGAATACAAGGGCTTGCCCGCCAAGCGCGACACCACTGCGGTGACGCAGGAAGACATCGAACGCGCCATCAATCTGTTGCGCGATCGCCAGGCCAAGTTCGACACCGTTCCGCGCGAAGTGAAGTTGGGCGATTATGCCATTGTCAATTACACCGGCACTTGCGACGGCAAGCCGTTGACCGATATCGCGCCCACCGCGCAGGGGTTGACGAAGAAAGAAAATTTCTGGATCAGCATTGATCCGAAGACGTTTATTCCCGGTTTTGCCGAGCAATTGGTCGGGATGAAAGCCGCCGAAAAGCGCACGATCAACGTGGATTTTCCCGCTGATTTCGTCACGCCGCTGCTGGCCGGGAAAAAAGGCGTCTATGTAGTCGAAGTGGTCG
>CAIYOY010000130.1 GCA_903927905.1 uncultured Verrucomicrobiales bacterium | reverse complement strand
CTTTTTTACCCTCGCTGCTCGCTTTGGTTCGTTCCAACGGCCACACATCCAATAGCAGCAAGACAAAGGGCAGCGTCACCAGCATGGGCTTGGCCATGAGACCGAGGGCAAAGAAAACCAGCGAAAACGTGTAATTGATCTTTTTTTTCTGACCCTGCGCGTAACCGGTATAAGTATAAAGTGTCAGCATGAAGAAGAGTGTGCTGAGGACGTCCTTGCGTTCTGAAATCCAGGTCACTGATTCCACGCGCAATGGATGAAGGGCAAAGAGGGCCGCAACCACCGCGCTGCGCCACATGGCTCCGGTCATTCGTCGCAAGAGCAGAAAAAGAAGGATGGCATTGGCCGCATGGAGCAAAAGGCTGGTGAGATGGTGGCCCCAGGGGTTTGCTTTATAGAGCGAGTAATCAAGTGTATGTGACAGCCAGGTCAACGGATGCCAGTTGCTGGCATGGCCGGTGGTGAAGGCCCAATGAACGCTTTCCGCAGTGAAGCCGTGCTGGATGTTGTAATTGGACGTGACGTAAGACGGATCGTCGTAATTGACGAATTCGCCGTTAAGTCCGGGCCAAAAAACCGCAGCGGTCGCCAAGGCGAGGAAGAGGCAGATCAACCAGCTCTTTTGCTTTTCAGGCAAGGCGTTCATCGGGGCTTTCACCCATGCGGCGGAAATAATTTCGACGACTTCAACCCCCACTTCGCCAGGCGAAATGAAAGGGCGGTGCCAAGGCAGCCAAAGCCGTATTTCACGCTGCGCCGGAAATTGATCGAGCTCGCTTCGGCAAAATATTTGGTCGGACAACTGACTTCGGCAATGGTGTAGCCATACCAATGGATCTGCGCGAGCATCTGGTTGTCGAAGACGAAATCATTGGAATTGGTTGCGAGTGGAAGCCGCTCCAGCACCTCGCGCGAAAAAGCGCGGTAACCGGTGTGATATTCCGAAAGTTTTGCGCCCAGTAAAATATTTTCAGCGAGCGTCAGAAAACGATTGGCCACGTATTTCCACAGCGGCATCCCGCCTTTCAACGCGTAATTTCCCAGAATGCGGCTGCCCAGCACGCAGGGGTAAAGGCCATTGGCGATCATGGAGGTCATCGCGGGGATCAGCAATGGCGTGTATTGTGAATCCGGATGAACCATGATGATGATGTCGGCCCCTTCCTGCAACGCGAGGCGGTAACAACTTTTTTGGTTTCCGCCGTAGCCCAAATTATTTTCATGCCGAAAGACAATGGTATTGGGCAACGTTTTCGCGATGGCCACCGTGTCATCGCGGCTGCAATCATCCACCACGATGACGCGGTCCACCATGCCTTGTTCAATGACCTCGTTGTACGTTTGCACGAGGGTCTTGGCCGCGTTGTAGGCGGGCATGACGACGACGACTTTTTTGTCTCGGAACATATATATCATGTCCAGGCACGGGCCGGGATCGCCGCCAGCATAGGCAAAGCCTGGGCCGCTGGAAAGAGCGGAAAATTCAAAAAATGGCTTTTGGCTTTGCTGCCCGGAAGGAAATAGATGAAGATACTGTCGCGTTTGAAATGAAATTTTACCACCTGTCAACCCTGCGACTTTTGTTTTGCCTGTTGCTTGCGACGGGCAGCATTTGCGCTGCGCCAGTCAGTTTGCCGCTGATTAAAGAAGTGGAATTTCAACCTCTGGCCGCGCAAATCCAGCGCCTCGGTTTTGCCATGGAAGAGATGGGTTCGCCTTTCGATGACAAAACCAGCGAAGACCTTCATGCCGCCATGGCTGAAACCAATCCGGAACAGGGCATAAAAAAAATCCAGCAAATCCTCGATGCCTTTTGCCTGTTCAATGTTCAGATCAATCCCGAATCCCGCGTTAAAGTTTCGCCCGGCCCGGCCAAGCCCGAACTGGCGGAAGCGGGCTGGCGGCATTTTTTGGTCAAAGTTCAAAATGACGCTGGCGTGACTTCTCACTTGCAGATCCGCAGTCCCAACGCCGACCGGGTGGCTGGCTCGACCAAGGCGGAGCTGGCCAATCGTTGGCTCGATCTGATGACCCTCGACAGTCAGCCGATGCAAGCGAATTTGAGCGGATTGAAATTGGAGTATCGCATCGTTGCGCTTTACAGTCGCGACGTCGGCCAGCGCGAAGCTAAATTTTCTTTTGACGTGGGGCAGGGGACGCAGGATCTGGGTTTTCGTGGTGAACTGGACATGCTCTTTGCGTGCCTGTCCTCCCAGCCTATTACGTTGCGCGTATTCGATGAGCAGAATCTACCGACCATCGGCGCGTTTGTCATCCGCGATAAATTGGGCCGAGTCTATCCCTCCCAGGCCAAGCGTCTCGCGCCCGATCTCGCGTTTCAGCAGCAAATCTATCGCGCCGACAAGGAGGTCATTAAACTGCCGGCCGGTGTCTATTCGGTTGATTTTTCGCGCGGCCCGGAATCGGTGCCGCAACAACGAATGCTGGTGGTCGAGGATCATCCGCAAACGCTCGGCGTGGTCGTCCGTCGCTGGATAGATCCGTCGCTGTTCGGTTGGTGGTCGGGGGATCATCATATTCATGCTGCTGGTTGCGCGCATTATTCCCAACCGACGGAAGGGGTCTTGCCCCTCGATATGATCCGCCAGACTCGCGGCGAAGATCTAAAAATCGGCTGCAATCTCACGTGGGGACCGTGCTTTGATTTTCAGAAACAATTTTTTTGTGGAAAGGTGGACACGGTTTCTCAATATCCCTATCTGCTGCGTTACGACGTGGAGGTTTCCGGTTTCGGCTCCCATCAATCCGGGCATCTTTGCCTGTTGCGTTTGCGGGATCAGATTTATCCCGGCGGTGATTCTGACAAACACTGGCCTACTCTCGGCTTGAACACTTTGCGCTGGGCCAAAAAGCAGGGTGCCATCTGCGGCCCGGCTCATTCCGGTTACGGCCTGGCCATGCCGGGTGATGAAATCCCCAATTTCAACATCCCGCCTTTCGACGGCATCGGCGCCAATGAATTTATTGTGGACGTGACCCACCAGGTTCCCGGCCCCGATGGCAAGCTTGTCCCCGCGGTTGATTTTATTTCCCTGGTGGATACACCGCCGGTTTCGGAATTGAGCATGTGGTACCACACCCTCAACGCCGGCTTCCGCGTTCGTGGCGCGGGCGAAACGGATTTCCCGTGCATCAGCAGCGAGCGTGTCGGCATGGGCCGCACCTATGTTAAACTTGAGGACAAACTCGACTTCGATTCCTGGTGCGACGGATTGGCGCGGGGCGCCAGTTATGTCAGCGATGGTCGCAGTCATTTGCTTGACTTCAAGATCGAAAATCAGGGCGTGGGAGAAATCGAAGGCGAAGTCCCCCTCGATCTACCCGGAACCATTTTGCTCACCGTGCGCGCTGCCGCCTTCCTGCCGCCGCAACCCGATCCGCAGATCAAAAACCTTCCGCGCAACGAAAAACCATTCTGGCACCTCGAACGCGCCCGCATCGGCGACACTCGCGAGGTTCCATTGGAAATCATCGTCAATGGTTCGCCCGTTCTGACCACTAACATCGTCGCCGATGGACACCTGCGCGATCTCGCGTTCCAGATCAAAATCGAACGCAGCAGTTGGGTGGCCGTGCGCATTCTGCCCTCGTCCCACACCAATCCCATCTGGGTGCCCGTGGGCGGCAAACCATTCGCTCCGATTCGTCGCGATGTCGAGTGGTGCACGCAAGGCGTGGAAAAATGCTGGTCGCAAAAAGAGCGCTTCATCAAAGCCGGAGAAATGGACGATGCGAAAAAAGCTTACGATCACGCCCGAGCCACTTACGCCAACCTGCTCAAGACTGCGGAATAGAAATGAACGCCAGTTCGACCGAATATTTCACACCTGGGCAGATTCAGGCCTTACGCCGGGAAGTGGCCGAGCACGGGGTTATTCCTGATCCCTTCCTATCCACCGACCCGGATCGTTCGGTCTTCGGTCTGAATCTTGCCTGTTGCTGGCCGTTTCCGGTTGAAGTTGAGAAATCCTACAATGCACTGGCCGAAAAACTGGCCGCGCTTGATGCTGGTGTTTACGTCTATCCATTTTGGGAGACGCATATCACGCTGGTTACTTTTGCCAGTTTTGCGCTGTCGAAACAACCGAAGGCTGAACTCGAGGTTCTGGTTCTACAAATAATCGAGTGCTTGCCGAGGGAATTTACCGCGCCGTTTCGTTTGGAATTCCATCCACCGGTGTTGATGCGCAAGGCGGCGATTCTGCCCATCAGTAATCCCGGTGGAGAAATTGCGGCAATTAGAAAAAGTGTGCTCCAGTGTTTGGAAGCCAATCCATCGCTTCATGATTCCCTGACCAAAGCCGGGTTAAACATTCCGAACATCATTCACAGCACCGTGATGCGTTTTCGGTCCGCCCCTGTGGATTTGCCGACATTTCTGGATGGCTTTTCGGCAATCGCCGCCGAACACAATTTCGGGACCATTACCGTGCCAAAGCTTCTGCTCACGGCAGAAACGAAGCCCTACATGCGTGGAGGAAAAATTCTCCATAAGTGGCCGCTTACCTGTGGCGGCGGGCGTCCCCGCCTGCCGTAGAGCCGGTGCGTCTCGCCCGGCGGAAAGAGCGCCGATAATTTGGAGTCGTCGTGAATTTCCAGAACGTCAGATAATTTCACAGTTCTTCCGGGCGGCGAGACGCACGCCCTCTACGTCAGGCGGGGAGGCATGGTGCAAGGACATGGGTGAGGGTTCAATGCATGGACATAGGTGAGGGTCTTGGAGTTAGCATGAGGGGTTTTTGCCTTCATGCCTTGGCAAACTCGTTCTCTGTTGGAAGCGCGTCAGCGCTTTGTTCGCGCCG
>CAIYOY010000129.1 GCA_903927905.1 uncultured Verrucomicrobiales bacterium | reverse complement strand
GCCACAAAACCCGGCGCGCTGGGACAGACGCGCCCTACCACCCCAGATAATTCAAAAAACGCATTGTTTTAACGCCCGTTTTTCGCCAATGTTTGCGCTCTTATGCAACAGGTAAATTTAGGCATGGTTGGCGGCGGCACGGTCGGCAGTGGTGTTTTTCACCATCTGAAGACCAATGGCGAGCTTTTGGCTGCGCGTCTCGGTGTGAAAATCGCGATGCGCAAAGTCGCGGTCAAAGCGGTCGACGAGCCGCGCCCGTACGAAATTCCGCGCGCGTTGATGACGCTCGATTGGAACGAAGTGGTCAATGACCCGGAAATTCATATCGTCATCGAACTCGTCGGCGGCACCACCATCGCCAAAACCATCACCCTGGCGGCGCTGAAGCTGGGCAAGACCGTGGTCACGGCGAACAAGGCGTTGATTTCCGCGCACGGTGAAGAATTATTCGCCGTCGCGAAGCAGCACGGCGCGAACCTTTATTACGAAGCCAGCGTGGCGGGCGGCATTCCCATCATCAAAGTGTTGCGCGAAGGTTTTGTCGGCAATCGCATCACGCACCTTTACGGCATTGTCAACGGCACTTGTAATTACATCCTCACGCGTATGAAGCTGGAAGGCTCGGATTTCGGCCCGACCCTGAAAGACGCGCAGCAGTTGGGTTATGCCGAAGCAAACCCGTCGCTGGACGTGGATGGTTTTGACGCGGAGCATAAGATCGGGATTTTGGCGTCGCTGGCGCATGGTTTCTGGGTGAAATCAGAGCAAGTGTCGGTCGAGGGCATCACGTCAATCACCAAGACCGACATCGAATTCGCCGGCAAGCTTGGCTACACCATCAAGCTTCTTGGCGTGGTGAAGATCGTCGCGAAAAATTCCATCCAAGTTTCAGTCTATCCGACCTTGGTGCCAAACACCCATGTTTTGGCCAGCGTGAATCACGTATTCAACGCCGTCTTTGTGCGCGGCGACGTGGTCGGCGACACTTTGTTCTACGGTCGCGGCGCAGGCAAGGATGCCACCGCCAGCGCGGTCTTGAGCGATATTGCAGACGCGGCGCTGGATTTGAAGATGGGCACCAAATGTCGTGTGGCTCCATTCGTCGCGCACGAAACCAACGCCAAAGTAGTCCCGATCGACGAAGTTATCTCGCGTTATTACCTTCGCCTCAGTGTGGCGGACAAGCCCGGCACACTGGCCAAGGTTGCCACCATTCTGGCCGACGCCAAAATTGGCATCGCCTCCGTCATCCAGCCCGAGGGCCACGAAGGCGACAGCGTGCCGCTGATTCTTATGACACACGACGCCCCGAACGGCGCGATGAAAAAAGCCCTGGCTGAAATCGGCCAGCTACCCGTGGTCAAAGCCCCGCCGGTCATGTTCCGGGTGGAAACGTTTGCCTAACCATGGAACCTCTTCGTTTTCGCAGCACCAACGAACAATCGCCCTCGGTCGGTTTGCGCGAGGCTTTTCTCGCCGGGCAGGCGCCGGATCGCGGGCTTTATTTTCCGGAGAAATTCCCGAAGTTGACGCCCGAGGACATCGCCTCGTTTGCGGCCAAGCCGTATCACGAAATTGCGTTTCAAGTTTTATCGCGTTATACGCAAGGCGTGATTCCGGATGAAGCACTCGCGCAGATGTGTCGTGAGGCCTACAATTTCGTCATCCCCTTGGAAAAAACTTACGACCGCGTCCATGTCATGCGGCTGGATCAGGGACCGACGGCGTCGTTCAAAGATTTCGCCGCGCAGATGATGGCGCGGATGTTCGGGCGTTTCCTCGGCGAAAGTGGTCGCAAAGTCACCATCCTGACCGCCACCAGTGGCGACACCGGCTCAGCCGTGGCCCACGCGTTCCATAATATTCCCGGCGTCCGCGTGCTGGTGTTATTTCCCTATGATGAAGTCAGCATGAGCCAGCGCAAGATGATGACCACGCTGGGCGACAATATCCGTACCATCGCCATTGACGGCAAGTTCGACGATTGCCAGGCCATGGTGAAACAGGCTTTTGCCGACCCCGCCCTGAAGGACATCCCTCTTTCCTCGGCCAACTCCATCAACATCGGTCGCCTCCTGCCGCAGAGTGTTTATTATTTCTACGCCGCCTCCCGCGTGGCCAAACCTGGTGAACCGACGGTCTTCTCCGTCCCGAGCGGTAATTTCGGCGACATGATGGGCGCCGTCCTGGCCGGGCAAATGGGTTTGCCCATAAAAAAACTCGTTGTTCCAGTCAATAGCAACGACGCCTTCCCGCGCTTCCTCGAAACCGGCCACTACGAAAAAATCGTCCCTTCGCGCAACGCCGTCTCCAACGCCATGAACGTCGGCCACCCGAGCAATCTTGCTCGTCTCGTTGCCGTTTACGGTGGACACATGGATGAAACCGGCAAGATCCATCGTCCGCCCGATCTGGCAAAAATGCGCCGCGACATATTTTCCAGTTCTATTTCCGACGAACGCACGCGTGAAACCATCCGCGAAGTGTGGAACAAATACGAATTGCTCCTCGAGGCCCACGGCGCAGTCGCCTGGCGCGGCTTCCTCGACTGGCTTGCCATTGAACCGATGGGCGATGCTCCCGCCGTCATTCTGGAAACCGCTAATCCCGCCAAGTTCCCGGAAGAAATCGAGAAAACCATCGGCTTCTCCCCCGATGTTCCACCCGCCATGGATGCGATGAATAAAATGCCGGAAGACTTCGACCGCATGGGCGCGGATTACACGAAGTTCCGCGAATATCTGTTGCAGAAATATCAGTAGAAAAACTAAAAATGTAGCCACTTCATGTCAAAAGCAGCTCTATTTGCGTCTCCGCCTTCCGGCCCCTTGGTCGCGATCCGTCAACGATCCTAAAACTTTTCCGAAAAACGCCCACAACCAGCACATCGTAATGATTCGGGTGATCGCGCCCAAGTCGCGCAAGGCGCTTGCCAGCGACTTGATAATGCGATAAGTAATTATCCGTGAAAAATTTGTCCGGCTGGAGCTTGATTGTTTTGGCCACCTTTTTAGCAGTGCGCGATGCTTCCGGGCAGATTGACCCCGAGAAGCGCAAATCCATTCAGCTCGGCTACAACCAGCCGTTGGAAGGGCGCAGCCCATTGGCGGCTTACGCTTTTTATTACCTGAACGAGCCTAATTGGCCCGGCACCAATGTGACCCTGCGGCTGGCGGTGGCCCCGGTTTATATGGACAGCGAATTGGGCTTTAGTCACGCCCTTGGCGACAATACCGATCTCGGCCTGGGCCTGGCGGGCGGCGGCTTTGCCAACAGTTATTTTGAATTTCGCGACGGCAAGTATCTTCCGGGTGAATCCTTCACCGGCCATGGCGGGGATGTTTCCGCTTCGGTCTATCATTTGTTCAATCCAGGCGATCGGATTCCTTTGAACGGGGTCTTTCGCATCAATCCGCATTATATGGTTTACCAGCGTGATGATCAAACCAAGGCGGGCTTTGTCATTCCGCAGGATCATGCCTCCTTCAACATCCGCAGTGGTTTGCGCTGGGGCGGACGTGAACCGGTCATGGTTCCTGAGTTGGCCATGGAACTTTCCGGCTGGTACGAAGGCCAGGTACGCACCGACTCACAAAATTACGGGTTCAACGGTGACCGCCATGTGGAAGAGATGTCGCATTTATTTTGGGCGAGGGCGCTGTTGATCTATACCTTTCCAGAATCCAAACAACGTTTTGATGTCAGCCTGACGGCGGGAACTTCGATTCATCCCGATCATTTCAGCGCTTATCGGTTGGGTGGAAACCTTCCGCTGTCAGCCGAATTCCCGTTGCTTTTGCCCGGCTATTATTATCAGGAATTGAGCGCGCGCAGTTTCGCGGCTTTCAGCGGTCAATATACTTTGCCCTTGGATGCGGCCAAACGTTGGAGCCTCACCGCCATCGGGACCGTGGCCAACCTTCGCTTTCTTGAAGCCATCGAGAGTCAGGATCATAACCATGCGGGTGTCGGGATGGGGCTTGGCTATCGCTCCGCTTCGGGCGTGTGGCAGATGCAGGCCAGTTACGGTTATGGTATTGAAGCCTTGCGCACCCATGGGCATGGAGGGCAGGAAATTGGAATCCTCTGTCAGATTGATCTGGAAGCCCGCCACCACCATCGCGGACCGGTCCTGGATGAAGGCAGTCCGGCCAAATCGCGCGGCCTGATGCGGTTTTTGCAGAATATGTTTTGATAAAGGCGCAAGAATCGCACTGCCTTTTTTGGGTGGGGAGTAACTGGCATCACGGCGAAACAAACGCAGCATCAAGCCGGTAATAGCAGTTTGTAGAAAGCGTGTTGGTGTGGATGATTTCATACAACGCAGCCGGTGATGCGCGCAATCAATGGCGTTGAGGTTGCTCCACGCTTGTCCCAAAGATGGCGGCCACCAAACCCGGTAGATCACATTGGTGCCACCGGGGCCGAAATGCAAGCTAGACACCGCCCCTCAGTTCGCTAACGTTTTCCCTGATGCCTGAAATCGTCAATCCGCCTGTAACGCCGCCTTCCAAGGGGAAGGTCTTTTTGCGACGGCTATCCAGTTTTATTTTCCTTTGGGTTGTCATCCTGGGGGTGCTCTTTTCCAGCAACAAAGCCCTGGCCGATTACGGGTTCTTATTCATCATGGTTATGCTGACTGGCGCGGGCTTGGTCGAGTTTTATGGCATGGTGCAGAAGTTGGGACACAAATGCTACGGGAAATGGGGCGTCTTCGCCGGGATTTTGCTTTTGGTGGGAACATTTTTAAATGTCTCGGGCCACATGGGATTATTAACGCGCCCCTCGCGCGCCAACGATTTTGAAAGCTGTTTCCTGATCCTTTTCGTCCTCGGATTGTGCCTGCGCCAATTCGTTTCCAAAACCAACGTCACCGGCATCATTTCCATTGCCACGACGTTGTTCGGCTTGATGTATGTGGCGTGGCTGATGAACTTCATTCAAAAAATAAATTTTTTCAACCAGGACGGCGTCGAGGGTCGTTACTATGTCCTCTATTTCATCATCGTCACCAAATTCAGCGATTGCGGCGCGTACATGGTCGGCTCGCTCATCGGCAGACATAAAATGATCCCGCGCATCAGCCCCGGAAAAACCTGGGAAGGTTTCGGCGGCGCGATTGTCGTCTCCACCGGCCTGAGCGTTTTATTCGCCATTTATGGCGGCAACCATCTGCGCGGCATGACCATTCCTCACGCCATCATTCTCGGTGTCATTCTCAGCACAGCGGCGGTGGTGGGAGATTTGATCGAGTCCTTGTTCAAACGCGAAGCCGGCTTGAAAGATTCCGGCGCACTGTTTCCCGGAATCGGCGGAATTCTGGACTTGCTCGACAGTTTATTGTTCAATGCCCCGCTCATGTATCTCTATTTGCGGCATGTTCTGACAAGGTGATTTGATTCGGAGCTCAGCTGGAAATCATTTTTTAACGCAGAGACGCGGAGAACGCAAAGGAACGCAGAGGAAAAACAGGAAATCATCTTCTCTCCGAGCCTCTGCGTTCTCCGCGTCTCTGCGTTTAAATC
>CAIYOY010000128.1 GCA_903927905.1 uncultured Verrucomicrobiales bacterium | reverse complement strand
CGCAGCAAGGTGGCGCGGTTGAAGGATATGATTAAAGTTAAGACGGTCAGTGCGGATCGATGGCTCTGATCAATTTTTACACGATTTATGCTAACCACCTTGCTGCGGCCGAGGACGACCGCACTCCGTAATGAATCACCTCCGCGAAAACTGCACCAGCACACGATAATCAATCCGCACCAACAAATCCCCTCGCCCACCACGCGGCTTCGGCAACCCCTCCCCCGCGATCCTCACCACCTCACCCCGTGCCACTCCGCGCGGAATCGGCACGCGAACTGTTGCCCCTGTGATACCCTGAATCATTTCCGTTCCGCCCTGAGTCGCGCGCTCTGATTTGATTTTCAAATCACAACGCAAATCCGAACCGCGCGTTTTGAAACGGTAGCCCGGTTGCGCTTTGACCCGGATTTTCACAAAGCCGCCATCGGCCCTCGCCAATTTAAACCGCGCCCCCGGCGCTGTATCCGGTGGAACCACCAGTTGATAAGTTTCGCGCCCGTTCGGATTGCCGGGATCTCTGACGGTCACTTCCCGGGTGGTGCCGCGGAAAAAATCTTCCAACCGCAAACTCACCTCTTCCGAAATATCCCGCTCAATTTTACCGGTCCGCCGTGCTCCGGATTTTTTATCGTCCTCCAGCTTGCGGTCGTAAGCGAGTCGGCGTTCGGGGTCGCTCAAGGTTTCGTGCGCCAGATTGAGTTCCTGGGTATATTTAAGTGAGACCGCTGAATTCGGATTTAGATCGGGGTGGTGCTGCTTGGCTAGGAGCCGATAAGCGGCCCGGATCTCCGCCAGCGAACAGCCGTGGTCCAGCCCTAGCGTGGCGTAATGATTGGTTTCAGCGTTTTGCAAGTCCCTAGTTTACCGAAAGAAACCATCACCACCAGCTTCATTGCATTAAGGACGCGTGAATTTCAAGGCCGCCCGTACCCTAGCGGCCTTACGGGTAACTTACGCCTCCTGACGGGTAACCTTACGGGTCCGACCTCAATAAAACCCAATGTTTACAGGACACCTTACGACCTGACGGCTATTTTCACCCCCAAGTATGTAATACCCCATTTCCGGTAGAGACGTGTTGCCGTCAGGCCCCAAATAAACCAGAATTCATCCATGTCGTCGAAATTCTCAGTTTATCTTTTTGCTTTCAGCTTCGCCGCCTCGGCCTGCCTGGCTGACTGGCCGCAATTTCGCGGACCGGATGGCAACGGCATTTCCACCGCCAAAGGTTTGCCGCTGACTTGGAGCGCGGAGAAAAATATCAAATGGGAAACCGCCACGCATGGAAAAGCCTGGTCCTCACCCGTGATTCTCGGGAAAGAAATCTGGCTCACCACCGCCGATGAAAAAGGCACCCAACTCGGCGTCATCTGCGTGGATCTCGAAACCGGCAAAATCATTCACGACAAAAAACTCTTCGACGTCGAAGTCCCGCAATTTTGCATAGATTTCAACAGCTACGCCTCGCCCACGCCGGCCCTGGAAAATGGACGCCTCTATGCCAGTTGGGGTTCGCCCGCCGTGGCCTGCATTGATACCAAGACGGCGAAGGTGATTTGGGAGCGTCGCGATTTTGTCTGCTACCATTATCGCGCCGCCGGGTCATCGGTTTTGATTTACAAGGATATGTTGATCCACAACTTCGACGGCAGCGATCATCAATTCGTCGTCGCCCTCGACAAGCACACCGGAAAAACCATCTGGCGCACGGAACGCTCGGTGGATTTCAAGGACATCCAGGCCAATGGCAAACCCGATCGTGAAGGCGATTGGCGCAAGGCCTTCACCACGCCGCGAGTTTTCCCCATCGGCGGCAAACCTACGCTTTACAGCCAGGGTTCCAAATCGGCCTACACTTATGACTTGGCCACCGGCAAAGAACTTTGGCGCGCGGAATATCCGGTGCATACTTCCAGCACCACGGCAGTTTTTGGCAACGACACGATTTACCTCTGCACCGGCAATCCCAAGGGAGAACTGTGGGCCTTGAATCCCATCGGCCACGGCGTCTTGCCGGAGACCAACATCCTCTGGAAAATCGCGCGCAACGTCCCCACCCGTCCTTCGCCGCTGTTATTGAACGATTTGCTTTTCATCGTGGACGACGGTGGTATTGCCACTTGTCTCGAGGCCAAAACCGGCAAGGAAATCTGGCGCGAACGCATCGGCGGAAATTATTCCGCCTCTCCACTCTATGCCGAGGGTCATATTTATTTCTTCAGCGAAGAAGGCAAAGCCACCGTGATCGAAGCGGACCGCGAATTCAAAGTCCTCGCCCAAAACCAACTCGGCGACGGCTTCATGGCCTCTGCCGCCGTGGACGGCCATTCCCTCATCCTGCGCAGCCGGACGCACCTCTATCGAATCGAGGGAAAATAGGTGAGGGCTAAATCACCCATTGCAGACCGGCTGGCAAAGAATCAGCGGCATATTCCAGATGAATCACGCGGCGGTGATTTGGCGTGAGCGCAGGGGAAGACGCATGCAATAACAATGGACGCATCAGTAATGCGCCTCCGGCGGGAACGGCACAAACAACACTTTCTGTTTTCGCGCGCCACTCGGAAATCTGCGCTGCTCCAAGCCTTCCGGTCAAATGCGACCCGGGGAGAACTTGCAAGGCTCCGTTGGTCTGATTGCAGTCATCCAGGTGAAATCGAATGGTCAGCATTCGTTCGAGTACCGAAACCGGCGGCTGCACATGATGCACCCCATCTTTCATGGACCACGAATTATAACCCGGCACTTCGATTTTGTTTTGCACGGCAATCGTCAGATCCTGATGCCACGCCACTTTCCAATTGGCCTCGGGTGTTTTGTCAAAAAACAGACTTCGGACTAAGAACGTTGTTGGGCCGAGAACGGTTTCGGCCAAAGTTAAAATCTCGGGTGCTTCAGCGAGTGCTTTAACTGCGGGCACTAAATGGGCTAGGTGACGCAACGCATAACCGGAACGCCCGCCAACTCTCGGGCTGTTTTCATCCGCCACCGCTGCGATCTGCTGGATAAGATTTGCAATGGTTTCCTGTCCGATAACGCCCGGCACCATGGCGAACCCCATTTTCCCAATCTCACTCGGTAATACTGGTGTGACATTCATGACTGTTTCGGCTGAAAGGTTGGCAGATTTTGAATAAACCGCAAAGTTTTGTCGTCGTTCATTTACGCCTGCTCATGTAAAGTCCTGTTCAACCTTGAAAACAATATCTCTTATTCTTGCCTTCGCCGGATGCTGCCTTGCGGCGGTGGCGGCGGGTCCCAAAAAAATCGTCCTCATCGCCGGACCGTTAGATGACCACCCCGTTGGCACGCATGAGTACGAAAAAAATGTTTTTGTCATCAAAGAGTGCCTCGACCATTCACCCAGCCTGACCGGGGTGCAGACGGAAATCTTTTACGGCTGGCCGACGAATCCCGCCGCCCTTAACCATGCCGACACGATTGTTCTCACCTCTGGCGGTTCTGACCGTAAGGAAACGGATCATCCTCTCTACGTCGGCGACCATTTCGCCCAATTGGAAAAGCAGATGAAACGCGGCTGCGGGCTGGTGCTGTTCCATTGGAGCAATTTTCATCCGAGTCGGGTTGCGGATAAAATCACGGAATGGATGGGCGGCTATTTCGATTACGAAACCGGCACCAATGGCCCCACCGGCAAATGGTTTTCCAAAATTGAATCGCATGACTGGTTGGCCACACCCGCTTCCAAGACGCATCCGATCTGCCGCGGCCTCAGTCCGTTTGAGCTGAAGGAGGAATTTTATTTCAATCTTCATTTCCGCGACCATGATCCGCGCGTCACGCCCATTTTGCTCAAAGACACCAAAGGCGATGAACGGGAAAACACTGTGGCCTGGGCGGTGCAGCGGGCCAATGGCGGCCGGTCCTTTGGTTTCACCGGCGGCCATTATTTTTCCAATTGGCAGCTCTATGATTTTCGCAAAATGATGCTCAATGCCATTATTTGGACGGCCAAAATGGAAGTGCCGGCCGACGGCGTCGAATCCCGAATCGCGCCTAAAACGTTGGCGATGAAATCGACCAAAGATCGGACCTCAAAAAAATCCGCACCGGAAAAAATTCTTCCGCCGACCGATTCCAAAGACAGCGGCACCAATCCCAAGGAGGAGGCCTGGAAAGATAATCGCTGGAATGAAACAGACCTCGGCCCATTCCTCGCTTCCACCATTGACATCGGCACACTCACCGTCGCCAAAGGTTTATCTATTCGCTTGGGCGATCTGCAGGATGCGGGCGTCTGCTATGATACGGCGACGATCAATCTGCGCGTTGGTTGGACCGGGCGATTCCTCGAATTCAATCCGGCCCGCTACGGCATCATTTCTCATCCGAAAATTGGCGGAGAAATTCAGTTTCAAGCGCCTGAAGTTCCTCCGGCGTCCTTGCAATATCACGGTTGTTATCTGGCCGGACAACGCGTCGTTCTTTCTTACACCATGGACGGTACGCAAGTGCTGGAATCACCCTGGTTTGAAAACGGAGTGTTTACGCGGTCATTTGAAATCGCTCCTTCCAAAACCCCTGTGCAATGGACCGTGGCTGAAAGCTATAAGGGGAAAAAACCAAATGTCAGCATCACTGGTTCGGGCGAAGCAAAAATCAGCGAATTAGAAAATCGTATTATTCTAACCGTTCCACCGCATCAGGATACCATCCGCTGCAAGCTTTCCCTCTACAACTCAGAACAAAAACCCAACGCGCCAAAAGCTTCCGAGAACCTGATCGAACTGATCAAAAAGGCTCCGGCCCACTGGCAGCCGATCACCGTCAAAGGCGAGGTCGCCTTCGACACTGAACCTTATGTGGTTGACACAATCCCGGTTCCCTATGACAACCCGAACAAGGCCCTGATGTTCATCACCGGACTCGATTTTTTTGCCAACGGCGACGCGGCGGTTTGCACCCTGCATGGTGATGTTTGGATCGTCAGCGGCATTGATGTCACCCTGCGGAAGATTACGTGGCGGCGTTTCGCCACCGGCCTCTTCCAGCCGCTCGGCCTCAAAATCATCAAAGACAAAATCTATGTCCTCGGCCGCGATCAGATCACTGTCTTGCAAGACCACAACAAAGACGGAGAAGCCGATTTCTATCAAAATTTTTACAATGGCATCAGAACCTCGCCTTCACCCCACGAATTTGTCACCAGCCTGGAAACCGATTCCCAAGGGAATATCTATTACGTGGACCCCATCGGCTTGCATAAACTTTCCCCGAACGGACACAAAGTCGAAACCGTCGCCGCTGGCTGGCGCAATCCCAATGGCGCGTCCATCAGCTCGGACGGCGTCATCACCATCGCTCCCCAAGAAGGCGAATGGACGCCGGCCAGCGCCATTTGCGAAGTCAAACCGGGCGGCTGGTACGGTTTCGGCGGCCCGCGCGTCACGCCGGATCGCCCGCTGGGCTATGATCAGCCGTTGTGCTGGATGCCGCGTATTATTGACAATTCCACCGGCAGCCAGGCCTGGGTCAACAGCGATCGCTGGGGGCCTTTGCAAAACCAATTGCTCAGTTTCTCCTTTGGCCGCTGCTCGATGATGATGGTGCTCCGCAACATCGTGGACGGCCAACCGCAAGGCGCGGTGGTCCCGATGAAACCTCATTTCCTTTCTGGCGCCATGCGCGGCGAGTTCCGCAAACAGGATGGCCAGCTCTATGTCGTTGGCACCCTGGGCTGGTCCACCAGCGCCACGCGCGATGGCTCCTTCCAACGCGTCCGCTACACCGGTAAAAAAGTCTATTCCCCCATCAGCTTCCACGTTCGTCCCACCGGCATCGAACTCGGCTTCACCCAGCCCTTGGACAAGGAAACCGCCGAAGACCCCGGCAGTTACGGGATTGAACAATGGAATTACCTCTACGCCAGCACCTATGGTTCCAAAGAATATTCCGTGACCTCGCCGCAAACCGTCGGCCATGACCCGGTGGAAATCCAATCCGTCAAACTCCAGCCCGATGGCCACACTGTCTTCCTGACCATCCCCAGCCTCCAGCCGGTGATGCAAATGGAAGTCAAATACAATATCAACGCCGCCGATGGGAAACCGATCCGTGGCGAAATCTACAACACCATTAATCGCGTGCCAAAAAACTAGCGGCTTGGAAACGCGTTGAACGGCTCCTAACATGGGCGGCGATGTTGTCATCTGAATCCATTCAAATCTCGCCGGCGGTAGAGAGCGATTTGCCGCAAATTCTCGCCTTCATCAAGGGACTGGCCGAATACGAAAAACTCGCCCACCAGTGCGTCGCAACCGAGGAAAATTTGCGCAAAACACTTTTGGGACCGCGACCATTTGCCGAAGTATTGATCGCACGCCTCGATCAGGTTCCGGTCGGCTTTGCCTTATTTTTCCACAATTACTCGACCTTCCTGGCGACGCCGGGGATTTACCTCGAGGACTTGTTTGTTCTACCGGAACATCGCGGCAAAGGCATTGGCAAAATGTTGATCTTGCGGGTCGCAAAAATCGCCCACGAGCGGGGTTGCGGAAGGTTGGAGTGGTCAGTGCTGGATTGGAATGAATCGGCCATCGGTTTTTATCGCGGCCTCGGTGCTACGGTCATGCCGGATTGGAGAATATGTCGGATGACCGCCCCGGAGATTGCGGCCCTGGTCGTTCGTTGAACTCAATTCGTTTGCGGTGCAAACGGCCACGTTTTTTTCTTTCGTGACCAGCCCATAAATGCCGCCGCACCGACTGCCAACGCCAATAAACTATACAAAATCAAATCCCAACCGGACGTCACAAATAGAAACAGCCAGCCAAACAGGGCCAGCAGAGCGGGCAGCGGATAAAGCCACATCTTGAAGGGGCGATCCGAATTGGGGCGGGTTTTGCGCAACAATATCACCGCGCCGATCTGGCCGATGAATTGCACCAGAATCCGCATGGTGACCAGGGCGTCAATCACCGCCTGCAACGGAAGAAAACTGCAGGCAATTGATAGCACACCAATGAATAACAACGAGGTGTGTGGAAAATGTTTCGTCGGATGCAGCGCCGCGAAGGGTTTGAAGAAATAACCGTCCCTTGCCGCCGCGTACGGAATCCGGGAATAACCGAGCAGCAACGCGAAGACCGAGGCAAACGTCGTCCACAACACCATCACGGTAAAACCGACCGCGGCCTTTGCCCCAAAGGTCCGTTCCATGAAAATCGAGGCGATGGGCGGAGCGGGGTCGAGACCGGCAAATTCGCGCCATGGCACCACGCCGATGATCGCCAGATTCATGGTCATATAAATCACTGCGATGGCGATAAGACTGATGAGAATCGAGCGGAGGATCACTTTGGCCGGTTCCTTCACTTCATCGCCGATGTAGCAGACATCGTAATAACCGAGGTAATCATAAATCCCGATGCGTGCCGCCGCGCCCAGCCCAAAAACAAACCCCATCGAAAAATCAAAGCCATGCGCCGGGAAATCAAACGCGATCTTCGGATTAAAATGTCCCAACCCTCCGCAAATCACCGCCCCGACAGTCAATAACATCCCAATCCACAGTGCCACCGTGATTTTCCCGATCGAAGTGATTTGGCGGTATAACAGGACGATGGCCAGAACACCGAGGGCGACGGTGATGATCTGCAATTGATGATCCAGTTGCGCATCGGCCATCCCCGGCCAAAAATAGCGGATATATTGTTTTAGCCCGATGAAGCCCGAGCCGATCTCCATCGGGCCGCTGATGATAAATTGCCAGATGAAAAGAAAGGCCATCAAGCGCCCCCATTTTTGCGGCCCGAACCCGTCGCGCAAATAAAGATACGAACCACCCGATCCCGGCATGGCCGCGCCCAGCTCCGCCCAGACCAATCCATCAGGGATCGCAATCAACAAACCGACGATCCACCCGAGCATCGCCTGCGGCCCGCCGCCATTGATCGTGCCCATCAGGGCGGGAATGGTAATAAACGGTCCAACCCCGACCATGTTGGACATATTGAGCGCCGTAGCCTGAAGCAGGCCAAAGCGTCGGATCAAATGCGGTTTCTCTTCCGGCATGATGGGAAGAGAGTTTAAGGTTCAAAGTTTAAAGTTCAAGAATTGCCCGTGGAGGTGGAGCGCCGAGCATCCGCTCGGCGTGAAAATCGCGGCCTTGGACTGCTGGCTGAGCGGATGCTCGGCGCTCCATCACCTTACGGCGTCGCCACGGCCCGATAAAATCGCGGGCCTGTCCCGGCGGTGATGTCGGTGAAGGTGTAGGGGGATGTCGGGATGTTTATATTCGTCAACACATTCCACCCACCACTGGTCATGTTAGTGCTCCAATCCAGGCGGTAATTGGAGTAAGGCGTTCCCTGGATGGTGATGGTGGGATTGCCCGATTGAACGTGCGCGGACAATTTCGGGGCAGAAAGCTGGCCGACGAACGGCGCGCCATCGGCAAATTTGAACAACACCGCGTCGCCGCCGTTGAGGTCGAGAACCAGTTGGCGTTTGGTGCTGCTGCCGCTGCCGGCGAGCACCGGCATGGTATTGGTCGTGAGCAATCCGGTTTCGGGATCAATCATCGTCACCGCGCTGATATTGGTGCCGACGAGAAAGTTAAGTTTGATCTCCTGCATACAATCGGCGGCGGTGCCGGTTGGATCGCTCAGCGCATTGACCACCATCATATAGACTTCGTTGGAATAAGTTGTGCCGTCCATGCTTTCGTCGAGCACTTTGAACCAGGAGATGATCACGTCGCCGGGCAGGCCGCTGTTTTTCACGCCTGCTTTGTTGGTGACGACCCAGCCGTTGAGGTAGGGATCATTTTTGAGGGCTTCCCACCAAGTATAGATGGAGTTGTTGGGATTGGCCGCATTGGTAAAAGCTTGCGGATCGGCCACGAAAAAAGCCGGCAACGGTGTGGCGTAGGTCGTGCCATTGCTAATGACCCGGCCGCGAACAATCATGGTGCTGGTCATGGTGCCATCGGGAAAAGCGACATCCGTGCTGACCGGTCCGGGCGGAGGATTTACATCGTTGGTATTGTGCATGTTATAAATGGACGTGAGTCGAACCAAAGCCGGCCCCATATTTTTGGCCCGGCGGTTGATATCCACCATTTCATTATAGAGCGCGTTGGTGTGGAGATCGCCGCTGTAACCGTTGGGTTCGATGTCAAAGAGCGAGGTGGCCCCGGCGTTATAGACAAAATCAATCAGCATCTTGGCGTTGAAAGCGAGCGCGGAAGTGGTGTTCAGGCGAAGCTCGGAAGGGGAGGGATTACGATAAATGGTGGAATTGTAATCCTGCACCGCATGAAACGCCTGCCGATAAATGCCAAAGGCAATATTGTAATTTTTGGAAAATTCCCGATACCGCCGCAACTCACTGTAAAAACTGGTCGGCGGCCCCGGAATCACCGCCCCGGTGCTGTTGGGCTGGCTGCTGTCATAGACAGATTGCCACGGATATTCATCAAAGGTGATCATATCCGGATGAGCCTGGGCAATAAAACTGGTCAACCCACTGTCACTCACCTCTGCGCCCCAGTTATTGACGAAAAGAATGGTATTGGTGAAATAGGTGGTGGCATTGGCCGCATTGAAAAAATTCAGCATGGCGATGAAATCAGACGAGCTGTCCAGATACGGCTCATCCGACAACGAGAGACTCACCAATTGGCCCATGAACGGCGCTTCGCCAGATAACGGCGGCAACTGCGTCGCGTCCGAGGCCCATCGGGCCCAGGGAACACCGGGAGATGTTCCCTGCAAGTCCGGCGCAGTGGAACCGCCCCAATTCATCGTGTTGTAGGAGGCATTGTAATAAATGTCCTGGTGAAAAATGTCAGCCGGCTGAATCAACCCTTGCAGTTGCAGACCACGAGTCAGCAGAATCCGATTCGCTTTGCTCATTTGAGCCGTACTGTTCAGCGCAGTCCCCAAAAATATTCCGATTGTAACTGCGGCCAGAGCAAAAAAGTGTCCCTTTTTTCCAGAAACTAAATTCATAAGTTAAATTGTTAATCAACGATGCAATCCAAGGAAAAATTGAGGCCTTTTTTAACTCACACAATCTTTGGGCTGCACCTCTTTATCAGAATACCATTCAGACGCAGTGACGGAAAGTTATATTCGATGAAATCCTCTTAAAATCAGGTCGAATCAGGCCATGAAATTCGGCTGATTTACCATTGCGCGTATCCCATTAACGCTTAGATTTTTGGTGATGCAAAATCCTATCATCGTCGCTTTGGATGTCCAGTCGGCTGAGTCGGCTTTGGCCCTCGCCAAACAACTCGCGCCTGTCGTCGGCGCCTTCAAGATCGGCAGCGAACTTTTTACCAGCGCCGGCCCGGACATCGTCAAAGCCATCCGCGCCACCGGGGCCAGCGTTTTTCTGGACCTGAAATTTCACGACATCCCCAATACCGTGGCCAAGGCTGTCGCCGCCGCCACCCGTCTGGATGTGCAAATGATCACCATCCACACCAGCGGCGGAGCCGCCATGATGCGCGCGGCGGAAGAATCCGCCAAAAAAACCGCCAAAGAAATCGGTCTCAAAACTCCCCTTATTCTCGGCGTGACGGTTCTGACCAGCATGGACAGCAACGAACTGAGTGAAATTGGCGTGGCCCCGAACGTCGGCCATCAGGTTGAACGTCTGGCCGAACTTGCCGTGCAGGCCGGATTGCGCGGACTCGTCTGCTCGCCGTTGGAAATCGCCGATCTGCGCGAGATTATCCCCGCTCAAATGCAACTCGTCACCCCTGGAATCCGCACGGGCAATGAGAAAGCCGACGACCAAAAACGGACGCTCACACCCGCCGAAGCGATGAAAGCCGGGGCCAACTGGCTGGTAATCGGCCGTCCGATTTACGCGGCCAAAGACCCGCGCCAGGCGGCCGAGAGCATTTTAGCATCTATTTCGCCGCCAAAATAATTGGAACGCCGGGCATCCGCTCGGCGCGAATAAAAGAAAGCCGGGAACGATGTCCCGGCCTTCTCTGTTCTAAACCTCAACACTTCATCCAACTTCAACGGCGGAAGCCGTGGGAACGGCCCCACCCATCATGCCAATAGTGGCCGTGGCGATAGACCGGATAATAAACCGGTTCGGTGACCACCACAGGCGCCGGCTGCACCACGACGGGCGCGCAGGGCGCGGCCACGACGACGGGAGCGCAGACCGGAGCGGTTTCCACCACCACGGGAGCTGGACGAGTAACCACAACACTCGGAAACGGAAGACCGAAACCGATGTTGACATGAACGCCCGCCTGGGACGTTTGCGCCAATCCGAGGACTACTGCTGAAACTGCGGAGATGAATAATATTTTTTTCATACAATAATTCAGACGCCGCCGGGTTTCAGGTATTTCACCAACCGGCCATTTTTTGCCATCTTTTGATTGAATAAAGGTTAGGAGGCATCAGTCTGATTGGCCGCCGGGCAAAACCCGCCCCCCAATTCCCCGCTTTCCACTCAGCTCTCTTAGTTCTACACTTTGCCCGCCATGGTTTCATTTGTCATCCCTGCTCATAATGAGGCGGCCGGTTTGGGTCGGACGTTGCAGGCCATCCACGATTCGGCCGAGGCGTTGAATCTGTCCTATGAAATCGTCGTCGCCAACGACGCCTCCACCGATGACACCGCTGAGGTCGCTGCCCAAAACGGCGCAATCGTCGTTCCTGTCAATAACCGACAAATCGCCGCCACCCGTAATTCCGGAGGTCGTGCGGCCAAGGGGGAATACATCTTCTTTATTGATGCTGATACGTTGGCTAATCCCGGCTCCATCGCCGAAGCACTGCGTTATATGGAAAACGGCGCGGCGGGCGGAGGCGCCCCGGCCTTGTTCGATGACGCGGTGCCGCTCTACATAAAATTAGGCGCGTGGCTTGGTGTTCTTGGTGCGAAACTCGTTGGCTTCACTGGCGGCGCGTTCATGTATTGCACCCGCGCCGCTTTCCTTAAGACCGGTGGTTTCGACGAGCGGCTCTTTTGGTCCGAAGAAGGCAAGTTCGCTTTGGCACTGAAACGTGAGGGCCGCTTCGTCGTCCTCTGGCGTCCCGTGCGCACATCGGGCCGCCGCTTCCGTTCCATGACTGGCTTTGATGTGTTGTCCATCATCGCACGGGTGTTTCTATCGCCGGGCAAAATTTTCACCGACCGCGCGGCGGTGGCTAAAATCTGGTACGACTCCAATCGCAGCAAAGACAACGTCAACCCCGACTCCTTCTTCGCGCACCTTTCCAATGCCATCGCCTTGCTCGTCATCCTGATCGTGTTCAGCGGCCCGTTGTGGAATTTTATTCCATCTTCCTGGACACCCGATCACACCTTGCGCGGTCATATCCGGTTCGCCATTCAAATCTTCGATTGCCACGTCGGTCTGACTCTCTGGTTTATCGCCCTCGTTGTCTTGCGGAACCTCATGCGCCGACAGCATTGGATTGAATGGCTAAAACTTGCAGCCATCCTTGCTTTCTCCATCTGGCAGGGCTGGGAATGCACCCGCGTCGTGATTTGGTATTGGTCTGCTCTTTTCGAACGGTTGGCTCATCATTGAAGGCAGGTCGCGATGTTACTCGGGTCTCAAATTAAAAAGCCGTTCGCTTTTACTTGGCGTTCTTTGGCTCAAGCACAATTCTAAATTACTTCCTGATCAAAAGGCATCCCCCCCAACCTACAAAAAACCAGCAGTTATCGGCCACTTTGACTCGTTTCCATGGCCGAGATGAAAAGAATAAATAATCAGGGCCTGTGACTAATCCCCATTTCCGAAAGGATGATCCGAATACGACACAGGCATTTGTTCCATTTACGAGATTTCCATAATAATAATCGCTTGCCGGGCCTAAGTCTCTGAAATCCTTCTCGATTCGTTTCCGGTTAATAAAAATATCTGTTGCCGAACCGCTTTGTATCACTCCGTTCGTGACTTTTGCAGCCGCATCATTTTGGACTGCTTCCAACCCCAGGTTCTTCAAATTTAAACTCATCCTTTCCCAACTCGACTGCGGCGTTGCTTTTAATTTCCAACGAAAAAAAGATTCGTTAGAACGACCGCACGAGGTTACGACCAGCGCCAGGGCCACAAAGGTTCCGCTAACCACCCAAATTTTTCGGATGGCACCTTCTTGTGGAGCAAAACAAGCGTAAATAAACGCCAAAAAACCCACTGCAAAAAAAGATAGAAAATAGCTGCTGTATTCCGTTATGGAACCGATCAAGTCCTGTGCGGCAAACCAAGGGGCTGCAAAACCCCATAGCAGAATGACCACTATTGCCAGCAACGTAACGTGACGGATTTTTCGAGCATACGGAGACAGTAGCAAGCCTGCTTGATACCATTTATTCATCTTTTAACCTGTTCAATAAAATTCCTGCCGACCGATCAACCGCTCTTTGCTGCGGCGTTTTTGAGCGGCAGCATTTCTTGTTTAAGTGGCGCCGGGATTTTTTCAATCTCCGGGTCTTTATGAATCAAAACCGAATCTAATCTGAGAGCTGCTGCCACCACGAACGCATCAGCGAAAGAAAGCTTATGGCCTGCTTTGATGTCCGCAGCTGATGCGCACAAAGCATCATCCGAATGAATCCAAGTAACCGCCAGTTTTTTGAGATCGGCGATGGTTTGCTTGGCGGCAGAAGCATCAAAGTCAGCCTCAGTGATATATTGAATCTCTGCCAAACTGACGAAGGAAGCAAAAAGAAGGAGCTCGCCTTTGGCCGCCTTCTCCAGAAGTTCCAGCACACGAGGTCCACCACCCTCCGCTTGGAGATAAGCGATAAACGCGGAACTATCCAAGAGGTAGCTCTCAGGCATATTTGCCCGTGAGCCGATGGAGTTTATCATCTTCTCGTGCCCGGTCTCGCGCTCGATCTTGCAGCAGACGGACCAACGATTTGCCTCCGGCGAATCGTCCGTAGAGAGAGTGGGTCGCTTCCAAGGCGGCCTTGGTGTCTGCGGTTTGTGGCGAAACAGCGTCGTTTACGCCCGGAGAAATTTCTTCCCAGACTTCACGAATATCCGCAGGCGGCAGCGCCTTGATCTCTCGCAAAATATGTTCAACGGTTGCGGTCACAAGGAGAAGCTAATCTAAAAGGGTCTTTAGGTAAAGGTGTTTTGCCCGTGGCCAAGAGCGTCTTTCCTTTGCACCCCCGCCCAATTTACGCAAAGATACCCCATGCCATCGGTAGCTTTAAAAAAAGCCATTGCCGCCAGCGCTGATCCCCAGCGCGCGCTGGGCTATGTCGAACAACTGGAAAAGAACAGCGCGCACTTCCCAAAAAAATTTTCCACCGAACAAGCCCAAATCTTGGCATCGCTGCTGAGCGGTTCCCAAGCCTCCAGCGAACTCCTTGTGGCTCATCCTGATTGGCTGGCCACTGTTCTCGACGATGATCTCCGTTTTGCACGCCGCCCCGAAGGTCTGCGCCGCACCGCCAAGCAACTAATCAAAGGCGAGGATTACGAAACGTCCCTCGCCCGGCTCCGCGAATTCAAGCAGCGCGAATTTGTCCGGATTGCCGCACGAGATTTGGGCCGGATCGGGAACATGACCGAAATCATCCGCGAAATTTCGCACGTGGCCGATGTCTGTCTCGCGCTCGTCTGCGATCTCTGCACCAAAAAACTCACCGAACGTTTTGGCGCTCCCTGGCATCAGGATGCCGACGGTCAGTGGCAGCCGACGCAATTCTGCACCCTCGGCATGGGCAAACTCGGCGGGCAGGAACTCAATTACAGTTCGGACATCGATGTTCTTTTTGTTTACAGCGAGGAAGGTCATCTTTTCCAGACCCCGCCCAAACCGAAGGAAGAGGGCCGGGGAATGACCAGTCACCAATTCTTCATCAAACTCGCCGAACTCATCATTTCCGAAATCGGCAAACTCACCCCGGAAGGAATGTTGTTCCGCATTGATCTCCGCCTGCGGCCCGAAGGCGATTCCGGCCCGCTGGCGCGTTCGCTGGAAAGTTACGAAAATTATTACGCGCAATGGGGCCAGACTTGGGAGCGCATGATGTTGATCAAGGCCCGCCCGGTGGCCGGCGATGCGGAGTTGGGCGCGGAGTTTCTCGACATGGTGCAATCGTTTCGTTATCCGCGCTCCCTGGGCGAACGCACGTTGCCGGAAATCGCGGCGATGAAACAACGCATCGAAAACGAAGTGGTCAAAGTCGGCGAAATGGAGCGCAACGTCAAGCTCGGTCGCGGCGGCATTCGTGAAATCGAATTCATCGCGCAGACGCAGCAGCTTCTGCACGCCGGGCGCACGCCATTTTTGCAAGGCGCGCAAACGCTGCCGACCTTGCAAAAACTGGTGGATTACGCGTTGCTCTCGGAAAAGGAGATGAGGGAATTGACGGAGGCGTATGTTTTTCTGCGTGAGGTGGAGCATCGGCTGCAAATGGAAGCGTATCAACAGACGCATACCATCCCGACCGACCGCGTGGCGCGGGAACGATTGGCGAAGCTGATGGGTTTTGCCACGTGGCAAAAATTTGATGAGGCGAGGGTGAAATATTCCAATAATGTCCGCCGCATCTATGACGCGAGAGTGCAAGGGGATGGCCCGGCCGCGCCGACCCCGTTCCCCGAAACGATCAAAGGCTTCGAAGACCAATGGAAGAAACTATTATCCGAACACGGTTTCCGCGACACCGACCAGGCCTTGCGCATGGTGGAAGTATTCCTGCACGGCCCCGGCTACGTTCACGTCTCTCCCCGTTCCGTCGAACTCGCCCGCGACCTCCTCCCGCGTTTCTTGGCATTGTGTCCAACCGCGCCCGGAGTGCGACTGTCCCCAGTCGCAGCAACGTGGCCAGCTCCAACCGCGTCAAAACTTACCCGAGCCTCAATTCCACATCACCCTGCTGCGACTGAGGACAGTCGCACTCCTCTCTCCGACCCCGACCGCGTCCTCGTCCGCCTCGACAACTTCATTTCCGCCTACGGCACTCGCGCCACCCTTTACGAACTTTGGACCCGCAGCCCATCCCTCTTCACGCTGCTATTATTATTGTTCGACCGCTCTGAATTCCTGGCAGAAATCGCTATTCGCACCCCTGACCTGGTGGATGAACTGGAATTGAGCGGACGCCTGCGACGGGCCAAAGGCGCGGAGGAAACGCTGGAAGATTTGCGTTATGGCCTGAACGACGAAGACCAACACCTCTGGCTCCGCCGCTATCATCAGGCCGAACTCATGCGCATCGGCCTGCGCGACATCCTTGGCCTTGCCGACTTCGAGCAAAACCTCGTCGAACTCTCCGCCCTCGCCGATGCCTGTTTGCAATACGCGGTGGAAGTCGTCATGCGAAGGCATAAATTGAAGACAACTCCGTTCGCCATCATCGGCTGCGGCAAGCTCGGCGGCAAAGAGGTCGGTTACGGTTCTGATCTCGATATCATTTTCGTCACCGATGCTTCTGCTAAAAAGCTGCCGCCGTTGCAAAAAATGGCGGCGGAAGTAATGGACCTCCTGTCGCGTCAAACGGAACTCGGCATTGTTTTCCCCACCGATGCCCGTCTTCGGCCAGACGGTGAAAAAGGGTTATTAGTGACGACCTTGGAAGCTTGCGGCGAGTATTACCACAAACGCGCCGCGCTCTGGGAAATCCAATCGCTCTCCCGCACCCGGCCTGTTGCGGGCGATCTGAAAATCGGCGAACGTTTCGAGAAAATGACCGCCGCCTTGCCGCTGCCGTCTGATTGGAAACAACAAATCATCCGCATGCGCGAGCGCATCGAAAAAGAGCGCACTCCTGCCGGTCAAGACCATCTGGCCATAAAAACCGGTCGCGGCGGCTTGATGGACGCGGAATTTCTCGCCCAAACGATCTGTCTGGAAAATCGCTGGCACGAACCGAATACCTTGAAAGCGTTGCAACGTGCCGTGGCATCCGGCGCGCTCAATCGGGCTGATGGAGACAAATTGTTGGAGAATTATCGCAAGCTTCGGCGGATCGAAGGCATCCTCCGCCGATGGAGCTTTGCGGGAGAAGTCTTGTTGCCCGACGACGATGCGGCGCTCTACCGAGTGGCCGTCCGTTGCGGATTTGAAAATTCCGCAAGCTTCATGAGGGAGCTAAATGAGGTTCGGGAAGGGATCAGGGCAGTTTACGCCAAAATGAGTTTTCGCACGGCGGCGGCGCGGGGCAATGTCAAATGAATCGCTGGATCGTCAGGACAACCGGCGGGAATTGCCGGCGCCAAGCCTTAAAAAGGATGAGGCTTTTTTTAAAACTTGCGCCGCCCGGCAACTCCTTGTCAGAGATTAACTTAAAACCATTTTTGAGAAAAAATGCAAAAAATTTTGACAGAGGCGTTTAAAGATGGTCATATCCCAAACTTGGCCAACAGATAACGATTTAGTTGTGGATAAGAAAAATACACGGACGATGAAGGTTTGTCCCGCCGGTTTTAGTCTTCATTTTTCAAAAAATGAGAGCCGAAGTTTTGCCGCTTGGTGGCGGCAGATCAACCGGCTGCGCCGCCATTTCCTGGCGGGCGTATTCTTTATTGGTTTCGGCTTTTCAGCCTTGGCTCAGGAATATCAAGTGGAAGGTGATTTTACCTATGAAGCTTTCAATAAGAACGGCGTATTGGAGGCTCATTTTGAAAACACCTTCAAAATAATCGTTTCCGGCTGCAAATGGAGCATCAGCGCCCAACCCGCCGTCATCACCGATCTGGAACCGATCAGCTTGAGCGAATCCCGCACGGACGGCACCAATGTCTATAAAATCAACACCTTTAACCCGATTTATGACAGGGAAAAGGGGTTGGCGGCTGTAATCAGCAAACATCATCTGGACACCAATTCGATGGTGGCCAAAGGCACCGCAGCACAAAAAAACCGGATGAAAATACTGGTTGATACCTCCCCAAAAACTTCCATAAATAATGCCGTTGGTGAGATCTATTCGGGAACATTGCCGCGGTTCGGCTCTGATTTTCTCGCCCCACTCTGGCTGGCTTATGCATCTTCCTGCTTTTTTGAGAATACCAAGACCAATGAAGCCCCTAGAATGGCCCAATTCGATTTCCCGCGCCAAGCCAAGGACGATTACATGGTTAAGGCGGATTGGCAACTTAGTGCCGAAGCACCCCACCTTCCCACCCGGGTCGCCCTTTTGAATAATGGCACCCACTATGTTATTCAGGGGCGCGACAGCATTAAACTAACGCCCTATCTGCCACCCTATAACACTCTTTTTACCAATGTGTTATATGAAATGCTGGCCCAAACCAATGCTGGCGGCTTATCTTTTCCAGCAACTTTTAGGTTGAGTCATTTTGTCCCAATTTCCAACGGAACAGGCAGTTCCCAACTAAAAACCACCTCCGTTATCGAAGGCCATACGCGGAGAATTAGCCTTGAATCCTTGGCCGTGACCACGCCATCCGTTTCCACCAATACCATTATTCAGGATATGAGGTTTAAATTGGAATTGGCCAGCTCCAGGGCCGTCACCCAAAGAACCGTCTTAAGACAATCCATGAACTACTTGGTCAAACCTAACAGCACCTTGGGTGGCACCAATATTAACCAATTGACCCAACTGGATCGGGAAAGGTGGGCCGAGGGAAAAAGAAGACAAAATAAAATAAAGCTTGTATCTAACCTCGCTTTGGGCATACTCATACTCGGTTTTACGATTGTAGCAGTCGTAGTAATAAAAAAAGGCAAGAATAAGGCAGTTTAAAATGTTAAGTTTATGAAACAAATAACCAAAATTATGGTGGTGGCCCTTTTCACCTTCTCACTGACCAACCTCAAAGCGTTTGAAGGACCTTGTCCCGCTTGCAAAGAGATCAGCTACGAGCCAGTTGGCAACACCTCGCACTGTTATTATCCCTCCCTGATGGTTTGTGAAGATACGAGCGTTGTCTTTACCTGTGCGGAAGACCCCGAAGAAACTTCGATCGCACTGGATATTATTGACGCTGAAACTGGCGAAGACATTGATAAACTCACCATGAGCGTTCACCAGTGCATTGATGGCCCCACGCTTTGCGGTAATGCTTGGTGATTTTGCTCAAAGCGCTTGGATGGACTTTGATTCCTTGCTCAAACTGGCACCCAAACCAGGTTTTTGAGAGGATGGTTTTAAATGAATGTTCGTTCTGGGTTTCAACGAACATTGAGAAATTACGCTTGAGGCTGTTAAAGGTGGACGGATCCTTTCAGCCTCATTTTTTTGTTCTCTGCCCCGGGCCTTTGCCATACAGTTTCCTTGGATATGTTACGAACAAGCGAAATCATAAACCGTTATTTTCTGCTGATCTCAGCGGGAATTTTAACCGCGACATCAATCTATAAACTGATTTATGTTTTGTCGGCCGGCCAGCCTGATCGTCGTCTTGATCCCCTTGTTCCCGTTGCCAACTACCTGATGATGCTGGGCAGCGCGGGATTGGAAATGATTGTCGTGGGCGTGATTTTATTCGCCAAACGGAATTCACTCGGCAATTTGGCCATCTTGTGGCTGGCCCTCTGTTTTCTGACCTATCGGATGGGCGTCTGGATGCTTTATCCGGATCCCAATTATCAATGTCCGTGCCTCGGGGGCATCACAAAAATTTTCCTGGTGGATAACCGTTTGGTCCAGGATCTGCTTAAAATCCTTCTTGGATTTTTCCTTTTGGGCAGTTCGTTTTTTTTGATCAGCGAAGGTAAAGGTAATGGTAAGAATATTTCTTAATAAACTTTATTTCGGATTGCCCGAACCGATTCGTCCGGCTCGTCCCCTCGTTGGAAACCGCGCTTATGCCGGCTATTTAATCGAGTGGATGAAGCTCGCGGCTGTTTGCCTCGTTTTGGCGGTTTTCCTTTTGGGTGACAGCCATTTGTTCAATTGGCAAAAAGACTTTGGCGGGGCGCTCTCGCTCAACTTTAGCGCGGCGGAAACGCAATGGATGATGTTTGCCTGTGCCGGCGGATATTTCGCCATTTTCTCTCTGCTGCAATATTTTTCCAAAGCCAAACAAAATGAGTTCCGGGCCAGGCCGGCGGTTTTTCTCGCCGCCACTCTCCTGGTCGGGGCGTTGGCTTATGCTTTTGATTACCCGGCAGCCTCCTCGACTCCGCGGGCCTTGATTTTTGTCTTTGGTGCGGCAGTGGGCAAGGGTGTTGAACTTTGGTTTTCATCGTTGACTGAGCCGGCCCAAATTAAACGGTTCTTTCTGCGTTTGATTATTCCCCTCCTTCTCCTTTTGGTGGCCTCGTGCTTGTCCAAATTGGAGCCGTCCATGATTTTTCAATATCGCGGACAAACACGGTGGACCGGATTTTGGCATGACCCCAATCGCTATGGCCTGCTCATGGGGTTGGGCCTCAATTTGCTGGCCGGTTTATGGCTGGCGATTTTTCATTGGCCGTATTTTCGGCGTTTGCAACGAACCGCGCAAGTCGGCTGGCTGGCCCTCTTGACGGCGGTCACCGTCATCATGGGGATGGGGCTGTTGAATAGTTTTAGCCGCGGCGGCTGGCTGGGAACCGCCGTCGGGTTCGGCGGCATTTTTTTGGCCATTGGCGCCGGTGCCAATAATCCGACTCTCTGCTGGCTGCGACGAAACGGTGCCATCATGGCCCTCTTGCTCCTCGCGCTGGCGGTGCTGACTTTCTGGCAATTCAACCACTCGGAACAACGCGTGGCCCGGCGCTCTTTTTCGGCCGCAAATGCCAATGATATTTCCTGGCGCAACCGGGTGGCCGCCTGGGAGGGGGCCTGCCAGATCATGGCGGAAAGGCCATGGCTTGGCGCCGGTTGGAATCAAGCCAATCTGGTTTATGACCGCTATTACCGGCCGGACCACCTGACGGATTTCAAGGCCATTCAAACCAATGATTTCACCCTGTTCGGCGCCATGCTGGGCGTGCCGGCGCTGACTTGTTTTCTGGCCTGGGTCGGATTGACCTTGATGCGAAGCTTTCAACCGGAGGTTGCCTCGGTCGGCGAAATAAACCCGTCCGATTTCAATCAGGATTTAATGGTTGCGCGCTATTTGCAGGCCGGTTGCCTTGGTGGGGCTTTGGTGCTGCTGGTTGGCTTTTGGTTCGATGGCGGACTGTTTGTTTTGTCCACCGCCCTCATGTTTTGGATTTTGCTGAAACTCGGCCGCGCGCCTTTGGCCGGGGGAGGCAAAGGGATTCCGTCCGGACCGGGAGAAAAATCATCCGGTCCATTTTTAAAATTTTTCATCGGTATTTTGCTGCTGGTCCTGGGCGCGATGGCTTGGGCCAAGTCGGATGACTCTTTTCAGCGTGGTGAATTTACCGGGAAAACAATTCATCAGGAAAAATTATCCGGCATCGCGGTTTTTCCCAAGGGCGCGCAAAAATGTCCGGTGGTGATTTATGCCCATGCGGCGGGCGAGGCCTGGCGCACGGATGGCAACGCCCTCCGGCAGTTTGCCGAACTGGGTTTCGCGGCAGTTGGGTTCGATTACGACGTGGAAAATCCCACTGCTTTCGAGGATCAATTTTCCGCGACGCTCGCTTATGTCAAACAGCAACCGCAGACTGATACGCAGGCCATAGCCTGGGTTGGCTCCGGTCTCGGGGCGGACAATGTCATGCGTTATGCGCTGGGCCATCCCGAAAACCAGCCGCAACTTTTAGTTCGCGTTTCTGGCGGGACGATACCGGAATTGGAGATGTCTTCCCCGGCTTTGACCGCTCTTCACTCGCATGTTCTTTTGATTCATGGCGAGCGCGATGAAACTTTTTCGGTGGAAGCCGTCCGGAAGCAGGCCGAAACTCTCCGTCGCAGCGGGGTGGTCACCACGCTTAAGATTATTCCCGGGGCGGTTCACGGGCTGGACGGTGATCTGGCCCAAACGCTTCGCCTGACGGGCGAGTTCAGCAAAGCCCAGTTGACCGCCGTTAATCCACTGCCGGAATTTCCCAAAGTGCATCCTTATCCGATTTGGTTGTGCCTGTTGCCGGTCATCGGGTGGGCTGGGTTTTGGGTTTGGCAGAAAAAGAGTAATTTGGTTGGAGTCATGGAAACGGCTGACCGTGTTGCGCCCAAATGGACGAAATGGGAGATGAGGCTGCGCGTGGCGGCGGTTTGTTTTCTGGTTTTGGCGGCGGCGCAAACGGCCTTTCGTTTGATCTTGCCGCGTTTGGCGGTCACGGAAAAAACCCTGGCTTTGGCCCGAAGCTCTTTTGTTCCGGCCAAGTGGAAGGATGATTTCACCGCGCTGAGCAGTCAGCCGATCTGGCAGGGGCAGAAAGTCAAAACGCTGCTTGAGAATGTGGAGCTTTCTCATTACACGGTTAATGAACTGATCAATTGGCCAGTGGAGCCGGATAAATATCGTGATTACGTGCTTTCGCCGGTCATCGCGGAAGATCGGACGGAACTCAATTGGCGCCGGGAACTTTGGGACAATTTTTATCGCCGGGTGCGCAAGGAAAACTCCACCGCATCGGCCGCAGAAATTGTCGTCCGCTTTCTCCGGGAGCGCGTCACGGTGTCGCCGGGATATCCGAAACAGCGCGGGGTGGAATCCATCTGGTCAGGGCATGTGGCCAATCCGGATGATTTTGAAATTGTTTACACGGCCGCATTGCGGTCGGTCGGCGTTCCGGCGCGTTTGACAGTGGAACGGCAGACGGAATTTTGGTCGGGGTCGGGATGGAAACTTGCGCCGCGGCCGATTGCGTTGACTTGGGTGGAAACTGGCGCGGCGAAAAAAACGTATTTTTCTGCGAATGACGGGAATTTGGGGAATGTGGCGAACTAGGAACGAGGCGCGGGTGGGTTGATGAAAGGGAGTTGCTTTGCGCGGCAGCTCTGATTAGAATTTCACCACTTGCTAACGGATAAATCATGCTAGGCAACTTAAATCCAGGCGAAGAAGCGCAATTGCGGCAGACGATTGAGATGTTTGAAGTCATCACTCAATCGCAGCCGCAAGACTATCAATCGCTGGAAATCCTCAAGGAAGCTTATCTCAAACTCGAGATGCACAAGGAAGTGATCATCACTTCCAAGCGCATCGCCCAGGCTTACGTCCAACTGGGCCAGCTTTCCTCCGCCATTCTGGAATACGAAACCATCTTGCAGCGGCAGCCGGATGACAAGGATGCGCTGGCGGCGATGGCCCAGATCGAGAACAAGGCCAATAATCTGACCAGCCAGCCACCGCCGGAAATGGAGTCGCCGAACAAGAGCACCGGGCAGACAGTGATGATGAAGAAGGGACAGGGCAAAGGCGCAGCCCAGGTTGACGTGGATGATGGACGAGGGATGATGCTCAAGATTTTTGTGGAAGGGAAAATGATCACGACCGGGGATTTCGATATTTGCTGGCCCACGGTGAATATGAGCCAGTCTCCGGACAAGGCGGTGGAGCCGTTTGTTCACATGCTGGCGGAGAAGCAGATCGTGCCGTTGGATAAGTCGTTGAAATTATTGTCGGATCGTTCCCGCCTGGGTTATTTGCCGATCGAACGTTATGATTTGGACATCGACACGGCGCGGGCGTTTCCGCGGGACGTTTGTCGGCGGTGGTGTGTGCTGCCGTTCGACAAGATGAGCAAGTCCGTCATGGTCGCGACGGCCAATCCCTTCAATAAACAGGCGATGGTAGATGTTGAAGCGGCGACGAAATTAAAGGTGATCTGGTATCTGGCTTCGCCGACGGATCTGCTCAAAGTGTTGTCGAAAGTTTTCCGTTAATTGGTTATGGCCATTAAAACATTCGGAGAAAAAATTGCTGATGCCCTCGTGGAAGACGGGCTGTTGACGACTGCCCAGGTGGATGAGTTGGTGGAAAAGCAGAAGAAGGAAGGGACGCGTTTCATCAAGCTGGTCATTGAGAAGGCTTATATCAATGAAATAGACCTGGTGGTGGCGATGGGCCGGGTGTTGAACACGCCGCCGATCAATATCACCCGGGCGGGGATTACCCCTGAGGTCGCGGAATTGATCCCGCGCGACATCATGACCAATTACAAGGTGCTGCCGGTTTCCCGATTGGGCAACAAGCTGTTCCTGGCCATGGCCGACCCGCTGAACGTGCTGGCGGCGGACGATGTCAAGCGCATCACCAAGCTGGAAGTTTCGCCGTTGATTGCCTCGGAAAAGGCGATCCTGGACAAGATCAACAACCTGGACAATTCCAAGGGCGGAAGCATGGCGGACATCATCCAGGAAGCGGCCGAGGCGGACGCGGAGGCGGAAAATCTGGAGGTGGCGAAGGAAACGGTTGAAGCGACCGATCTTTCGGCCCTGGCGGCCTCGAGCGAAGAAGCGCCGGTCATCAAGCTGGCCAATCTTATCCTGGTGCAGGCGATCAAGGACCGCGCCAGTGACATCCACATTGAGCCTTTCGAAAAAGTCGTCCGTCTGCGTTATCGCGTGGATGGCGCTCTGGCGGACATGCCGCCGCCGCCCAAGAATCTGCAGGTCGCGCTGGCTTCCCGTATCAAGGTGATGAGCGCGCTGGACATCGCCGAGCGTCGGCTGCCGCAAGACGGGCGCATGCGCGTCAAGGTCGGCGGACGGGACGTGGATCTGCGTGTTTCCTTTCTGCCCACGGTGCATGGCGAGAAATGCGTGCTTCGTGTGCTTGATAAATCCAACCTTTCCGCCAGCATGGACAAGCTGGGCATTGACAAGGCCACGTTTGTCCGGTTCAAGGCGGCGGTGGATGCGCCCCACGGGCTGCTCCTGGTCACCGGGCCCACCGGCTCGGGCAAAACCACGACGCTTTATTCCGCGCTCAATGAATTGAACAATCCGGAGTTCAACATCATCACGGTCGAAGACCCGGTTGAATTCCAGGTGCCGGGCATCAATCAGGTGCCGGTGAAAAAAGAAATCGGCCTGACTTTTGCCAGCGCGTTGCGCTCCATTTTGCGGCAGGACCCGGACATCATCATGATCGGGGAAATCCGCGACACGGAGACGGCGGAAATCGCGGTGGAAGCCGCGCTGACCGGCCACCAAGTCTTGAGCACGATGCACTGCAATGACGCGCCCGGCGCCATTTCGCGTCTGGATGACATGGAAATCGCGCCGTTCTTGATTTCTTCCTCGGTCATTTTAGCCTGCGCCCAGCGCCTCATGCGCCGCATCTGCCCGGCCTGCAAAGAGCCGGTCACGTACCCGGAAAAGATGTTCAATGATCTCGGCCTGAATCCCTCTGACTTTGACGGGCTCCAACTTTTCTGCGGTCGTGGTTGCGAGCGTTGTAAAAACACCGGTTATGCCGGTCGTCTGGCGATCATCGAAGCGATGACCGTGACGGATGAAGTTCGCAAGATGATCATCCAGCGGGCCAGCGCCTCGGAAATTGGCAAGGTCGCCATCGAGCAGGGGATGAAAAATCTGCGCATGGTGGCGATTGAAAAGGTCAAGGACGGGATGTCCACGCTGGAACAGACGCTGTTGCTCACTTCGGCCCACTAAGTTCCATGCTCTCGCTTGAGGCAGCGTTGGAAAAAATCCTCGGCGGCGTCCAACCGTTGCCGGACGAAATTATTCCATTGGGTGAAGCCTTCGGACGTTTCGCCGCCAAATCACTCAATTCCGCCATTGATTTGCCCCCGGCTGATAATTCAGCGATGGATGGTTACGCGGTTCAATCTGCTGACCTTGTTTCCGCCAGCGCCGAAACTCCGGTGGCCTTATCCTTGAGCGGCAGTTCGCCGGCGGGAACGAGCCATGATCACATCGTGCGAGGTGGACATTGCATTCGCATTTTTACGGGAGCGCTTCTGCCTCGCGGCGCGGATGCCGTCATTATGCAGGAGGATACCAAGCCGAACCCCGATCGTTCCGACCAGGTTCTTTTTCTGGATAAAGTTTGCCCCTGGGAAAATATCCGGTTGCGAGGTGAGGATTTAAAGCAGGGTGCTGACTTAATCCACACGGGTGAAAAATTTACCGCGCCCCGGTTGAATCTTTTGGCTGCAACCGGGATGCATCGCGTCAGGGTGTTTCGACAGCCAGTGATTGGACTGTTGGCTACGGGGGACGAATTGCGCAAGCCGGGCAATCCGCTGGATCCGGGAACAATCTATGAAAGCAATCAGGTCAGTCTTTCCGCCTTCTTGCGGCAAATCGGGGCCGTTCCGAAAATATATTCCCTGGTGCCGGACAGTTTGGAACCGACCTGTGCCGCGCTGCAAACCGCATTGAACGAATGTGACGCAATTATTACCACCGGCGGTGTCTCCGTCGGGGAATTGGATTGGGTCAAGATGGCCTTTGAAAAAATCGGCGGACGATTGGATTTTTGGAAGGTGGAGATGCGGCCGGGCAAGCCGTTTGTTTTTGGCCGGTGGAAGGAGAAATTTCTTTTTGGTCTGCCGGGCAATCCGGTTTCAGCGATGGTGACTTTTTTTCTGCTGGCCCGTCCTGCTCTGCTTAAAATGCAAGGCGCGAAGGACACTTCTCCGATGACTCATCCGGCCATCCTCGCTGAGCCTTTGGCCAACAACGGCGATCGGCGTCATTTCATGCGGGTGTCGGTGGATGCCAAGGGACAAGCCAAATCCTCGGGAGTCCAAGCGGCCCACATTCTTAGTGCGATGTCCCAGGCGAACGGGTTGGTGGATGTTCCTCCGCAAACAACTTTGCCCACAGGGGCGACGGTTCAGGTCATGCGGTGGGATTAACGGATTTCGTTTCCGTTTCCTACGCTGGTTTTTCACGGCCAGTCAGTTTTTTCTCTTCGGGGCGGGAGGGCAGAATTAAAATCGCTTCGCCGATCAGGAAAAAGAGCATGGCGAAAACGAAGATGCGCCAGACTTCGCCTTGCAACGCACTGGTTTCAACTCGTTTTTCTTGGAACGTTTGCAGGGGCAGATCGCCGAATAATTTTTTTGTTTCATCCTGGTCCAGAATTTCCGGTTCGTCTTCCGAGGTCGGACGATTTACGGCGAGGAGGCGGTCGCCGGATTTATAAACGCCAGCCTGAATGCGGATGTTTTTGTGGTCGGTGGAATCAACCGAGGTCCATTCTTTGCCTTGATCCACGGCGCTTAATTCGCCGCAGATGATGGAAGACACTTGCTGGAGCCTTCGTGCGCCGGATTGCATCATCCGTTGCAACATCGGAACCAGCACCGGGCCGTCGGACAGGCTGGACCAATTGTCCGAAGGGAGCGAGGTGCAAAAATAAATCTCACCTTTACCCATGCTTTGCCGGGTCAGGAAGGCAGCGCCATCTTCAAACGCGGCCAGGATATTTTTTTGACCGGTGATGGCTTGCCGTCGTTGAAAGGTGGTTTGCGAAAGGGGCAGGCTGAAATGTTCGTCGCTCTTGGCCAACGGGCCTTCGTCTTCTTCCCAGCGCAGGACACGGAAATTGGATTGCGGCTCGGCCTCTTGCACGGCACCCCAGGACAGGCCGTTGAATTGTTGCGCGTCCGGTTTGTCGGGCGGGAAGAAGATCACCACGCCGCCTTCGCGCGCGAAATTTTGCAATCGTTCGGCGGCGTCACCGGTGGGCAGTGCTTCCTGCCAGATCAGCAGGGAGCGATTGGTCAGGTTGGCTCCGGTAAAATCAGCGGGCAAAATCAAATCTGCCGGTTGATTCATTCGGCCGGCGGCGGCGTATTGCAGAAACCGCGCCATAGGAGCGGATGAACTGATTACGCTCGCCTGCAACGGCAGGTCCGCGCCATAAACAAAATAAGCGGTGTTGTCGCGTGAGTTGGCGTCGGTTGGGAGTTCGAAGCTGCCCCAGCCGCCCGATGGGCGATTCCCCAATTCCACCTTGTTCCGCCAGCGCAACGTTTGGCCTTCCAGCGAAATTTCACTCTGCGATTTTGCGCCGTCCAGGTTCATGGTGACGGGGATCGGCGCGGAGCCGTTGCGATTGCGTTGCAGATCGAGGACGAATTGCAGTTCGGATTTATCGGCGCGTTGGCGGCGGACGAGTTCTTTGAGGGCAATGGCATTGTCGAGTTCGGGGGCCTGGCTGAGATTGATCAGTCGCACACGGACTTTTTGTGAAAGCGAGCTGATTTGCGCGATGATGCTTTTCCAGCGCGGATCTTCCGGTTGCCAGTTGCTGCGTTGCGCATCGGAAGCGATCCAGATTTCTGCGGTGCCGGCGCGATTCTCGATCAGCCAATTGAACGCCGCCGAAAGCATGGCGGGGATGTCGGCGGCGGTGTCGGTCGGTTGGGTGACGGAAAGCTGGGTGAGATTGGCGGCTTTGGCCACTTCCTGCGGGGCGCGGGTGGCACTGTCAATCAGAACAAGATGGCTGGATTCTTCAAATTCTTTCGCCGCCTGACTCAGCAGTTGCAAGGCTTGTTCACGTTTCGTCAGGGGCCCGATTTTGGTTTCCATGCTCGCACTGCGGTCGAGCAAAATGATGATCGCATCCGGCGCGGGCGAGAGCGCCCAGCCAAGCCAGCCACCGGCCAACGGTCGGGCGAGAAAAAGCAGGAGCATGACCAAAGCGAGCACGCGAAAGAGCATGATCAAAAATTGACGAAGCTTGGTGTTGCTCACGGAACTGCGCGTGGCTGAAATCAAAAACCGCATGGCTGCCCACGGTTGCGGCTTGTGCCTCATGCGATTCAAAAAATGGATCAGCACCGGCAGCAGGATCAGCGGCAAGGCCCAGAAGATGAATGGTTGCAGGAAGGTCATGGTTTTGTTTTGTAGAAAACATGACTTGGAAGGAAAAATTTAGCGCTGCGCGGAAAAAGTTCGTCCTCACCCCGGCCCTCTCCTCCAGGAGAGGGAGAAACATTCACCGTCTTCGGGTTACGTTTAAGATCTTTTCTATAAAGTATCATGACTTTACCGTCCTCCTGCCGAGAGTCGGGCGCGTTCGATCAGGAAATCGGCCAGGACTTTTTCGTAACTTTGATCGGTGATGAATTGCCGGTAATCCGCGCCGAACTCGTGGCAGCCGGAGCGCATCAATTCCAGATAGCCGTGGAACTGGCGCAGGTATTCGTTGCGGATGGTGGCGGGTTCGGTCACGAGGTTGAAGGAGTTTTCCAGATCTACAAAGCGCACGGGGCGGTCAAATTGGAAATCCATTTCCGACCGATCGAGTAGGTGGAAGAGGGCGAGGTCATGTTTGCAGAATCGGAGATGTTGTAGGCAACTCATCAACTCCGGTGTATCGCAAAAGAAATCCGACACGACAATCACCAGGGCGCGGCGGCGGACTTTTTCTGCGAGATCGTGCAGCACTTGGACGAGGCCGGTTTCTCCCTTAGCCTCGGCGCTTTCGAGTTTTTCGAAAATCAGTCTTAAATGCGCGGGATTGCGACGCGGAGGGATTTCGATCGCCGCTTTTTCCCCGGCGCAAATCAGGCCGACGGCATCGCCCTGACGCGAGGTCAAATAGGCCAGTGTCGCGGCGATTTTTTTGGCCCATAATATTTTCGCTTCACCTTGGCCAGCAAATTTCATCGAGCCGCTACAGTCAACCACAATGTAACAACGCAGATTGGTTTCGGCCTCGAATTCCTTCATGTAGAAACGGTCGGTCCGGCCGAAGACACGCCAGTCGAGGCGGCGGATATCGTCGCCCGGTGTGTAATTACGGTATTCGGCAAATTCCACGCTGGAGCCGCGATGGGGGCTTTTATGCTGCCCGGTGACCGAACCCTCCATGGCGAAACGCGCCTGCAACGGCAAGTGCATCAGCCGGGCCAGCACGGGCGAGTCAAGCAACTTGGATTCTTCAGCCACGTTGCGTCTCTCCGCGAAGTTCCTCGACCAGTCGCGCGACAATTTCCGTGCTGGTGATGCCTTCGGATTGGGCTTGGAAATTGGTCAGGATGCGATGGGTCAAGACCGGCGCGGCGACGGCTTCGAGGTCTTCCATGCGCACGAGGTAGCTGCCGTAGAGGACGGCGCGGGCTTTGGCGCCGCGGATGAGATATTGGATCGCGCGCGGACCGGCTCCCCACGTCACCCATTTTTTTATCCACTCCGGGGTGTTTTCGGCACGAGGACGAGTCCGCCGCACAAGGTCCACGGCCAGTTCATAGATATGATCCGGCACCGGAACGCGTTGCACGACTTCTTGAAAGCCCATGATCTGCTCGCCGTTGATCAACTTGGACAATGCTCCGGCGGCCGCGCCGGTGGTTTCGCGGGCGATGCGGCCTTCCTCGGCGCGACTGGGGTAATCCACATGAATGAAAAACATGAAGCGATCCAACTGCGCTTCGGGCAACGGATAAGTACCTTCCTGTTCGATCGGGTTTTGCGTGGCCAAAACGAAGAAAGGCGCGGGCAGTGGAAACATGCGTCCGGCCACGGTCACGCGATGTTCCTGCATCGCTTCGAGCAAGGCCGACTGAGTTTTTGGCGGCGTGCGGTTGATTTCGTCGGCCAGAATGATATTCGCAAAAACCGGGCCTTTGGTGAAAACAAAAGCGCGGCGACCGGGTTGATCGGTTTCCTGGAGAATGTCTGTGCCGGTGATATCGGACGGCATGAGATCGGGCGTAAATTGAATGCGATTAAATTGCAGCGACATCGCTTGGGCGAGCGAATTGACGATCATCGTTTTGGCCAATCCCGGCACGCCCATGAGGAGGCCGTGGCCGCGCGCGAGGATGCAGATCAATAATTGTTCGATCACTTTTTCCTGGCCGATGATGACCTTGGCGAGTTCGAGGCGCATCTTGCGATAATCTTCGCGCAACGCATCAATGGCGGCGACATCTCCTTGGGACAGGGGTGAACCGTTCTGGCTTCCTTTATTTTCCGTCTTAGCTTCAGTCATAAACGCCTCTAGTGAAGGCGTGGTATTATAGCAGGTCAATGCCAGAGTGCAGGGAAAATTGTGGTTCCTGGCGGGGAAATTTTTTCGCGGGTGAACCTTGTTTTGGCTTGTTCCACCTTGTTTTAGCTTGTTTTGCCTTGTGCTGGCTTGATGGCGGGAGGGGAATTTTTTGCCCGCGAAACACGCGAAAGGACGCGAAAAAAAGCCGGCTGCCCCAGCCGGGAGGCTGAGGGCGGCAATTTTTAATGACGGTTCTTTGTTCACTGTGGGGAATTTGACAGGAAATGGCATGGCTGTCGTGTACATGGTGGACACGGTTCCCATATTTCTCACCATTCTTTTAATTCACAACCCGGTGGATCCTCCTTCGCCTGGCCTACGGAGACCGGGCACTATGAGAATATCCACCGTGCCTGCTATGTCTCTGCAAGAGGAAAACTTTTAAAACCGCGAACCACACGAAATACGCGAACAAAATCAGGCTGATTTCCCTTTCGTGTATTTCGCTTATTTCGCGGTAAAAAATTCAGTTCTGCCAAACCTGTCAAATCCAAATTCCACCCCAAAAACCTTTAACCAGAAACGCCGAACCCCAAAACAGGTTCGCCAAAACCGCATACAGGAACGCCAAACCCGTATGCCTCCCCGCCAAACCCCTATCCAGAAACGGCAAAAACCTTCACCGAAACGCCAAAACCGCATACAAAATCGTCAAACTTGGATGCCAAAACGCCATTTCTGAGAGCCGAAATATTCGGAAGTGGTTCAAAATAGGCGGTTTAGGTAAGAATCGATCTAAACTGTAAGAAATAATAGACAAGTTAAAAAGCTAGGAATAAGGTCATTTCGGCATCCCTGACATTTTAATGCTCACAAAACTCTTAATAATCTTTATGAAAAATATAACTGATTTTTTTCGCCTACGGCTGTTTGCAAAGGCATTTATTTGCACATTTCTTCTGACCGCAATCGGAGTCGTGAATGCGGAAACTCAACCCGACAACAATACTTCACCACAATTGGTAAAAGCATTTAAGACACTTAATTTTGGAGACGACAACAAAACCGTAGAAAAGAAGTTGGCGGAGCTGGTCGGAGGGCAAGTATCCGATGGTGGAATTTCGTCTCTCGAACATTACAGTGACTGGGAGGCACTTAAGAGTTCATTTTTTGATACTGCGGCTGAATGCGAATCACAACCAGATAAGTATGGAGAAGTGATGCATTACATAAATGAAACAGGTATAAACACAGATCGTTCTTGCCAAAACTCTGCGATTTCCGTGACTTGTTGTCTTTTGAATAAAACTTGGAATACACGTAAAAATGGAGAATTAGCTATTGTCGAAGCGTCATACAAAACTTTTGATCTGGATAAATTGGTTGAGGGCTTTAAGCAGAATTATCCGAATGCGAGGAAGGATAAAAGAGCTTACAGAATTGAGAGTGAAAAGTATCGGGGAATTTCCATTGAATTCGAGCGAGCTTATTTGTCGGATATAAACCCAGACAGGAGAGCAAGGCTTTCAATTCCTACAAAAAAATTCTCTTTTACTTTCACGGAGCCATCCAAACTCCCCAAAGAGCAATTGGTGTTATGGGAGGCGTTAATGACCGCAGATGGCAAAACCTCAAATATAAAAGAATATTTTGAGTCAGTGAAAAATCTATTCTTGGAACTTGCGAAGAATATGGAATCAAAGGAAAAAATAGATGATTACACCCTTACCGTATTGGGCTGGCCAAACGACGGTGTTAATTGCCAGTCTTTAATATACGGCGGACCATGTGCAGTATTTGCCTCCAAACAAATACTTGGGCTACATATGAATAATTATCTTCAGGCAACTGAGGGTGAAAAACAGAAAGAAAAAGCGAAGTTGAAAAAAGAATCCGATTCGGCCAACGGTTTTTAATGAAAAAGGTCGAAATACCTTTTGGCAAAGCATCCCGGCAGATTTACAAAAGGTGCAGATCTAAAGAAAACCAACCAATTTATGCCAACTGTTTACGCAATACTTGGAGATAATAATTCACGCAAATCTTCGACAGCACGCGCTCTTACAGGTGTATTCAAACAAAGTAGCAAGATTGTGGCAACTGCAACTGCGGCTGGTAACATTAGTATATTTGTGAAGATTTCATCCCTTCAAGAATCGGATATCTCGCCGCTGGATTTTATAAAATGGATGAATGGGGCAGGGTTTTCAAACATACTCGTTACCCTTTGGGTTTCGCAGCGTGTTTCGCCGCATGGTACTTTCCCGGCTGGTACTGAATACTTAAGAGACTTTGCGGCTGCTGGGTGGATTATCAATCAGATTGTTGTATTAGGGGGTACCCCTTTGTTGCCGCCATTGCACATCGGCGCACCGGTGCCAAATCTGATTCCTCTCTCAGCCGCGATGCCTGCGAACCAGATCGCATCACAGGTGCGTGGATGGTGGAATTGGCTTTGAGAAAGTTTATGCCGCCTAACCAGACGGAATCTGTTGTATTCCTCCGAACACCAAAAACAAAAAGGAAAAAACATATGGCCTCAGGATCAATCGACCTCAGTTTGTCGGCGGATAACGCGCCCATCGTCGCGGCGGAATTGCGCGACAGTTCTACACCGGGCTAAAGCGCCTGTGTTAATGAGAAGGTCGCCGCAAAAATTACCACTCTTTCCAGTGGATTTTTTTGGCCGGGGCCAATAAAATTCCACCATGCCAGAGAAAATTCTGTCCCAGATTCCGCGGCCCTTGCGCGAACAGTACGAAAAGGGGAAAACCGCTTTTGATCGCAATAACTTGGATTATGCCATCGCCATTTTGGCCGGCGTCCTGGAGGTGGAGCCAGCGTTCTATGATTGCCGTCAGGCCCTGCGCGCCAGCCAGTTTCGCAAAGCGGGCGGCAGCACCACGTTTTTCAAAAAAATGATCGGCGGCGTCGGCTCTTCCCCGCTGATGGCCAAAGGGCAGTTGGCCTTGCGCAATAATCCGCTGGAAGCGATCAAAGTGGCCGAGCAAATCTTGAACGGCGATCCCAACAGCACCGCCGCGCACAAGCTCCTGGCCGAAGCCGCCATGGCCGCCGATCTTCCGAAGACCGCTGTCATGTCCCTGGAAATCGTCGCCAAGGTCGCGCCGAAAGATGAAGAAAACGCCCTCAGTCTGGCCCATGCGTATGCGGCCATCGGTCAGGCGGAAAAGGCGGAAAAAATTCTGGTGGATCTGATCCGGCTCAAGCCGAATGACGGCAATCTCAAGGAGGAATTAAAAAATCTTTCCGCGCGCAAAACGATGGCCGAAGGCGGTTATGATGCGTTGTCCGAGGGCAAAGGTTCTTATCGTGATATTCTCAAAAACAAGGATCAGGCCGTCGCCCTTGAACAGGAAAGTCGGCAGGTCAAGAGTGAGGATGTGGCGCTGAAGTTGATCCGCGAAAATGAAGAACGGCTCGAGGCGGAACCGAAGAATCTCAAATTGATGCGCACGCTGGCCGAGATGTACACGCAGCAGAAAAATTATGATCGCGCGCTCGAATATTATAACCGCATCATTGCGACCGATGGGATGACGGATTCGGCGTTGCAAAGAGCGATCGCCGATCTGAACGTTAAAAAACTCGACCATGCAGCAGCCCAGCTTGATCCGCAGGCCGCAGATCATGCGGAAAAATCGGCAGCGCTAAAGGTTGAGCGCGACGAATATCTGATGAAGGAGTGCAAGGAACGGGCGGAGAAATATCCGAACGACTTGCTCATCCGTTTTGAACTTGGGGTGCTTTATTTCAATGCCGGAAAAATCAGCGAGGCGATCCAGGAAATGCAGAAGGCGCAGAATAATCCGAACAAGCGCCTGCAGGCGCTTAGTTATCTCGCCCAATGTTTCGCCAAGCGCAACATGAACGAGATGGCTGCCCGGACCATTCAGACTGCGCTCAAGGAAAAGCTCAATTTCGACGAGGAGAAAAAGGAAATGATCTACGTCCTGGGTTGTATCTTTGAAAAGATGGCGAAAAAGGACGAAGCCATGGCGCAGTTCAGCCAGATTTACGAAGTGGATATCGGCTACAAGGACGTGGCGGCCAAGGTGGATGCTTTTTACGCGGGGCAGTGATTGGAAATTTACGGCTGCTCGGAACCGGAGCGCGGGTCTGTGGCAGCAGCTTCGCCAGACAGAAAGTGGTAGAGTTATTTAAAGCGTCTTTCTAATTTCACACTGCTGCGGGTCACAGACCCGCGCTCCGTCAACCCTTGTCACTTGATTTTTGTCCTGTTGGGGGCGAAGTTAAGGGCAACTCTATATGATAACGCGCTCAACTTTGCCGACACGGGTTGCTGTGTTGCTGCTCTTGACTCTTTCGTTTCTTACCGCGCAGGCTGCCTTGCCCTCCTATGATCCGTTGAATTACGCCGTTGGCACCAATCTGGCCAGTCTGACCAATACCGATAACACCGTCTGGTTTGGGGTCAATACGTCCGATGTCACGAATCCAGCTCCGGTCATCCAAGCTGGCAGTCTGAGCTATTACGGCTTCCCTGCGTCGTCGGGCAATAGTGTCCTGGTGCAAAATGTGATTGGCCCCGGCTCGCGTTATAGTTTCACTCCCGCCGTGACCAGCGGCACAGTGTATTATTCGTTTTTGATGCGCGTGCTGGATATTGGGCCCTATTTGACAGGCACCGGCGCATTCTTTGCCGGCCTCAACAACTCCACCGGCACCCAAACCAGTCAACCTTCCATTGTCGGGAGCCGGGTTGAAACTCGCGCGGTGGTGAACGGGGGCGTAACGAACGGGTATAACGTTGGTCTGGATAAAACCAGCGGGGCCGGCGCCAATTTTCAATGGGCCACCAATCTTTTCACCACCAACGACGTGGTCTTGATCGTCGGCGCTTATACTTTTAATACGGGCACAACCTCCGACGATGTTTCCCAACTTTGGGTCAATCCTGATGCCTCGACCTTTGGTGCCGCCACAGCGCCTGCCGCCAACGTGCTTGCGGTAACAGCGGGGAATGATTTGGCCTCCGCCTCATCCTTTCTGATTTTGGAACGGGCCACCAACACGCAACCGGCATCTTTGCTGGTGGATGAGGTGCGTATCGGCCGCAATTGGGCGGACGTCGTGCCGCCGGGGCCTCCCAAACTGACGGTTTTCCTTGCACCGCCCAACATTGTTTTTTCTTGGCCGACCAACGCCGTCGGTTTCAAACTTGAATCCACCACCAACCTTCTGAGCGTCGGCACCCCGTGGATCGCCACGGGCGATCCCGTCATCATTTCCAACAACCAAAATACGGTGACGGAAACGATTGACACCACGACCAACCGTTTCTTCCGATTGCATCAGACCGGGCCTTGAAAACGTGGCTGCGCTGGTGACAGCGTGGTTCGTGGTTTAGAGCATTTCCATGAATTGTGTAGCTGCCGAAACAGGCCGCGCCTACGGCGCTAAAGAATTCAGTCCATCCAGTAATATAGACAGGTCGGCCCTCTGGGCCTAAAGAAGCGGCTGCAATATTAACGGAAACGCTCTAAGGCATCCGCGCGGCCTGTCCAACGCCGCAGGTTTTGCCCAGCAGCGTGACCAAAGCCGTTAATTTGACACGGGAATATTCGCCCATCAGGCAGATTTGCAGCCAATTCCGTTGCCGCAGGTAGCCGCTGTTGTAGCTGATCAGAAAGCCCCCCTTTTGCAGAGCCTCACCGATTTTTCCGGAATCGTGTTCTTTGGATAGGGCGATGGTCACCACTCCGGGGGCGGCATCGGAGTCTGGAGCGACCAAGGTAAAACCGAAACCACGCAAGTCGGAACGCAGCGAAGCTGAGACCTCGATCAAATCAGAATATTTTCTGGGCCAATCCGGTCGTTGCACTCCGGCGTCCAAGGCGCGGACCAGGTTGGTGGAGATGGTGAAGGCGATGCCGTGATGTTTGGCGTACCAACCGAGATCGAGATAGCGCGGCAGTTTGGCCGAAGGCGTGACGGTGTGGTTGTAAAAAACAATGCTCAAGCCAGGATACGCGCCCAGACCTTTTCCACTCGCGCCTGACGCCAGATAGACTCCTTCCAGATTGACCGGCAACAGGCCGATGGAACTGATGCAGTCCACGCACAGTTTAACTTTCGCTTTCAGGCAAAGTTGTTTGAGGACGGGCAGGGGATTGAGCACGCCGGTCGAAGTCTCGCAATGGGTACACCAAATCCAACCGATGGAAGGTGAGCGGGCCAATAATTGCTGCAAGGCGAGCGCGTCAAACGGTTCGCCCCAGTCAAATTTCAACGTGTCAAATGTCAGCCCAAAGCGGCGGGCGTGATCTTCCAAGCGTTCGCCGAATTCGCCGTTGCTCAAGACGAGGCCCGGTTTTTTCTCGAGGGAGAGTTGCGCGGCGATCACGTCATTGGCCATGGTGCCGGAACCGGGCATGATTTCCACATGGCGGGCACTGACCATCCGGCCCAGGTGCTGGCGCACGGTTTGAAAAGCCCCGACAAAATCATCGGCCCGATGCGATTCCGGCATTTGTTCAAACGCTTTGCGCACGGCGCGGCTGATGGCGACCGGTCCCGGCAGGAAGTTCGCCGGGCCTTCGGTCACGGTCGGCACACGGAAAAAGTCTTCGGCGCGGCGCTCGAACATGTCGAGCGTGATATACATGGGCTGGAACATGGCCTCGCCTTTGCCGACTAATGGGCCGAAGGGCACGAAACCGATGTGCCGATAAAGTTTTTGTTGACGGGTGGTCCCGGAAATCACCGCCATGTCGAAACCGTGATCGCTGGCGTATTGCCACAACAGTGACGTCAAACCGCGAAAGACTTGGCCGGTGCGATAATCTTTTTCCACGGCCAGCAAGCGCAGTTCACAGGGGCGTCGGCCAGGAGGCAGATGCGTATCGAGATCGGGCAATTTTTGGTCGAGGGAAAAAGGGCGTTTGCCGCGCACGGCCATCATGCCGGCCAGTTCTTTGCCGTTGAGACAAATAAGATAGGTGTTTTCCGCGTGAAATTTGTCCACCAAGCGCGGGGTGGCGGAGGGCTGGTGCTGTGGAATTTCTTCCACAAAGGTTTTGTAGTTTAGCTGATGAACCAGCTCGAATTCCCAGTCTTCGGTGGCGATCTTAAATTGCAACGGCGGACGTGTGCTCATGATTTCAACGATGAAGAGTCCGGCCCGGAAGAGTCGGGGCGGCGCGGGAGCAGTTGGTGAATTTCATCGGTAATATTTCTATGGTGCGTAAGAATGACCAAACCGGCAAGCGCGGAAATACCCCAGATATGAGCCGCATCCTGGTGCAAAAAATAAGCCGCCGCCGGCAACAGCGCGTAACTCAACAATCCGCCAATGGTGGATTTTTTGGTCAAAGCAATGGTCAGTCCGTACAAAATGCAAAAACACAAGGTCAACTGCCAGCTATAGAATAAAAGCCCGCCGAGCGAGGCGGCCACGCCTTTGCCTCCGCGAAAGCCCAATTGAATCGGCCAGACATGACCCGCGACCACCCCCATGATGGCGACCAAACCCATCAGGTCTTCGCCCGTCAGCGCCAGCGCCACGCTGCAACCGATGGCTCCTTTCAAAATATCTCCGCCAACGGTCAGTAAAAAACCGGTGCGACCCAACACGCGGCTGACATTCTTCGCCCCGGCGGTTCCGGTTCCCAATTCCCGAATATCTTTTCCCGTTCGGGTGCGCACCAGATAGTACGCCGTATTAAAACAGCCCAGCACATAACTTCCGCCCAATACTCCCAAAGCCACCGGAGCATGCCGCGTTAAATCAGTCCACCACATAAATTTACATCTAAAGCCAAGAGGGCGGGTATTAAAAGATTAAATTTTATTGCCCTTGCGGCGTTCAACGAAACGGATCGCCCGGGCGTTTGGGAAATTCCAGAGTTGCGGGGGCAATCTGGTGTTTTTTCGGTGGTGGTGGAGTGTAGGAACCCTGTTGAAAATAACCTGAGCCAGCGGAAGGGGCATGGGTATCGCGAGTGGCCGGGATGTTCGCATGATAAGCCGGGGCGCTATAAGCGGGGTGACCAAAAATGGAATCAGGTTTGCTGGAGTTCTGATCGAGGTGCTGTTCCGGGCGGGCCAGTTCGTCTTTGGTTGCGAAATTTTTGCCGGGCGTTTCGGTTGGCCAAGCCAAACCCCGCAGGGGATCGCTCGAAGGTTTTGGCAGGCCAGTCGGGGACAAGGTGGTGGCCCGGTCATAAAAAGACCGGGTATCGTTCGCCGGGCGGGTTGAGTCCAGATAAGACTTGGGTTTGAAATCATGGGACCACTCCGAACCTGATTCACGCTCGGTTTTTTTGTTCCAATTGGCGTCGCTGGAAAGCCGTGATTTATCGGTGGACTCTTTCGTGCTGATGGCCACGTCCGGCAACCGGCCTAATTCTGCGCCGGTCAACCGCCCGCTGTCCTTGGCCCGTTGTGCATCAAGGAAGGAATCCCCTGCCCTATCGTGCAAAGATTTTTTTGCGGCATCGTCGTCTTTCTGGCTGGTGGGGTCGTTTTTTTGACCAAATAACCCGTCTTTGTCCGGCTTGCGGTAAGGCGTGGCGACAATGACGCTTGGTGTGGGGGCAAAATCAGGCGCGGGATTGTTGGCGAAATCCAGTTTGGCTTTTCTGGGAAACATGGCTTCATCGCGTTGTTCTTGCGCGGGATTGGGTGCGGTCACCAGTGAAACGGGCGTGGAATACTCGATTTTTTGGCCCGCCAAGGCTGCTGAGCAAAAACCGCACACCGCGACTGCGCTCAGGAAAAACGGCGTGAATCCGGTCAAATATGAATGCCTCAATGACATGCTGACTGGCTTAAGTAATAATCCATTTTTCGGCTTGGGTCAAACGGCAAAAACTAGCGGGGTGCGATTTTAAGTGCCGGTCAATTTTCGGACGGAGCGCGGCTGTGTGGGGGTGGGGGACCAGCCGCAGCGGGTGGCGCGCACCTGACGCGTGATCATTTACCCAAGCCTTCGGCCCGTTTGACCGGCACTTTAAATCGCACCCAAACTAGCGGGTG
>CAIYOY010000127.1 GCA_903927905.1 uncultured Verrucomicrobiales bacterium | reverse complement strand
GTCTGTGACCCGCAGCAGCGTCGCCGGGCAGAAGGTGTGGAGTGATTCAAAGCATCTTTACCATTTCACGCTGCTGCGGGTCACAGACCCGCGCTCCGTCAAAATAGCCGACTACCAGGGTTTTACCCCACCGCCATGCCCAGCAGGAACTCGATGTTGCTCTTCGTCTTCTTCAATTTGCCGAGGAGCAGTTCCATCGCTTCCACCGGCGGAACGCCGGTGAGGGCGCGGCGGAGCATGACGACTTTGCTGAATTCCTGCGGGTGATAGAGCAGTTCTTCTTTACGCGTGCCGGACAGCTCCACGTTGATGGAGGGGAAGATGCGGCGGTCAACGAGGTGGCGATCCAGATGGACTTCCATGTTGCCGGTGCCTTTGAATTCTTCGAAAATAACTTCGTCCATGCGCGATCCCGTGTCCACCAGCGCGGTCGCGATGATGGTCAGGGAGCCGCCTTCTTCGATGTTACGGGCGGCGCCGAAAAAGCGTTTCGGTTTGTGCAGCGCGTTCGCGTCCACACCGCCGGACAAAATTTTACCGGAATGCGGCTGGATGGTGTTGTAAGCGCGGGCCAGACGAGTGATGGAGTCAAGCAGGATGACCACGTCACGTTTGTGCTCGACCATGCGCTTGGCTTTTTCGATGACCATCTCGGCGACCTGGACGTGGCGTTCGGGTGGTTCGTCGAAAGTTGAACTGATCACTTCCGCGCCTTTGCAGGAGCGTTCCATGTCGGTGACTTCTTCGGGGCGTTCGTCAATCAGCAGGATGAATAGATACGCTTCGGGGTTGTTCTTCAAAATGGCGTTGGCCAATTTTTGCATCAAGACGGTTTTACCGGTGCGCGGTGGGGCGACGATTAATCCGCGCGAGCCTTTGCCGATGGGGCAGACGAGGTCGAGGACACGGGTGGAAAGTTCTTCGGGGTTGGTTTCCAAGAGGAAACGTTTTTCCGGGAACAACGGTGTCAAATTGTCGAAATGCGTTTTGTCCTTGGCGATGTCCGGGTCTTCGGTGTCCACGGCCTCGACTTTGAGCAGGGCGAAGAAGCGTTCCTTGTCCTTGGGCGGACGGATCTGGCCGGTGATCAGATTGCCGGTCTGTAAATCAAAACGGCGGATCTGCGAGGGCGAGACATAAATATCTTCCGGGCACGGCAGATAATTGAAACTGCGGGAACGCAGGAAGCCGAAACCTTCCGGCAAAATTTCCAACACGCCTTCGGAGAACAGGACGCCTTCCATTTCCGCGTTTTTCTGCAAGATCTGGAAAATGATCTCGTGCTTGCGCATGGTGCCAAAATTCTCGATGCCCATTTCCTTCGCCATGGTGTTCAACTCGGACATGGCCATGGCCTGGAGTTGGGCGATGTTGATGGCTTCGCCGCGCGGTTGATTGCGGCGGGGAGGACGGCCATGGTTATCGTCTTCCATGCGGGCTTCGACCGCGCTGGTGGGCGGCTCAAGCTTCATTTCTGCCTGAGGCGGCGGCGACGGAGGAGTAGGGGCTTTGATGGCTTCGGCGACGGGCGCGGCGGGCGCGGGCGCAGGTGCGGCGGCGGCTACTTTTTTCTTGGCCGCTTTTTTAGGGGCTGCTTTAGGTGGCATAGTAAATTTAAATTTTTTTAAGATTCGGGGGAAATTTTTATCAATGGCAGGACTAACTGCGCTTGTCCAATCAGACACGGAAGCTTGAAATATGTTCAAACCAGCGGACTGACCGGGGATTTAACCTGAATCTGTACTTAATAAGGCAAGGGATACCTTGCCGTGAGTTCATGGACACGTTGCTTTACCTTGTGCGCGGTGTCAAGATTCTTAATATCCAATAAAACTTCGCTGATCATGTCGGCAATGGCGGCCATTTCCGGCTCTTTCAGGCCGCGAGTGGTCATCGCCGGTGTGCCCAGACGTATCCCGCTGGCCTGGAAGGGCGAACGGGTCTCGAAAGGGATGGTGTTTTTGTTGACCGTGATGCCCGCTTCATCCAAGGCGATCTGGCAATCTTTGCCGGTCAGGCCGCGAGCGCCGACATCCACCAGCATCAAATGATTATCCGTGCCGCCGCTGACCAGACGGAACCGGTTGCGGATCATGCCTTCGGCGAGGGCTTTGGCGTTTTTGATGATTTGGGCCTGATATAACGCGAATTCCGGTTTCAACGCTTCGAGGAAACAAACGGCTTTTGCGGCAATGACGTGCATCAAGGGGCCACCTTGAATGCCGGGGAACGCTTGGGAATCAATTTCTTTGGCAAATTTTTCTTTACACAAAATCAGTCCGCCACGAGGGCCGCGCAAGGTCTTGTGCGTGGTGGTGGTGACAAAATCAGCGTGCGCCATCGGGCTGGGATGCAATCCCGCCGCGACCAGACCGGCGATATGGGCGATGTCGGCCAGTAAGTAAGCTCCGACTTCGCGCGCGATCTCGCCCATGCGTTCGAAATTGATTATGCGCGGATAAGCGCTGGCCCCGACGGTGATCATTTTCGGTTTGTGTTCACGGGCCATCCTGGCCAATTGATCGTAGTCAATGAGTTCGGTTTCTTTGTTGACACCGTAATGGACGATCTCGAAAAATCGCCCGGAAAAATTGGCCTTGTTGCCGTGAGTCAAATGGCCGCCGTGGGAAAGGTCCATGGTCAACATCTTGTCGCCGGGCTTCAGCACGGAAAAATAAACGGCCATGTTCGCGCCGCTGCCGGAATGGGGCTGGACGTTGGCGTGTTCCGCGCCGAAAAGTTTCTTGGCCCGTTCGATGGCCAGGCGTTCGACCACATCCACGTTTTCACAGCCGCCATACCAGCGTTTGCCGGGATAACCTTCGGCGTATTTATTGGTGAGGACGGAGCCTTGCGCTTCCATCACCGCCGGGCTGACAAAGTTTTCGCTGGCGATCAGCTCGATGTTTTCCTGCTGGCGTTCGCGTTCCAGAAAAATGGAATCGGCGATTTCCGGGTCAACGTTTTTAAGTTTCAAAGAGACGGGCGTGATAGATGTTTCCATTTTTTTTACTCTGCGTTCGTGACGGCCGGCTTCAAAGTGCGCGGCCAAAAAAGCGTCCAGGATTTTCTTCGCCTGGTCGGGAGAGGTTTCGTTCGCGCCCAGGCACAGGACATTGGCGTTATTATGGCGGCGGGCCAGGGAAGCCATTTCTTCATTGAAGACCAGCGCGGCGCGGATGCCCGGGACTTTATTGGCGGCCATGCTCATGCCGATGCCCGTGGCGCAAACCAACAGCCCCAGTTCGCTGCGTCCTTCGGCCACGGCTTCGGCCACGGCTTTGGCGTAGTCGGGATAATCGGTGGATTCGGTCGAGTGCGTCCCAAAATCCACCGCCGTGACTTCTCGCCCTTGCAAATATTGCTTGATCGCTTCCTTCAAGGGAAAACCGGCATGATCCGCGCCCAGGGCGAAATCGGTTTTCTCCACTGCGCTGTCAAACCCGTGGCTGCCGGTGGTCTGTTCCAAAAAGTTCAGCATGGAATAAATCCCCTGCTCGATCTGGTCGCGGCAATAAGCGTAAATCTCGTACGAACTGCCGATGGGATCGCTGATGTCCTTTTCATATTCCTCCAGCGTCTCGTCGAATTCGCGCAGGAGGAATGTTTTTTCCGCCGCATGCGGATAAAGCAAAATGATCGAATCCACATGGCTATGGGTCATGCCAAAAATGAAATCGGCCTGCTCAACCAGATCCGCCGTCAGCATCCGGCTGCGCAGATCGGAAATGTCTATGCCCAATTCCCGCAGGGCGCGAACGGAGTGCGCGCTCGGGGGTTGGCCATCAATGGCGCCGACGCCGGCGCTGAGGGCCTGATAATCCCGGCGGCCCGCGGTGGCATGACGTAAAAGTCCTTCCGCCATCGGGCTGCGACAGATGTTTCCAGTGCAGACAAAGAGAATGGTCTTCATTCCAGAGAAGCATACCTTGCGGCGGGCGGGCAAAATCGTCAATTGCGAAAATGACCCGGCTGAAAAATATCGCCGGGCAAATTTTGCGCCAAAACCGCCCTCCCAACGATCCGTCAATTAACCCCATTTTCCAAATGCACCGTGGTTACCTGGCGCGCCCTGATAACAACCGGCACGGTCACATCCCCAGATTTCCCGGCCCAAGCGATCACCCGATAGTTCCCGGCCGGCAACGGCACCCAGACCGGCCCTTCCATGACCGTCTCGTTGTCGTTATGAACTTTTTGCAGCAATTTTCCATCGGGCAAAAATATTTTGTAATCGGTATGGCGGTGTTTATAGGGCGGGTCATAAAAATGCGCCCCAACCTCCAAGGCGGAGTAAACGACCAGGGTGCCAGTGGTTTCGGGCGGCTGGGTAACGGGCGGGGCCGGTCCAACCGGAGCGAGGACCAGGTTGCGCCGATCATGGGCACAACCGGAAAACAGCACGAGACCGACCAAAGATAACGCGACAAGCAGCATTTTCATGTTTAACCTTTGTCACAAGTTTGCTTCGGCGGGAAGTTTCTGAACGAAATTTAACATTTCATTCAGCGCGTTTTAATAAACGAGTGTTATTTATGTCCAAAGATCATATGCGCTTGTTGCTGATCGAAGATGAGAAGAAAGTGGCCGACGTTGTCGCCCGCGGATTGCGGGCGGAACGCTTTGCCGTGGATGCAGCCCATGACGGCACCGTCGGCCTGGAAATGGCGTCAAGCGTGAATTATGACCTGGTGATCTTGGACCTGATGCTGCCCGGACTCAACGGGACGGAGCTGCTGCGACGGTTGCGACGGCAAGGGAGCAAAGCGGCGGTGCTGGTATTGACCGCGCGGGATGCGACCAGCTCCAAGGTGGAAAACTTTGAGGCCGGGGCGGACGATTATCTGACCAAACCGTTTGCCTTCGCGGAATTACTGGTGCGGGTGAAAGCATTGTTGCGGCGCCCACCGACGACAAACACTCATTCCTTGCGCGTGGCCGATTTGGAAATTGACCGATTGACCCAGCAAGTACGGCGCGCGGGGAAAAGGATTGAATTAACGGCGAAGGAATATGCCTTGCTCGAATATCTGGCGAGCAATCCGGGCCGCGTCTATTCACGCACGATGATCATCGAGCACGTCTGGGACGAAAGTTTTGAGGGCCTGACGAACATCGTGGACGTGTATGTGCGGCATTTGCGGACCAAGGTGGATGAGGGACATGAGCAAAAATTGATCCGCACCGTGCGCGGCGCGGGCTATTGCCTGACGGACGGAACGGAGCCATGAACACTCATTCCATCCGGTTCCGGCTGACCGCCTGGCACGCGAGTCTTTTGATCGGCGTGTTTCTGCTGCTGGGCGCGTTGATGTATTTCGGTTTGAAACATTATCTGGAAGCGAGCCTGGGGCAGACGCAGATGCGAAGGGCGCGGCAGATCGGCGGGACACTGGTGGCAAACCTACAGCCCAAAGACGAAACCAACCTGGTCAGTGAAATCAAATCCCTCTACGCGCCGGAAACGAATGACCGTTTCATTCGCGTGACGCGCCCGGATGGCAGCGTGCTCTATGCCTCGGGCCAGCCAAAAGATTTGAGTTTTAATCCAGCCGGACTACCCGTCCTGAAGGAAAGGCCGGAAAAGGAATCATTACGGAAAGAAATGCTGCCGGATGGCAGGGCGCTGCTGATTGCGGCGATAAATTATGCCGCCACCAGCGGGCAACGCTACCTGGTGGAAGTCGGATCGCCAACGATTTCAATGGAAACGATGCTGGGGCAGTTGCGGCTGCAATTGCTCATCGGGCTGCCGATTGTGGTGCTGGTGGCAGTGGGCGGCGGTTATCTGCTGGTGGCCCGGGCGCTGGCGCCGGTGGAACAAATCACGCGCAAAGCCGAACAAATCACGCAGCACAATTTGAGCGAGCGGCTGCCCGTGCCCCGTTCGGCGGACGAATTGGAAAGACTCTCGCTCTCGCTGAACCACATGATCAGCCGGATGGAGGAAGGACTGTTGAATTCAAAGCGATTCGTGGCCGATGCTTCACATGAACTTCGCACCCCTTTGACCGTGTTGCGGAGTGAGTTGGAAAATCTGGTGGTGCGGGAAGGGTGGACTGCGGAAATGCCTGAGTGTTTGGGCAGCCTGCTGGAAGAAGTGGAACGACTGGCTAAAATTGTTGAGCGATTGTTTGCGCTGTCCCGGCTGGACGCGGGGGAGGCGCAGGCGGAATGGGTGCGATTCAACCTGGCAGAATTGGCGGCAACCACCGCCGACCAAATGAATCTCATGGCGGAAGACAAGGGTATTGCCGTGACCTGCAAATCTTCACTGGAAATCGCGGTGGAAGGGGATCGCGCCCGGCTCAAACAGGTGGTGGTGAACCTGCTGGATAACGCGATCAAATACACGCCGAAGGGCGGCACCGTTCATCTTTCCGTTCGCAGCCACAACGGCCACGCCATTTTGGAAGTAGCTGACAGCGGCATCGGTATTCCTCCGGAAGCGTTGCCGCATGTGTTTGAACGATTTTTCCGGGTGGACCAGGCGCGGTCGAGCGACCTTGGCGGCGCCGGACTTGGTCTGGCCATTGTGAAATCCATTTGCGCCGCGCACGGGGCCGAGGTGGAAGTCGAAAGCAAACTGAGCCAGGGAAGTTTATTCCGTGTCAAACTGCCGCTGGCCGGCAAAAAACCGTGAAATAAATTTATGGATGAGAACATTCCGATTGAAACCCAGCCCGGCCATGCTCGCGGCAAAATGTGGTGGTGGCTGTCCATCGCCGGAGTTCTGGGCGCAACGGTGGCGGCGGGGATGCTGCACTTCGGCCAAAACACGGCCAAGGCCGAGATTGAGCCAGCCCAAACGGTTTCCATTCCCGCCGGGCGGGTGGAGCGGACAGACCTCGGCAATGAATTGGTCGTCCAGGGAGAATTCCGTCCTTACACCGAAGTGGAGCTGCATTCGAAAGTGACCGGTTTTTTGAAGGAGATCAAGGTGGATGCGGGCGATCAGGTCAAGGCGGGCCAGCGGCTGGCGACACTGGAAGTGCCGGAGTTGAAGGATGAACTGGAACACGCCAAGGCGACGGAAGAACGCGCCAAGGCGGATTACAAGAACGCCCACCTGGCGCATGACCGGCTGGCCACCGTTAATAAAGAGCAGCCGAATCTAGTGGCGCAACAGGATCTCGATGCGGCTGAGGCCAAGGAGAACATCGCCGCCGCCGCCATGTCCGAAGCGAAGGCGGATGCGGAAAAATTCCAGACGCTGCTGGATTATACCGACATCACCGCGCCGTTCGACGGGGTGATCACCCGGCGTTATGCAGACCCCGGCGCGCTGATTCAAACGGGCGGCTCCTCCGCCCCGCTCGTTCGCATTTCCAACAATTACAAGTTGCGGCTGGATTTTCCCGTTTCCGTTTCTTTTGTCAAAAACATCAACGTCGGCGATGCGGTGGAGGTGCAAGTGGACGGGATGAAAAAATCCTTTTCCAGCAAGATTGCGAGATTTACGCGGAAGGTGGAAACCGACACACGCACGATGGAAGCGGAAGTGGAGGTGGCCAATGCGGACCTTGAATTGATTCCCGGCATGTATGCCACGGTCAAACTCCAAGTGGAGCGGCGACCCAAAACGCTGGCGGTCTCGGTGGAAGCGATCTCCGGCGGCAAAAATCCGACGGTCCTGGTCATCAATAAAAATAACGAAATCGAGGAACGAAAAGTCACCCTCGGCATCGAAACACCGACGGAAGTGGAAATTCTTTCCGGGTTGCAGGAAAACGAAGCGGTGGTGGTCGGCAGCCGCACCCAGATCAAGCCCGGGCAAAAAGTTGAACCGAAATTCGCCGCTCTGGCCACCGCCCAATGAAATATCCTCTTCTAACTCCCGAGCAACTGGAAGCCTTGCGTCGGCTGGACACTTGCACCGTCTCCAATGCCGTCGAAACCTTTGGCCTGCGACTGCGCAACGAAGGCTATACCGATGCTTCCATCCGCTGTCTTTTTCCCCATTTGCCGGCGATGGTGGGCCATGCCGTTACCGTGAAGATCCATTGTTCATCGCCCCCGACGTTAGGCGGGCATTATCTGGAACACACCGGCTGGTGGAATTATGTGCTGAGCGTTCCGGCCCCGCGCGTGGTGGTGGTGCAGGACGCGGACCCCATGCCGGGTTCCGGCTCGCTCCTGGGCGAAGTCCACGCCAACATTCTCCGGGCGCTTGACTGCGTTGGGGCCGCGACCAACGGCACGGTCCGTGATATTCCCTCTGTCGCTGCCATGTGCTTTCATTTTTTTGCGTCCGGACCGGCGGTGTCGCACGGTTACGCTCACATAATCGAGTTTGGCAAGGGGGTGGAAATCGGCGGCTTGAAAATAGAGTCCGGCGACCTGTTGCACGGAGATGTTCATGGTTTGCTGTCCATCCCGCCGGAAATCGCCGCCGAAATCCCAGCCGCCGCCGCCAAAATTGTTAAATGGGAACGGCAAATCATTGCGCAATGCCGGTCGCGTGATTTTTCCGTGGAGAAATTGCGCACGGTGGTACAATCCAGTCCCCGGTAATTATCTGTTATGCCTCGCTTTGCCCTGCGCTATCCCTATCTGATTCTGGTCGCCTGCCTGATGGTCTGCGTGCTGGGGATCACCGCTCTGACCCGGTTACCGGTGGATCTTTTTCCGCCCATCAAGATTCCAGTGGTGGTGGTGGCGACTTTTTTTTCGGGGATGCCGCCGGAGCAGATTGAGACGGACATCACCGGGCGGTTTGAACGATTTTTTACGCTGGCCAGCGGGATTGATCACATTGAGTCGCGTTCGCTGCCGGGGGTCAGCTTGATCAAAGTTTATTTTCAACCGGGGTTCAACGCGGATTCGGCGGTGACGAGCATCGCGAATCTGGCCCTGGCCGATTTGCGCAAGCTGCCGCCGGGAACGCTGCCGCCGGTGGTTCTACCCTTTGACGCGTCCAGCTTGCCGGTTTGTTTGATCACGCTCAAAGGCGAGGGTATTGAGGAAGCGCAACTGCGCGACATCGGGCAATACACCGTCCGGAATCAGGTGGCAAATGTTCGTGGCGCCTCGGTGCCGCAACCCTTTGGCGGGCGGTATCGCCAAATCATGGTGTATGTTGATCCGTTGAAATTGGAGGCGCACCAATTGAGCGTGATGGATGTGGTCCGCACCGTCAATAATGCCAATCTGATCCTGCCCGCCGGGGATGTTAAAATCGGCCCGTATGATTATAATTTGTATGCCAACAGCCAGGTCAGCGACATCAATGCCATCAATCAATTGCCGGTGAAAACCGTGGGGCAGGCTTCGGTGCTGGTGGCGGACGTGGGCCAGGCGAAGGACGCATCGCAAATTCAAAACAACATTGTCCGGGTGGACGGCCAGCCATCGGTTTATTTGCCGGTGCTGAAACAAGGCGGCGATGCCAACACTATTTCCGTGGTCAATGGAGTTAAAGAATCGGTGGCCCATCTGCTGGACACGCCGAAGGAACTGGTCACCAAGGTGGTTTTTGATCAATCCATCTTTGTTAAAAAAGCCATCGAAAATCTTATCCACGAAGGAGGCATCGGCCTGGTTCTGATCAGTTTGATGATCCTCATTTTCCTTGGCAGCATGAGAGCGACCGTTGCGGTTTGCCTCTCCATCCCGCTTTCCGCGCTGGCGGCGTTCATGGTGCTTTCGTTTGGTGACAGCACGATCAACACGATGATGCTGGGCGGCCTTGCGCTCGCTTTCTCCCGCTTGATTGACGATTCGGTGGTCGTGCTGGAAAATATTTTCCGCCACATCGAATTGGGCGAAACCCCGAAGGTCGCCGCAGAAAAGGGCGCGAGTGAAGTTTCCCTGGCCGTGCTGGCCGCGACCCTGACCACGGTGATCGTCTTTTTTCCGGTGGTGTTCCTTTATGGGGTCAGCAAGTTTCTCTTTGTGGCCCTGGCCATGGGGGTCGTGCTTTCACTTTGCGCCTCATATTTTTTCGCCATGACAGTGGTGCCGCTGTTCTGCGCGCACTTTATCAAGGGCCATGATCACGGCGCGGAAGGCGGGTTCAATCATTGGTTCAACCGCAAATTCGGCAAAATGCTGGATCGCTACCAGGGCTGCCTCAATTTGGCTTTGCTTCGGCCGGTCGCAACCATTATTGGCATCATTGGCATTTTCCTGCTCAGCTTCGCGTTGTATCCGTTGATCGGGAAATCGTATTTTCCACGGACTGATCCGGGCCAGTTCGTCATTAATCTTAAAGCGCCGACCGGCACCCGCTTGGAATTGACCAGCGACCTGATCGGCAAGGTTGAGCAGATCGTCCGCGAAGTTGTGCCGGCGAAGGATTTGGACATCATGGTTTCCAACATCGGGGTGACGCCCGGTTTTGCCTCCATTTACACGCCTAATTCCGGTCCGCACACCGCCTTTCTCCAAGTGGCTTTGCGGGAAGGCCACAAGGTCGGCAGCTATG
>CAIYOY010000126.1 GCA_903927905.1 uncultured Verrucomicrobiales bacterium | reverse complement strand
GGCCCGGCCCTGTGTTCCTGTTGTCCCATTTACCATGAGCCGAAGCTAATGTAGCTGCGACATTATGTCAAGAGGAAATATTTTGGGAAAACTCGAAATCCGAAAATCGAAGCACGAAACAATTTTCAAAAAAAAACGAAAAAAAAGAAATGGGTTAAAACGGAGACGTAAGGCCGTTCCCGCGAAATATGCAAAATACGCGAAAAGGAAGGTAATGAAAAAGCGAGTCTTCATGGCCCAAGGGTGCGGAAGAAGCGGGCGGGGTTGGTTAGGACGTTAGTATCGTAAAATTGGACGATGTTGTTGGTGTCGGCGATGTTGGTGGCGATGTTGGTCCAGGTTTGGAGGTTGGTGGCCATTTGGAAGATGTAGCTCTGGCCGGGGATGCCGGGATATTGGAAATGAAAGGTGCCATCGGCATGGTGATCAATGGTCTTGACCGAGTATTTGATCAGGATCATTTGCGTCCCACCACCAGCTACCGTTTCGTAACCAGCCACATAAACATTGCCTTTGGCATCCACCGCGATGACATTGCCCGCATCATCACCGTTGGCTGTCCCATTATACCGCTGTAACCAGCACTGATTGCCAGATGGATCGTATTTGAGGGTGGCGATATCATAGCCTGAATTCGTGCTTTCAGCATAACCCGTCACATAGGAATTGCCTGCCGAATCCAATGTAATCCCCATGGCAGTATTTGGCACAGTTGGGGTGTTTGGATAGAAGTTGGTCCAAACTAAATTACCATTTGAATTCAACTTTGCCGTGCAATAGCTATAGAGCCTATGGCCGCTTATTATTATATTAGTCTGTGAATCAATCCTAAATCCGCATGCTTGTTGGCTCCCAAAGTAAGCATCGTATGATGTCCAAATACTTGTCCCATTACTGGTAAATTTAAATGTGGTATATTCCCCGTTCCCTCCGCTAAAGAAATCAGCAACGATATAAATATTACTACTGCCGACCATTGTGATTCCTTCGACTTGCAGGAATCCGCCACCTCCTGAGTTGTTTGTTTTCCATAATTGCGTCCCATTTGGATCGTATTTAATTACTGCCATGCGTGCTGCGTTAGCGAACATATTCTGGTAAAAATATGTTTCCATCCCGGCCACATACGCGTTGCCCGCATCATCGACCGCTATTACCTGGGATATGTCCGTATGGCCAATTGCATCGTATGTTCTCAGCCATAGATTGGTCCCACTGGGTGCCAACTTGACCGTGGAAAAATCATTGGTTAGAAATCCCGTCACCAGCACACTCCCATTCGTGTCCACCGCCAAAGCCCGCCCCGCATAGGGCGCAGTCCATTGTTGGATGCCATTGGTGTCGTATTTCACCGTTCCCGCAGTTCCCATTACAATGACATTATTATCCTTGTCCAGAGCCAAACCCACCGGCTTGTCATCCAAATGGTTTGTGGAATCCAATCGTGTGGCCCAAACCTGATTGCCGTTGGGGGCATATTTGATCGTCACGTAATCCAAATTGGAAGCGATGTTCAGAGAGAACCCTGTAACGTAAATATTTCCGGAATTATCCAAGGCCATGGCCACGGTTTGATTAGTTCCGTTGGTGAGGCTATTGTTGTATTTAGCGACCCAAGATTGTTGCATCTGGGCGTTGGTTTGAAAGCCGATTGCCAATAGCAGATAGCCGAGGGCGAAAAGTTTAGTTTTCATGGTGTTAGATGCACTGGCGAACTGGCGGGGTCAATGAAGGCGGGCACATCGTTGGTGCCGCCATTCCGATAATGGTTTTTGAGCAGGAACCATTTGCCTCCCTCGAGATACGGACATTTAAGGTGATAGCTGTCGCCCTGGTTTAAAATATTTTTGGCCACCGCCGCACTTTGCAGCGCGGAAAACGATGCCTCGTCCGTCATGTAAATGTGGTAACCGATGCCCCGATGGGTCGCCCCGCTGAAAAAGCAAGTGTCAGTCCTAACTATTGACACAAAATTCATTTTAGGTTTTTGGTTGTTTTTCATGTAACAGATTGGAGACATAAGTCCAAACGCCCATTTCCAGTCGTTGGGCAATCCATTTCAAACTCATGGTCGTTTCTGTTCGCAACCGCCGGGCCAACTTCACCTTGTTCCGGTCCCCTTTCGCTCGCGACGCCAATTCCTTCTCTTTCCAGCCAAACTCTTTCAATCCTTCCTGCACGATCCGTTGCGCCTTCGCTTCCTCCGTCTCCTGCCGACTCTCACTGTAATGGCTCGGTCCCACCCGATCTTTCGCCGCCGCCAGTAATTCCGCACGAAACTCCTCGTCGCCCAGACACCAACCCCGTCGGATTCCCTTAAAGGCTTCCTCCGATTCCTCGCTTCGTCGCTGCTCCATCAACCGGGCAAACTCCCTTCGTCCCGCCGGTGAGTCTTTCGGAATTCGTTTCTCTCCAAACAATCGTTCCACCCGCAGCCAGGGTGGTCGCTCAGTCGGTGTTTTGAGATACTCCCCATAACTGCTCCAGCGGAAACTTTCCAAAGGCTGGTTGGCCTTGATTAATTTGGCACGGACCGGGTTCAAATGAACATAATCGCAGACCGTGGCCAAGTAGCCGTCGCCGCTCCCATCCACGATCAACGCCTTGTAACGACCGGCAAAAAGGTGACCGCAAATTTTGTGCCGGATATTAAATCGCTTGGTGTAAAGCCCTAGCAGCCACTTCATCCCGACTACCAGATTGGGCTGTGGCGTCTCAATCACGAGATGGAAATGATTGCGCATTAAACAATAGGCTTGCACCTGCCAGCCGGTTTTTTTGCAGGCTTCACCCAGGGTAGCCAGAAATCGTGTTCGATCCTCCACATCCAGGAAAATGTCCTCGCGGCGATCTCCGCGATTCATCACATGATAAATCGCGCCGGGATATTCGATGCGTAATTGCCGGGGCATGAATCACCTTCTCAAATCGGCTGACTTATGTCAAGAGTGTCAATAGTTGGGACTGACACCAATGCCGATTGGCGGAACCGATTTAAACCCCATACTCCTCAAATTCAGCAAATTACGTTTGACATATTTCACCGTATTTCATATCACCTAATCAGACCGATAGTTCGTCACCGCAGCACGAGTCGCAGTGTGTCCTTGCTCGCGCTATACCCAACGAGAGGACGAACGGTCAAAAATCAATAATATGCTTGTTCGCGATTTCTCGATTGAGTCATGCGGCTGCCAACGCTTTTTAAGCCCCTACGGAGGCATTCTATGAACACACCCATGCGCCGGTTTTTTACTTTCCTCCTCACTGCGGCTTTTTTCGCCCTGACCGTTTTTTCTGTCCGCGCCGATCTGACCCGCACTCAAACCATCAGCCTGCATAAAGGTTGGAACGCGGTCTATTTGCAAGTGACCCCGACGGACGCCGTTCCGGCGGATGTTTTTGGGAGCCTGCCGGTGGCCATCGTGGCGACTTATTTCGGCAGTCTGACCTCCGCCGAATATATCCAAAACCCTTCCACCAATGCCTGGAAGCAAGCAGGGTGGGGGACTTGGTACGCGGCGAACCGGCCGGATGCTTTTCTTTCCACGCTTAATGCGATCACCGGCCCGCGCGCTTATCTTATCCTCGCGACCCGGGATTTTACCTGGACGGTGACCGGCACGGTTACTTTCCAACCCTACCTCTGGCAATCCGACTCCTATAACCTCGCCGGTTTTTGTCTCGACGACCAAGCCCCGCCCACCTTCGATAAATTTTTCTCTGGCTCCACCGCTCATCGTCCCTGCAAAATCTTCCGTCTCGTGAGCGATCAGTGGCAACTGGTCGCCGACCCGGTCAATACCCCGATGAAATCCGGCGAAGCGTGCTGGATTTATTGCAAAGGCGGTTCCGATTATCAAGGGCCGTTGAAAGTGACTCTGCGCGTTGGCCAGCAAATCACTTTTGGCGATGGTGATCAGGCGACCATTATTTTTGCGAACACCGGGACTGACCCGGTCAAAATCAGCGTCAGCACGGTATCCACCGATGCTGGTCTTCCTTTGGGATATCTGATGAACAGCGTCACGCCCGGCCAGATCAATCAGGCCGTTTTTGATTTGCCGCAAAATTATCAGATGCCGAGCACGCTCGAGTCCGGCAGCAGCTTGGCCCTTTGGTTGAAATTAAAACGCGACCAAATGACGAGCGCCACGCAAAGCACTTTGCTGAAAATTTCCACCGATTCCGGCGAGCAAGTCTGGATTCCAGCCACCGGCACCCGTCCTGACCTGGCGACCCCATGAGCAAAATTTTAACCCCACAAACCTCCATGCAAACAAAGTTTTTCAAAACCAGCCTTCTGGCGGCGATGTTGCTGGCCTGGTCCGCGTTCTCCAGCGCCGCCCAGTCCACCAGCGGCCTTTGGGTGGGTGAAGTCACCCTGAGCAATGTCAACGAAACCGTCGTCGGCATTGACGCCAACAACAACATCGTCGCGCCCGATCCGACCGTGCCGACCCCGGTGCAATCGCCGGCGCATCTGCGCATTATTTTTCATGTGGACAGCCAGGGCCAGGTTCGGTTGTTGAAGAGCGTGGCCATCTTAAACAAGTCCACCAATTCGACGCCCGATCTGGCTTTGATTTCTGATCCCTCGCTCTACCCAAATTTTGCCAACGTCACCGTCGGCCAGCGGATCGCCACGGCGGCGTTTGATTTTGGCGACATCAATGCCGCGCAGATGTTGACGAACATCGCGCAAGCGGCCGGAGCGGCGGCGGCGGTCGGAGGGGACCCGACGAATGCCGCCACGCAAGTGATGAACAGCGGCGATGTGAATGCTGCTTACACGGCGTTTGTGACCAGCGCCGGTTTGCAAAAGGCCATCGGCGCGGCGGCGGCGGCGGCGGTGGCTCCGGCCCATACGGTTGCCGGCACCAATGGAAGTCCTGCTCAAGTCCTGGCTGCGGCCACGGCGGCGGCGGCGACCCCCAATGCGGTGATGACCAACCTGGCGCGGGCCAATCAATTGCAAACGAATACCATCATTCCTGATTCGCGCTATGTGGCGGCCATCAGTTTGATCGTCAACGGCGCGGCGGCCGGGGCGGCTTCGGGCGCGAGTTCCAATTATACACTGACGGATATTGGTTTCAGCGCGACCAACGGCGCGTTGATCGCGTGGACCAACGCCATCCAGGCCAGCGGACCGGTTTCCGCCGGGTATCAGGCCTTTCTCGCTTCGTCGGCTTATCAATCGAGCGCCGGTCTCGCGGCCACGGCGGCGGCGGTGTCGGTGTCGAACTCGCCGGCTTCCACCCAGCAAAAGCAGATCGTGGCGACGGCCTCGGCCTTGAAGGCTTTGATTGACAATCAAGTTCTGGCGGCGGCCGACCGGGTGGTGGTCAACGAACAGTTGTTCAATGGCACTTTAGCCGCAGGTGGCTCGTTGAGCGGCGCGATCTATCTGGGCGCCAGTCATCCGACCAATCCTTTTTATCATCGCCGCCATCCTGATCATACCATCGGTTTTCCCATCACCCGTTCGCTGTCCATTCAATTTGACAGCGCTGGCGGGACCAACACCCTGCAAAGCGCGGGTTTTGGGGTGGACCGGATCACGGGCACTTATCGGGAAGAGATCACCGGGCTGCACAAGCCGCTCGGCCCGAACCAAAATGTGGGTTTGATCGCGACTGGCGGCATCACCCTGAGCCGGGTCAGTCCGGTGGACACTTTGAATCAATAATTTTTTGCAACCATGACCCGAATTTTTGCCATGAAAACTCGAACTATAACGACTCGATTTTCCCGCTGGGGATTGCTGGCCGCTCTTTTGGCCGCAGTGTCCGGCCTCTTAGCTCCAGTTGCCGCCAAGGCGCAGACCACTCTGCCATCGCCCGGGGCGTTCATTGTCCCCTTGCAGGGATTCATCACCGTGGATACGGCGGTGGAACCGATCAGCGGCATGACCTATATCTTGGGCAAAGACGATGCCAGCCACGGGATCTTGAAAAAGTTCGACGCCAGCGGCATTCCAAGCTCCTGGGGGAACGGCACCAATCTTGATCTGGTCCTTGCACAAACAATCGTTCCGGCGGCAATGTATATCGTCCCGGGTTCAACCAATATGTATATCGTCGGGGGCAGCAAAGTTTTCAACGTGAGCACGGCGGACGGGACCATCATCAATTCGGCGGACGCGGCGAACAGCGCCCTGGATTTGCGCAGCGTTTATTTCTCCGGAGGGGCGGTTTTCGTCTCCGGGAATTTCGCCTCCAGCACCGCGACACTTTTTGGCAAATCGGCGACGGGCCGGGGCGCGCAGGCGGGCGTTTTGATCAAGATGACGGCTGATCTGAACAGCACGGCCACGGGCTTGATCACTTTTGGCAATAACTCCGGGTCCACCTTCAATACGGCTGATTCCGTGGTGGTGGATGACACCGGGGATGTGTATGTCGGCGGTCATCTAGGCTCGGGCACCTTTACCTCGGATGTCGCCAACTCGCAGCAGTTCTCGGCCTTCTATGCTCATCGCAGCAGTGGCATTGCCAGTTTGCCCGATGCCGTCAATGTGTTGGGTGGAAGCTATACGAGTCATACCAACGGTTTCCGGGCGGATGCCTGTAACATTGGTTCGACCAGCGACACTGGGGATTACAACTATATATTTCGAGTCACTGGATTGCTTTATGTTCCCCAAGCCGGGCAGGTCACTTTCACCAGCACGACCGACGACGGTTCCTGGTTGTATCTGGATGGCACGTATGTGAACGGGACGCAGGTCATTTATGATAATACCGCGCATGGCCAGCTGGCTCATACCGGAACGATTTCGCTTTTGTCCGGCATGCATTCTATGGACTGGCTTTACTGGAACGGCGGCGGTCCGGGCAATGGAACCTTGACGGCCTCCGGCGCTGGCTTGAGCGGTTGTGTAACAGCAGCGGATTTCAGCAATCATCAGAACAAGGGGTATGTCTTCAAGTTTTCCAATGATCTAGGCAGTTTGGAAAACGTTTATTTCTCCTCCGAAGCCATGGGCGTGGGCGGACGGATCTATCAACTCCGTTATAATGACGGCTGGGTTTATGCCACCGGCCACTGGGCGGGTGTGGCCGACAACCCGGCCATCAACCCCCCGGATACTTCCTTCGGTTCGACCACAAATATCGAAGTGTTGCGGATGGACACCGGCCTCCTGCTGAAAGGCCGGGCGACGGTCAAAGGCGCCGCCCCCAATTCCGGCTACGGCCTCTCGATTGACGATGTCGGCAATGTTTATTTCACCGGTTCTCTGGGTCCGCAGTCGGCCAGCTTTTATGGGGCGCAAGACCCGACCAATCAGCCGTTCACTTCCCTGTCCGCCGCCGGCAAAACGGTGTTCATCGCCAAACTGGATTCGGATTTTAATTATCGCTGGGTGAACTATCCGCAAGGCGCGCCGCCTTCGTTTGATTTCACTCTGACCAGTCCCAAAGTCGCCTGGAATACCATTTTGCAACGCGTCTTTTGGGTGGGCTATTTTGGCAACGGCACTTTGACCATGGGCAACACCAATTCAATGAAATCACTCAACGGCCCGGCCGGGTTCCTGGCGGTGGTTGATCCGGGCGGTCCTTTCACCGAACGGGTCAATTTAACGGTGGTTTCGCCTTACGGCCAGTCCCTGTCACAAATCAAGCCTTTCGGCGGTCCATCCTACAACGATAGTGCTCCCCAGACGGACGTCAACACTCAGCCGGTGATCAAGGGCACGCAGATCACGGCTTCTGTTCCGATTTACCTTTATCGCGACATCACCAATGGGGACATCACGATCAATGACGTGGCCGACACATCCAAGATTGATTCCCAAGCTGAGACCCGCATCGGCTGTACGGGGTATTCCGTGGGCGAAAACGTCGCCAATGGAACGGCGAACAATTACACCTTCACCGCCAATGGCGATACCGTCGTCCGTTTCAACTGGCTGGTGGAACATGCGCTGCACGTCAATGACGATTTCAGCGCCACCGCCGGGTCGGACAATTCCAGTGCGCCGGGGCATATCGTGGGTCTTTCATCCGCCCAGGACGGCGCGGCGGGGAATCCGGCTCCAACGGTGCAGAAGCATTGGGTGTCGGAAAATGATGTGGTCATCGCGGCGATTGACGCCTATTCCGACGACCAGAGTTATCTGGCCCAGGGGTTGCCGGTCCGCTACACGGTGACGGGTTATGAAGCATCCGGCGCGGCCAATACCATCGGGGGTGTCAATGCGACCAACTTCATCACTTTCAGCGGTGTGAGCCAGCGTTATCAGGTGCCGCAGTTCATCATGTCCGGCCCGGCCAGCATCACCTATCGGTGGAAATTGAAGATCGGTTTCCAGATCGGGACAACGGGGCTGACCTCCTCCAGTTATCCTTTGCTTCATGTCGTCAATGATCCCGGCGGCGCTCTGGCCACACAGTCCGATGGCGTTGGCACCGGCACATTTTTCTTTGATGAAAACACCAGCGTGCAGGTCGGCTCCTTGAAAAATCATGACACCACCCAGTTGAAAGGCTGGGTCAACGGCGATGGCTCGGTCTTTGCCGGCACCGGTGATTTGACCAACATTCCCTCGACTTTCACGTTCAACAGCAATCTTTATTCGTCCTTCAGCATTCCCTTTGTCAAACGGCCGGGCCGCATCATGTGGGATTATGGCGACCGGATCTTTGATGAAACGGTGGTCCTCGGAAATTCCGTCACCTTCAACACCGTGGACGATCCGGTGATCAAGGCCAAGCTCATCATGAACTCGCCGCCGGTCCAGACGGATATTCTCATTTCTCCGCAAGGCAGCAGTTCGGCCGACATGGCTGTTTGGGATGACGCCGGCAAAAAGCTTTACCCGGTCCGTCCAGGGGTGGTCTTGACTTATTGGCGCACGACATCCACCGATCCAAACGACCGGGTGATCATCCGGTTGACCAATAATTATCCCGCTTCGCCCCATTATCGGCACACGGCGAACACGCCCTCGGTCAATTTGGATCCTTCGACCAATGACTTGGTCTCCTTCAATGCGTTGAAATACACCGAAACGACCACGGGCGCGGCGGTGGACAGCAATAACGGGTTCACCGCCACGGGTCCCGGGAAGACCGTCTTGCTGTTTAATTCGACCAGCAGTTCCGGGCGCGGCGGCAGCATCACCACGTTGCGCGTGCGCGTGGTGCAGACCAAGAATTGGAGCGATCAACTGCCAGCAGCGCAAACGGCGGTCATCGGGCAACAGATCACCAGTCCTTACGACACGGCCGGGCTGGGCACCGGTTATCTCTATTTCCCGGGCGCGCGTTACAATGCCGATATTTATGATCGTTCGGCGGTCAAAGGCCCGATCATTCCGGTCAACCTTTACCCGAACGCCGATCAGAACAGCCAGTTGGTCGTCACTTGGTATGAAAATCGTGACAGCATTCTTTGGCCTTACCAGTCGCAGCTTTATTTCCCGGCTTGGCCGACCACCAATAACGGGCTGAACCGGATTGTCATCGCCAGCCGGTATGGCAGTGAAAGTGTGGCCCAGGACGGCACCGATCAGATCATCACACCGCAGGAAACGTTCGGGACCAATATCATTGCGGCCACGACGATGTACGATCCGTCGCGTTTTCAACGGTTGAAGATCTACAATCAACCGGATCCGACCTTGCCGGGGTACAATCCGAATGAAGAACATGCCTTGCTGGCTCCCTCCCTGCGCAACGCCACGGTTTCGCCTCGGCCGATGGCGGTTTATGCCTTGCGCGATAATGATCTTAACCAGACGAATCATGATTCCAGCTATACGTCTGATCCTTATGTGTTGACCCAATTTTTCGATGCGGTGGACCAGCAATATAAGATGAGGGTGTATAATATCGTCCGGGCCGCCACCAACCTCAACGCCGGGACCCTGAGCTACGAATACAGCTTCAAGCAGGATATGAATGCCGGCGAGCCGGTCATTCCGTTTTATCCGCTGCCACAAGTCATCGGGGCCACGCCCTGTTCCGGCACTTACGGCAAGGATGGCCAGCCCGACACGCAGTTGTGCTTCTGGAAAGATCACAAGGGGACGGCCTGGGCGGTTTCCGGCAACAGCTTTTTCTACGCTTACTACCTCTATCCGCTCAGCCCTGATTTCTGGTGGCCGGCGGCGGATGGCAAAAACCCGGGCGATTGCGTGGTCTTCCTGCCCAACACTCCGGGTTTCTCGGACGATCATTTCGATAATATTGATTACACGCGCAATGATCAGACGCCGGATTCCCAGGCCATCTTGTATAATACGCAATGGCCGGACAATGTGCCCATCTTGAAGGTGGGCGAGACCCTGACTTTCCCGGGCGGCGAATATCATTCGGACAATCCGACGACCTCGGTCATCACCGATACCGGCGACGTGGAAATCCAGGATACTCCCGGCCTGCCGGGCGTGGTCGGCTTTGCCGCCGGGCAAATCGTCTATGACACGATGAATCCGGTGATGAACTCGTTGCAGGCGTTCGACCATTACACCGCGCGTCTGTTCCCGGCTTTGGATGAGCGCACGGTCAGCCTGCCCATCGCGTCATTCCCGGCGGCCCTGCTGCCCGCTAATAAACGCACCACGGTCAATTCCAAGGGCGAATATGTCTTTGTCGAATTGCCGTCTTCGTTGCAAAAACGAATTTTCTATAATCCGATCACCGGCACTCTGGGCATTCGCGGTTTTCTGAACAACAAAGGGATCGGGGATTCGACTTTAACAGCGTCGCCGGGGGCGGATTACGTTTTGGAACCGAACATTCTGACCACGGCAGAAGAACAAACCTTGGATGGCTCCAGCGCGACCAGCCCGTATGTTGATTTGGCCGGCTCGGATTTCGCCTCGGCGATGGATAGTCTCTTTGATCTCTCCCGCAATCCGAGTCTGATGGATCGAAATGGATTGGGCGTGCCGGATCAGGCGTATCGCGTCGGTTTGGAACAGAAAGTGGTCGTGGACCGCTCGACCGGCCTGCCGGTGACGACGAATATCGATAATATCACCTCGGTGGTTCGTGATCCGACCAAAGCGGCCAACATCCAGGCTCTCGGGCCTGGTCTTGCTTTGGCCGCCAATGCCGCTTTCCTGGACCCGGCCAATCCGGTGCAGATCAGTTACGTCACCGTGGCGGAAAACAACAGCGACGCCCTGGGCGGTTCGCCGGTCATTTTGCATATCATCAAGGTGGACAAGAGCCAGCGTTATCGCGGCAACATTCACGTCATTCTTTCGGACAATGTGTTTGACCAGAATATCATTCTCCGCCACACCGCTGATTTTGGCGGCAACCCGGATGATCTGGTTTTTGAATGGTGGTATCGTCCCGAAGACGGCACCACCGCCCTGCCGCCCGACCGGCAGCCTTCGCCGACACCATGGAAACTGTTTGCCGACCCGAGCGGCAACCAGGGCCAGGGTTTTTATTCGCTGACCCTGAAAGGGAATCCCAGCGCGCCGGAAGTCCTGCTGGCCGACACCTGGTTTTTCGTGCGTTATCGTCACAAAAGCGAAGTCACCGACGGGGTGAACTGGGAAGTGCCGCAACCCAACGGTGAGCGCCGTTGCGTGCTGAACAACTGCCAGCCCGGCATCCCTTACGACTGGGCGGGCGCGGCCAATTCCAGCCCGCGGGACGTGGATGGCGACGGCCAGCCGGATTACATTGCGCAACTGGCCGAGGGCTGGATCAAGCGTGTGCTTGACAGAATCAATCCCTACGAGGCCCGGATCAACGATTTCTCGGCGGACAATCCGGCGACCTACTCCAGCATCATCGAGGAACTGGGGGCGCGCTATGAAGGTGATGTGGCGCTCAATCCCGCCAAGAATGTGATTGAAAATGTCGGTTTGATCGCTCTGTATCAGACGTTATTGAAAGATGGGGAAGGTTTGAGCATCAATAATTCCACGCCGATCTCCACGCCCTCCATCGCCAACGCGCTGGAACTGGCCGGGACGCGGTTGCTGGATTTTTATACCTTGCTCGGCAATGAGGCGTATTCGGATTCATTGAATCCGACCATCGGTTATGGCAGCACCAATTCCACCTACGGCGATCTTGCGCCGTCGGTCTTTGCCTTCGAAGACCAAGTGTCCTCGTTGCTCGAGGAAGAGTTGGC
>CAIYOY010000125.1 GCA_903927905.1 uncultured Verrucomicrobiales bacterium | reverse complement strand
GGCTGAAAACGCTGACCGTCATCCGCAACACCTGCGAACTTGTCAAACAGACTAAAGGCATTGACGTTCCGATTGACAGTCTGCCGCTCGACGACGCCAAAACCTACGACCTGCTCAATAAAGCGAATACCATCGGCATCTTCCAATTGGAATCCGGCGGGATGCGCGATTTGTGCCGCAAATTTAAGATCGGCTCTGTCGAACACATCACCGCGCTCGTCGCCCTCTATCGCCCCGGCCCGATGGACCTGATTCCCGATTTCATCAAGCGCCGCCATGGCGAGGTGAAGATCGAATACGCGCATCCCTTGCTCGAACAAATTTCCAAGGAGACTTACGGCGTCCTGATCTACCAGGAACAAGTCATGCAGGCGACTCAGTTGCTCGCCGGATTTACGCTGGGAGGCGCTGATTTGCTCCGTCGCGCCATGGGTAAAAAGAAGGTCGAGGAAATGGCCAAGCAGCGCGACGCTTTCGTCAAAGGCTGCCACAAGGCGAACAACATCCCCGCCGCCAAAGCCAATGAAATTTTCGATTTGCTCGAAAAATTCGCCGGTTACGGTTTCAACAAATCCCACGCCGCCGCCTACGCCATCGTCGCCTATCAGACCGCGTATCTGAAAGCGAATTACCCCGTTGAGTTCCTCAGCGCCATGATGACGAACGACATGGGCGATACCGCGAAGCTCACCATTCTCATCGGGGAATCGCGCGTGTTCAACGTGGAAGTTCTCGCGCCGGACATCAACCAGAGCGGCGTTCATTTTTCCCCCGCCAAATCCGGCGACAAAGAAGTCATCCGCTTCGGCCTCGCCGCCATCAGAGGCATCGGCGAAGGCGCCGTGGAAAATATTCTCGCCGCTCGCGCCAATGGAAAATTCAATTCCCTCGCCGAACTCTGCGAGCGCGTGGATGGCCGCACCATCACACGCAAATCGTTGGAAGCCCTGATCAAATCCGGCGCGTGCGATTGCTTTGGCGAAACCCGCGCCACCATGTTCGGCAAAATTGACCGCGTCCTCGCCCGCGCCGCCAGCATCATCCACGACCGCCAGCGCGGCCAGAACACGTTGTTCGGCATGTTGGAAGAAAAAGCGGAAGCCAAACCCGAACCAGAAAAACAATTGCCCGAATGGCCCCAGCACGAATTGCTCGCCTACGAAAAAGAACTACTCGGCTTCTACGTCACCGGCCATCCCATGACGCCGATGGTGCCGATGATCGAAAAATTCGCCACGCACAAAACCAATCATCTCGCGGAGTTGCCCGATAAATCCATGATCCGCATCGGCGGCCTGGTCGGCGCCGTGCAAAAGGGCATTTCCAAAAAATCGAACAAACCGTACCTCATCGCCACGCTGGAAGATTTGGATGGTTCCGTGCAGATTCTTTGCGCCTCCGACACCTACGAAAAATTCGCCGATCTCTTCGTCCCCAACGCCGCCCTGCTCGTCACCGGCGAGATCAATAAATCCGAGGACAAACCGAAAATTTTCCCGCAAGAGATCATGCTCTTGGAAGACGCCCCGCTGGCCTTCACCAAACAGGTCCACCTCCGACTTCAAACCGCTCACGTCGAACCCAAGGACATGGAGTGGATTCTTGAACTGGTCAAGCAACATCCCGGGAAATGCCCGTTGTTCCTGTGTATGCGACAACCCGGCGGTCAACTCGTCTTCATCGAGACCCACGAACGCTACCGCGTCAAACCCTCGATGAAACTGCAACAAGCGGTAGATGAAAAGTTCGGCGAAGACACCTACTACGCCAAAGTGGACAACACCCTCCCCGAACGCGCGGCACGGAAATGGGAGAAGAAGAGCAACTTCAACTCAAACGGGGGCGGAGAATAAGATAATGAATTTGACAATATATCTCCTAACTAGGATTCTCTGTCCATGCTCTCGGATGGACAGAGAATAATTTTGCGGCGGATTTTTTCCTTAACCGCCGTTGGCCTTTTTCTATTTCTCCTGGGCCTGGCTGGCACTGTGATGGACTGCATTCGAATCCACGGTTTCCAACTCGCTCCCAGTTACAACCTTTTCAACCTGATCGCCGGACTGGGCCTCCTGAAATTTTGGCGGCCAGCCCGATGGTATGCTCTTTTTATCTTTGGTACAGCTTTTTTCGTTTCCTTGCCGGGAACCATCTGGGCGGCTTTCAATTCCAACCGTATTGTCTTCCAATTCCCGTCCATTTTGATTGATGACCGCCCTCATCCCATTGTCCCGCTCTACCTTGTCATGTTAATCATGCTTGGTTATGTCGCTTTCTCCGGTTGGGGTCTATTGGCGCTAATGATGCCAGATGTGCGCAAAAGATTTCAGCAAACAGCAAACGAATCGACCGCCAACGCCCCCGCATAATCGGTTTCAGAGCGGGCCCCATCTAGAATCACGCTCAACTCTTCACATCATTTTGCCGCCAATTATTTTGCCTGCATTTTGCGATCTGTCGTGTTCTCATCAAGCCATAAACGCGAATTATGATTCGTCACATCAAACGTTACTTGGCTATACGAAGCTATGTGTTCCGGTTAAGCCAGGATTTGGTTCGTCGTTTTGGCAAACAGTCGTTTTATTCCGTCGAACAGGTCACCCAAGCAGTCCAGCGCGGCGGATTTTCGACTGCGTTTATCGCCTATGCACATGCCGCCTTCTGCCGCCAAACGGATTTTGACGCGTATTATCAGCCGCTGAAAGTTTCATGCAACTACCACGATTTGCGACATATCATAAGCCGTCGGTATCTTTCCAGGCAGTTGGATTTTGACGCCAAAACAATCGTTGACAGATTTCGGCGCGGCGACCAGCGGGGTGATTTTTACGAAAGCCACATTGGCGAAGATTTTCCAGGATGATTAGCACATTTGCCTGGGCCAGCCCTGCAAGGGGCATTTTTATTTTTCTGGCAGCAACTCCACCTTTTCCGCTTTAGCCGCCGCGCGCAACTCCTTATCCAACGAAGCCAGCGGCAGTCCCAGCCGGATGGCCATTTCCAAATAAGCCGCATCGTAACTCGTGAGCTTGTGCTTTTGCGCGAGGAGATAGGTGGCGTTCCAAGTCTGATGGAGGGCCGTTTCGTCCAGTTCAATGGGCAATGATTGAAAAAACAGGATATGGGCATTGATGTCGGATTTGGCCGCCCGCTTTTGCCGTTCCAGGGACAGAAAAACGTTGCCCACTTCCCACCACCAAAGAGCCGGCACCAAGGCCTTCGCACCCTGGCCGAGAGTATCAAGGTCGTCGTTGTCCTGGGACACAGCGGATGCGGCGCCGTGACGGCAGCCGTCGATGCCTATCTGAAACCGCTGAAGTACTCGTCCGCGAAAACATCGT
>CAIYOY010000124.1 GCA_903927905.1 uncultured Verrucomicrobiales bacterium | reverse complement strand
TCGCCGATTGGTAATCGGCAGCGGGTATTTTGGAACAACTAGATTGCAAATTTACAGCAGTGTCCTAAATGCGTATGCGTTGGAAAATCAGTATCAAATAAAACTCGACGAGCAAATCAAATGGATATACCCTCCGCTTGGCTTCAAGAAGCCAAGCGGAGGGTATATCCAAATAAAGTACTCATCAAAAAAAGAGGCTTCAACTTTTTCGTTCCGTTGTTTTTAATTCCGGAAAAAATCTCGCGAAGCATCTGGATTGCCCCCGCCATCCGCGAAGCGGTTTGTCTCTTTTGAAGTTCATTTGTGCTGGCGCTTCCCATTGTTTCTATTGATTCTCCGGCGTAAGCCAGACCAGAGCGCCGAGCATTGCTCGGCGTGTTTTGAAGAATAATCACCCATCGCCCACATTCTCTTGTACCAGAATTTTACATTGTCCCCAAAGCGTATAAATTGGTAAGCTCCCGGGGTGCAGCACGATCTTCATGACTGCTATCGAATTCTTGACCTGAAACCGGGGGCGACTCTGGAAGAGGTGAAGCGTTCCTATCGCGAATTGGTCAAAGTCTGGCACCCCGACCGTTTCGGGAACGACCCAAGCCTACAGCACAAGGCTCAAGAGAAGCTAAAGGAAATTAATTACGCTTACGATAGAATTTGCAAAAGCGTGGTTGGGGAACCCCAATATAAAACCAAGCCCGCCCAGTCGCGTTCCACAGGCGCAGAACATCAAACGAAGCCACCAAGTTCAGAAGAGCCAAAGAGGCATTCGTCGGATCAGTCACAATCGCCCAGACCTGACCCAAACCAAGCGACATCATCACATGGTAAAGAAGCCACATGGACGAGCGCAGCCATTGGTTTCAGCTTCCTTGCTTTGTCACTTTGGCTCGTTCCGACCATCTGGAATGATTTTTCTAAGTATGAAGCTGGAGAGGGAATCAGAACTACACGAAAAATGTTTCTGCTCTACCAAGTTCTCGGAAAACAGGGAGTGGCAGCATCATTTATACTGTTTGGTTTATCCATGGGCTATATCGGCTTATGCCATGCTCGGGCTCTTCTTGCAGGACAACGGCAAATTAGTTTCGCTCTGAAGAAGGGACATATCATTGTGGCGTGCGTCATTATTGGTTTGGTCGCCATTATTAGCGAACGTCCAGAAAGAGCCATCGCCGGGAAGTTGCCAGTTGAAACACAGCCGATTCCAAACTACCCGGCACAAGTGCCAATTTCAGCCCAAATACAGCCTGAAATTCGCAAGGTTCTCACCTTTGAACAAATTTTAAATTTGTATCAGGACGCTCTCAAAAAACGTGATCCTAAATTGAATATGTCGGTCAAAGAATTCAGCCAATATTGGCAAGAAACTCAGACGGAATACGATTTTTCCGCAGGCATCGCTTATTCACCGAAACCGGAGTCTGCTAAAGTTACAGAAAAACAATCAACGTCAAACCGACCACCGCATCCCAATTCTGTGGCATTCAACTCTGATGTAACTCGCGATGGCACTGTGCCGCAACGAGACAAGAAGATAGAATTGTCAGTTGCAAGGCCAAGCGAATCGACGATGCCTGATCTGAACTCAACATCTGAGAAGTTTTTTACTGTCGGCTCGACCAAACATGATGTCTTGGCAATTCAAGGGAAACCGACTCGGTTTTTGGACGTCTCCTTTCAGTATGGAAGCTCAATGGTATTCTTTGAAGACGAATACGTCAGCTATTGGTTTCAAGGAAGTGTAAAATTAAAAGCGCGGCACTTGATAACCACAAATTTGATTGCCAAAGGATATTTCACCGTGGGTTCAACAAGAGAAGAGGTCTTGGTGATTCATGGGGAGCCCACGCAATTTTCGGATAACTTTTTCCAGTATGGAAGTTCGATGGTTGGTTTCGATTTTAAAGGACATGTCAGTGATTGGACACAGGGCAACGTAAAGTTGAAGGCTCGTTATTTGACGGCCACTAACCTGACAGCCAAAGAATATTTCACCATTGGCTCCACCAAAGAAGATGTGTTGGCGATCCATGGGGAACCGTGTCCACCATGTACACGACAACCCACCCCCGTTTGTGCCAAAGTCACCCCGTCAGCATCCATTTTGCTCTTTGATATATTTTGAAAACCGCCGGTCAGTGACCCGCAACGCGTGAATTTCACTCACGCGACAAAAAATCAAGGGATATAAAGGCAAAACAAGCCAAATTAAGACAAAACAAGGTAAAACAAGGGTCGCCGGTGAAAAAATTCTGGCAAAACTCACACCAGTATAACGTTGCCAAATGGGCCTTGGCGGTTTTAGGATTTAGGCCGTCCACGTGACGAGAAAACGCTTAAATGCCGGAATATAAAGTTCAATTTGAGGTCTTTGAAGGGCCGCTCGATCTGCTCCTTTATCTGATAAAAAAGGAGGAAGTGGACATCTATGAGGTCAACCTGACCGAGTTGGCCACCAAGTTCATCGAATACATCGAAGTCATGCGCCTGCTCGACCTGGAGATCGCCGGCGAATTCCTCGTCATGGCTTCCACGCTCATGTATATCAAGAGCCGCGAACTTCTCCCCCGCGACCAGCAGGTCGCCGTCGAGGAGGAAGAGGAAGAAGATCCCCGCTGGGAACTCATCCGGCAACTGGTCGAATATAAAAAATTCAAAGACGCCGCCGTCAGCCTGCAAACGCGCGAGATCGAACAGGAAAATATTTTCCCGCGTCTCCCAATCAAACCCGAACTCGCCGCCCCGGTCCCGGTCAAACCCGATGTCTCGCTCTTCGATCTGATCAACGCCGTCAACGCGGTGTTGAAACGCGTCAGCAAACGCGACGACATGCGCGAAATTTTCGAGGACAAATGGACCGTCAGCGAAAAGATCGAGGTGCTGGTCAAGCTGGTCAACGAGCGCAGCAACCTAAAATTTTCCGATCTGTTCGTCACCGTCACCAGCCGTTCCGAGGTCGTCTGCACCTTTCTCGCGCTGCTCGAACTCATCCGGCTCAAGCAACTGGTTTGCATACAATCGGAAGATTTCGGCGACATCAACATCACCAAAGCCCCGGAACCGACGGCGGCCCTGGTCGAAGCCAGTTCTTCCACCACCTCGTCCGAGCATTCCGCAATCCACAATCCGCAATCTGCAATTTCCTAAATCATGGAACTGAAATTTATATTGGAAGCAATTTTGTTCTCGGCCCAAAAGCCGATGAGCCCAAAAGAACTGCGCGATCTACTCGGCGAGGCCGCCGAACAAAGCGAAGAGGCCAAGCCCTTCAAAAAAGTGAAGGAAGAACCGCTCGTCGCCGCGTTGGAAGAATTGCAGAAAGATCACGAAACGGCCGCCCGCAGTTACCGCCTCTCATGCGTGGCCGGTGCCTGGCAATTCACCAGCCAACCGGAATTTGCCCCGTGGATCACGGCCTTGGTCGGACTGAAAGTTCGTCCGCCGCGTCTCTCTCAACCAGCGCTCGAAACATTGGCCATCATCGCCTATCGCCAGCCGATCACCCGCGCGGAAGTTGAACAAGTTCGCGGCGTGACCATTGATGGCGTGATGCAGACCTTGCAAGAACGCGGCTTGGTGGAACAAGTCGGTCGCGCCGAAGTCATTGGGCGCCCGATGACCTACGGCACCACCGCTTTGTTCCTCGAATATTTTGGCCTGCGTTCGCTCGAAGGCTTGCCCGCAGCGGAAGAATTGCGCCGCATCCCGGTGACCAAACCGGAATCGTTGCTGACCGCCGATGCCGGCCTCGCCACCGCGCCGCCGGAACAACAACTGCCGCTCGCCGATGTGGAAAAATTGACGGAACAAACGCCGCCGCCGAACCCTGCATGAACATCCCGGAACATCGCAAAAACATTGACCGCCTCGACGCCCAAATCGTCAAGCTCCTGAACGAGCGGACGAAGCACGTGCTGGGCATCGGCGAAATCAAGATCAAGGCCGGTGAAGAGATTTACGCGCCGCACCGCGAACGCGCCGTGCTGCAACGTCTTTGCAAGATGAACCAGGGGCCGATCACCAATGCCTCGCTCCGCGCCATTTATCGCGAAGTCATGTCCAGCGCCCTGTCGCTGGAAAAGACCATGACCATCGCCTATCTCGGGCCGGAAGCCACCTTCACCCATCAGGCCGCGATTCAAAAATTTGGTTCGAGCCTGAATTATTCCGCGCAAAAAACCATTGCCGATGTCTTCACCGAAGTCAGCAAAAGCGGCGCGGATTATGGCGTGGTCCCCGTGGAGAATTCAACCGAAGGCGTCGTGACCCATACGCTGGACATGTTCATTGACAGCGAACTGAAAATCGTGGCGCAGATCATTTTGCCGATCGAGTATTGCCTGGCGAGCAAGGGGAAACTGAAAGACGTCATCCGGATTTACGCGCATCCGCAGGCCCTCGGCCAATGCCGTAATTGGATCCAGAAACATCTGCCCAAGGCGGAAATCATCGAGACGAGTTCCAACGCCCGATCCGCCGAATTGGCGGCTCATCCGAAGGAAAACAAACTGCGCGGCAAAGTCGCCGCCATCACCGGTTTTCTCGCGGCGGAAAAATACAAGCTTGATGCCATCGAACGCGGCATCCAGGATTTCTCCGGCAACGCCACCCGCTTTCTCGTGCTCGGCCGACAATGCAGTCCGCCGACCGGCCACGATCGCACCAGCCTCATGCTCAGCATCGCCCACGAAGTCGGCGCGCTGCACAATGCGCTTGCTCCGTTCCGCCGTTACAAGCTGAACATGACGAAGATCGAATCGCGCCCGAGCAAGCGCAAGGCCTGGGAATATTTCTTTTTTGTTGACTGTGACGGCCACATGAACGACCGCAAGGTGGCCAAAGCCATCGCCGATCTGGAACGCGTGTGCAACTTCGCCAAAGTGCTGGGGTCGTATCCCAATGCCGAGTGAACTCGTATCGCGCCAGGCGGGCGACCACGGATGACTTGGACCAGCTCCTTGATCTCTGGGCAGCGGCGCAATTTCCCGTCATCGAGATGGAAAAACAATTCACCGATTTTCAAGTGGTCGAGGATGGACAGGGAAAAATTCTGGGTGCCATCGGTCTGCAAGTGTTGGAAAAGGAAGGGCGATTGTTTGGCGAAACGTACCTGGATTTTGGCCTGACCGACACCCTTCGCCCGTTGTTGTGGGAAAGGTTGGAATTGATTCTTAAAAACCACGGCTTGGTCCGTATCTGGACGCGGGAAACCGCGCCGTTCTGGAAAAAAAACGCCGGCTTCGTCGAGCCGCCAGCCGATGTCCTGGCCAAGCTCCCTGCCCTTTTCGGTCCATCCCAATCGGGCTGGCTCCACCTAAAATTGCGGGAAGACAGTGCCAGTCAGGATGCGGTTGACAAGGCCTTTGCCATGTTTCGGGAAATGGAACGCGCCAAAACCGAACAGGCCATCCAACGGGCAAAAAACGTAAAAGTCATCTTCACTTTCCTCGCTGCCTTGTTGTTCATAGCCGTGCTCCTCCTTGGCGTGTATGTGTTCCTCCATCTGCCGGCCAGACACAGGTAAGCGACTTTACAGGGTGCGATTAAAATCGGGTGAGAGACTGGTTCCATTTAACTGTCGGCGCAGGAAAAAAGCGGCAGAGGACTGACCGCAGTCCAAAAGCTTCGCCATTTTTACGCCGTCAACAACGCTTGCGTCTTGGACTGCGGTCAGTCC
>CAIYOY010000123.1 GCA_903927905.1 uncultured Verrucomicrobiales bacterium | reverse complement strand
CTAAATTTAGGCTATGAAAACAACCATCCGTCCGCCAAAAAAATCACAATTCGATGTCGGTCTTCACGTTTTTCCACTGAGCACAGCTAAAACTTACTTGGGTCGGCTCATGGAGAAGGCAGAAAAAGGCGAGCAAGTTTACATCACTAAAGGCCAGCGGCGATTTGTTTTGTCCCCAGCACCCGAAATCGAACCAATTCCCATCCGCCCTCCGGGCTACTTCAATTGCCAGACCAAAGCCGAAATCGAGGAAGAAAACGAATTGGCCAAAGCCTCGGTCATTCGCCCACCAGACGATCTGGAATAATCAACTCGTTCTTCCATGAAACAATGGGATATCATCATGTTTCCTTTCCCGCAGGAAAGACTTCATCCGACGGTGATCATTTCCAATGACGAAGATTGCCAGAATCCCGACATCAAGGAAGTCAATGCCTTGATCTGCACTTCCGCGCAAGTCAATCGAGGGCCAAAACCAACGGAAGAAGTGCTGGATGAAAGTGACGGGCTGGATTGGAAGACGTTGGTCCGCTGCAATCGCATCCATTTACTGCCCAAAGCGCAATTCTTGGAAAGGAAGGGTTCGGTCATTGCCGATCGCCGTTATTTTGTCGCGCGAAAAATCGTGGAAGTTCTTCGCCTGCCCATCCATCGCAAATAACCAGTGCGCGGTCAATGTCTTTGGCACAGGCAAAGAATCTTTGTCACAAAATCCGATTTGCAACCACTCCTTAAGCAAGTATGAATTCAAATCTCATGGCGGACACGATGATCATGGATGACGGGCATTTGGTCGGGTTGGTGGTGGCAGGCAACCGCGAGGCTTTTGGGCAGTTGGTGGCGCGGTATCAATCGCCCGTCTGCGCGCTGGCCTACAGCGCGTGCGGCAATGTATCGCAAAGCGAGGACCTGGCGCAGGAAACGTTTTTGATCGCGTGGCGAAAGCTGGGCGATCTGAAGGAACCGGCGAAGTTCCGGTCGTGGCTTTTCGGGATCGCGCGGAACCTTATCAACAACACATTCCGCACCCAGACGCGCAATCCGCTGGCGGCGGCGGAATCGCTGGATGAAACCCTGTCAATCGAAGCGCCGACTTTGAATCCGACCGACCAGGCGATCGGTCGCGAGGAGGAAATGATTTTATGGAAATCGTTGGAACGGATTCCCGAAGTCTATCGCGAGCCGTTGGTTTTATTTTATCGGGAGCATCAATCCATCGAGCAGGTGGCGGCTGTCCTGGAATTGTCCGAAGAAGCGGTGCGGCAGCGATTGTCGCGCGGACGGAAATTGTTGCACGAGCAGGTGATCTCCTTTGTCGAAGGCGCTTTGAAGCTGACCGCGCCCGGACCGGCTTTCACTTTGGCGGTGCTGGCCGCGCTGCCGGGGATGACTTTTTCCGCGAAAGCGGCGACGTTCGGCGCGGTGGCCAAGGGCGGCGCCGCCGTCAAAAGCGCCGGGGTGCTTGGGGCGACGGCGAGTTTTCTCATGCCCATGCTGCCCTTCGTCGGGATGTGGACGGATTACCGGTTGAAACGAAAAGCGGGGCATCCGAAGGAGGAATTGAAGCTGCTGAAAACGTATTACCTCGGGGTGTTCTTGAGTGTCATCGTATTTGTCGGGCTGGTCAGTCTGCTGATGGCGCAAACTGATTCACTGCTCAAAACGCACACGACATTGTTCGTCTGCCTGTCAATCGCAATCATTTTTGGCTATCCGATCGCGCTCGGCCTGTTTGCCTGGAGGCTTTTTCGTAAAGCCAGAAAATATTATTCCCCGAAAACGACCGGGGAAACCGCTGCTGCTCCGTGCAATCCAGCGTGGGAATATCGCAGCCGATGGGAATTGCTCGGGTTGCCCCTGGTGCATATCCGGTTTGGCGGATGGTTCGGCCAGTCGCGCAATCCGTTTGCATGTAAGCCGAAATCGGTCACCGCCTGGTTCGCCGCCACCGATGGTTTTGCCATTGGGATCATCGGCGCTTATGGCGGCATGGCTTTGGCGCCCATCAGTGTTGGAGCCTGTGCCGTCGGGTTGTTGTCGTATGGCGCAGTGGCGGTTGGCGGGGTGGCGTTCGGCGGATTCGCCGTCGGCGTTTTGGCCGGAGGCGCAGGGTCCTTTGGCTGGAAGGCTTGTGGCGATGCCGTGATCGCGTGGCATTTGGCCTGCGGCGGCAAATACGGCATCGCCCATGATTACGCGCTCGGTGACGTCGCGCGGGCGGCGGAAGCCAACACCGATTTCGTCCGCGATATGGTGAATTCGGACGCTTTTTTCTCCTTCTGTTGGAAATATCTTCGTCCCTTCGGCCTGTATCTCTTCTGGCTCTGGGGCATCCCTCTGTATATTTTCTCGGCCCGAGATTGGTGGCTGGCCGTGCGGAAAAGATCATTGAAAAAAACCGTCTAAAAACTCAATCAATAAAAATCATGCGCTTATCCCACTTCATCTCGTTATGTTTGACACTGTTGGCAGGTAGTTGTTTCGCCGGGCCGTCCGACCGCATCACGGTCAACGTTCAGGGCCAGGGGCCGGATGTCGTTTTGATACCGGGCGCGACCTGTTCCAATGCGGTCTGGCAGCCCATTGTAAAACAATTCGCCGGCAAATACCGGTTGCACTTGATCCAGGTGGCTGGCTTTGCCGGTGCGCCCGCTGGGGGCAATGCCAAAGGCCTGGTCCTTCAACCCACCGTTGAAGCAATCCACGATTATATCAAAGCCAACCACTTACACGCCCCGAAAATCATCGGTCATTCCATCGGTGGATTAATGGGGATGATGCTGGCTGTGGAACATCCAGAGGATATGAGCAAACTGATGGTGGTGGATTCCCTGCCCTTCTTTAGCGTTCTCCTGGGAGCAAAGGACGCAACCTCAGCCAAGCCGATGGCGGAAGGGATGCGTGATCAGATCCTGAATGAAACGCAAGAGCAATACGCCGAGGGCGAGAAACAATTTCTCGGGTCAATGGTCAAATCTCCTGAGGGGTTTAAAAAAGCGTTGAGCTGGGCTTTGGCCTCCGATAAATCGGTCGTCGCGCGCTCCATTTACGAAGACATGATCACCGATATGCGCCCGAAGCTGGCCCAAATCAAAACCCCGGTGACGATGTTGTATCCGTATGATGAAACCTCCGGTTTTCCCCAGGCGGCAGTGGATACCCTCTACAAAAATAATTTTGCATCACTGCCCAATAAAACGATGGTGCGGATTGATGGTTCCTACCATTTCATCATGTTTGATCAACCGGAGAAATTTGCGGAGCAGGTGGAGAGGTTTTTGAAACCGTAATTTAAAAAAACTTAGCGCATTTTAGCTAAAAGTGCAGCCTCAAAAACAGGCCGCGCCTACGGCGCTCAAGAATTTTGTTCCACGATTATTATAGACAGATCGGCCCTACGGGCCTGGGGATAGTTGGCTACATCATTAATTGAAATGCCATAATCCCGAAACTCGAAGCACGAAACAAATTCCAATCAAGAAAGTTTCCAAAATTCAAACATTGAGATTTGTTTCGGGATTCGGATTTAAAAAAGCAAAAGCCGGTTGGAAAAATCCAACCGGCTTTTGTGTAAATAGAAAAGATTACTTCGCGGCGGCGGGCGCGGCCTTCGCTTCGGAGCGGCCTTCTTTTTCTTTGACCAGCGTGGCGCTTTTGCCGAGGCGATCGCGCAGGTAGGTCAGTTTGGCGCGGCGGACGGAGCCTTTGCGTTCCACTTCCACCTTGTCAATGCGCGGCGAATGGATCGGGAAAATACGTTCCACGCCTTCGCCGTAGCTGATGCGGCGGACGGTGAACGTGGAGTTCAACCCGTGACCGCGCCGGCCGATGACGAGGCCGGAGAAAATCTGGATGCGTTCCTTGTCGCCTTCCACGACCTTGGTGTGGACTTTGACCGAGTCACCCACAGCGAAGGCGAGCGGTTCTTTGCGATACTGTTCCGATTCAATTTTGTCTAATATTGCCTGGTTCATAAATTTTTCTTTCTAAAATCTCTAAATTTTCACTGCAACAAATCTGGCCGCCGTTCTTTCGTGCGGAGCACCGACTGTTCGCGGCGCCATTTTTCAATCTCCGCGTGATGGCCGGACAACAATATTTCCGGCACCTTCCTGCCCCGGAATTCCGCCGGTCGCGTGTACTGCGGATACTCCAGCAATCCCTGGCTGAACGATTCATCCACCGAACTTTCATCATCGCCCAGCACGCCGGGCAATAACCGCGTCACCGCATCAATCACCATCATCGCGGGCAGGGTGCCATTCGTCAGCACATAATCGCCGATGGATAATTCCTCATCCACCAGCCCTTCCCGCACCCGCTCGTCCACGCCTTCATAGGCTCCGCAAATAAAAAGCAAATTTTCCTGCGCCGCCAGTTCTTTGGCGATGCTTTGATTGAAAGTCCGCCCTGCCGGACTCATCAAAATCACCCGCGTCTTTTCCCCTTTCAACGCTTCCACACCCTCAAAAATCGGTTCCGGCTTCAGGACCATGCCCGGTCCGCCGCCGAAAGGACGGTCATCCACCGTCTTATACTTATCGTGGGTATAATCACGCAGATTATGCACCCGCAAATCCAACAACCCGTTCTTCCGCGCCCGCTGAATGATGCTCACTTCCATCGGTCCCGCCGTGAACATCTCGGGAAATAAAGTGAGCACATCAATTTTCATGCTCAACGGCGACGGTTCAAGACCGCCGCTAACCGGATCAAGCCGGTTTCTCCTCGACGATTTCCATCACGCAACGTTCGCCCTTTTTGGCACTGCCGGCCAAAAGCAGTGAACGGATGGCGTTGATCGTCATGCCTTGACGGCCGATGATCTTGCCGACGTCGTCGGGATGCATCCGCAGTTCATACACGGTCATGCCTTCCTTGGGCACCGGAGTAACGGTGACCTGATCGGGATGGCTGACGAGCCCTTTGACCAAAAATTCCAGAAAGGCCTGCATACTCCAACGAAAATCAAGCCGGCACGGCGGCTTTGCTGATTTTCTTCAAAAAGCTGGAGACGGTGTCGCTGGGCTGCGCGCCTTTGCTGATCCAATAATTGGCGCGTTCCAGGTCAACTTTGACATTATCGCCTTTTTTCATCGGCTGATAAGTGCCAATTTCCTCAATGAACTTGCCGTCACGCGGGCTGCGTCCATCGGCCACAACAATGCGGAAGTAAGGCGCGTTTTTCGCACCGACCCGCTTCATACGAATTCTAACTGGCATAATATTAATTTCTGTGGCGGCGGAAACCACGCATTCAAACCGCCCACTCCGCCCAAGCGGAATGCCCTTAAAAAAGAGTTGGTGAGAGTAAACGCCGCCCGGAAGCTTGGCAAGCCCTGTTTTTAAGATTTTTGCCGGGCCAAAATGGCGCGGGCTGTAGCGGCGGGCGTCTCGCCTGCCGTAGAGCCGGTGCGTCCCGCCCGGCGGAGAAACGCTGGATTTGACAAAAGCCTCTGAAACTTTCCACATCCTGCGTATTTTACGCGCCAATTCCGGGCGGCGGGACGCACGCCCTCTACGTCCGGCGAGAGGTATGGTGCAAGGACATGGGTGAGGGTTCAGGCATGGACATAGGTGAGGGTTAAGTTTTGGGGAAGGGGCTGCGAGCGTGGTG
>CAIYOY010000122.1 GCA_903927905.1 uncultured Verrucomicrobiales bacterium | reverse complement strand
CGGTCAATTTTCGGACGGAGCGCGGCTGTGTGGGGGTGGGGGACCAGCCGCAGCGGGTGGCGCGCACCTGACGCGTGATCATTTACCCAAGCCTTCGGTTCGGACAAGGCCCGCTTGCCCGGCACTTTAAATCGCACCCAAGGGCCAAGACCGGCTTGACGCATGAGGGAACAGGGCTTTAAAGTCGGTAAATGAGCCGGAATGAAAAGCAATTTCCATTTCTATGCCAATATCAAAACAAAAACTATTATCTGCTAAACAAATTTCTGGCACAGGCTTCTTGATCCTTCTCCTAATGTTTGTCACAGCTTATGGACAACCCACGGCAACGAATTTTTCACCCTCTACAGGCTTTATGAAAACCAACATCGTGGACAAAGCAATGACCATGATTCGCCAGCATAATTTTGGAGAAGCACGCGAACTCCTCCTGGCAGCCGCAGAAAAGGGAGATGTCGAACCGCAAGCTTTGTTGGGACAGATGTATAATGCAGGTTGGGGCGTGCCAACGAATTATGAGTTAGCCTTCAAATGGTGGTCGGCCGCAGCTAATGGCGGCAGTGCCGACGCACAGTGGGGACTGGGTTTGCTTTATGACGATGGTAAGGGGGTTGCACAGGATTCCAAAAAGGCGGCCTTTTTCTGGAAGAAAGCAGTTGAGCATGGAAACATCAAAGCCACAGTTAATTTGGCGTTTTTATATGAAGATGGTCGTGGAGTTGAACGTGATCTCAAGGAATGCGCCAGACTTTTCAAGATCGCAGCCGAAGCAGGAGAACCGGCAGCTCAATTAAATTATGGTTTGAAACTTTTGCATGGAGAGGGTATCGAGCAGAATAAAGTTCTTGGCTGTGCTTGGATTGGTGTCGCGGCGGAGTCGCATCGTCCAATGGGCTCGATTTTTGCTGAAAAAATTCGCAACCAGAAAGTCAAGACATGGGGCGATTTGTCAGTCAAGGACCGAGAAATAGCGGAGAAACTCAAAGAGGAGATTCAATCCCACCACAAGAAAAGTTGACTTACTTGAATCTGACGATGGCCATCACTTAAGCAAATCGTAGCAAATCAATTCCCGCGCATCCCTCACATAAAGTTTACCATCCACGTAGGCGGGGAAATTCCAGTTCTTGCCACAGACTTGGGCTCGGCCCAATTCCATGTATTTATCGGGCCGGGCAGCCACGAGCACTAGTTGGCCGCCATCAGTCAGCACCAACAGATTTGTGCCGACACAAATCGTCGAGGAATTTTGCTCACCGAAACCGGGGGCTTGCCATTTCAATTCGCCGGTGCGGGCATCGGCGCAGATGAAATTTTTATTCGGCCCCTGGCTGTAAAGATAATCACCGACCAACACGGGCGTGGAGAGATTGATTTTTAATTGTTTGTTGACCCAATTCGTGGTCGCGCCATTTTTTGAAATTTTTGTGCTGACCAATCCGAGGGTGTGGGAATTGATGATGACGGTGTCGCCATAAATGACCGGCGTCATGGCGTGGCGTTTGGCGTCGGTTTTGAAGGGGACGCGCCATAATATTTTTCCACTTTGCCACGCCACGCCTAGCAAGGCGTCTGCTGTCATATATACAACCTGTTTGACTCCATCCAAGGTGGCAACAACGGGCGAGGAATAGGCCGCTTCATCTTCGCCACATTGCCAGACGATTTTTCCGGTCAGTTTTTGGCGAGCCACCAGCGTTGCGCCGTTGGTGCTGCCAACTGGCACGATGACCAGGGCGCCGCTGACAACACTCGTGCCGTTATTCCCGCGACGCGCGGCGGTTCCTTCCTTGGCCTTGCTGCCGAGGAATTTCACGCCAAAATCTTTTTCAAAACTGAAACCCCAAAGCACTTCGCCTCTCACCCAATTAAGGCAGCGGAATTCACCCTTGCAGCTCTGCACATAAACCCGGTCGGCATCCATGATCGGCGTGCTGCGCGGCCCGGCGCTCCACTCGTCCCGGTAAACATCGCCGATTGGCGTGCTCCAGACCGTTCCTCCATCATCCTCATTGAGCAGATGCACCACTTCATTGGTCCCGTCCTCGTCAAAATAAACCACTCTTCCAGCCGCGGCGACCGGGGAAGAAAAACCGCCGCCAATTTTTTTGCGCCAAAGCACTTTGGGTTCGGAGGCGATCTTTTGGATGGTCACGGAATTGGTCGAGGCATGGCAATCCCGCTGCGGACCGAGCCACTGCGGCCAGTCACCGGCGTGGGTGGAAAAAGTGAACGCGGAGAGTGAAAACAGGATGAGCGTGAAGGAACGCAGAGAAGGCAAAGATGGAATCGAATTAGGACGATGGCTAATTTTTAACCCAATTGCCAGCCACGTGCTGCGGGTCACAGACCCGCGCTCCGAAGAGTTGGCGCGGGGCGCGCTCACCACACCGGATTGGCCAGGAGCGACACCGCGTTGCGGGCCAGATCATCGGCCAAAAGCGGGGCGGCCTGGCGTTCGGCGCTGCTTAAATCGCTGCCCACCCGGATGCTGGTTCGACCGCTAACGGAGCGATTCAGATTGGTTTTGCCGGTGGACGAATCAATCACCGTGACCTCGGCGACGAGGACCAGATTATAATCCCGCGGAGTGATCACATCCGTGGGCAAGACCGACAATTCACTGCGCAGATATTGGGTGATTTTACCGCGAAGGATCAAATCCCCCGAACCATGGGTTTCGAGCGCGTAGGTGCCGTCCTGCTGGATTTGTTTGCGGAGCGAATTACTGACGTATTCCACCAGGCGCGGTTCAATCGTTTGATTGGCAAAGGGCATGACCGAAACCGACCGGCTGCCGGCCGGAGCGCCGTTGGTCGGCCCCAGCTTGTAACCGGCGCAACCGGAGAGGGCGAGGGCCAAAATCGCAAAAAGATACGAGCGCATTTTATTGGGCGACGGCATGTTGCTTGAGCGCGTCAATCCGCACGCGCGCCTGGGCGGCCAGCGGCGAACCCGCGTCTTTGAGCAAGACTTCGTTGTAATAGATCAAAGCGCCGTCCCAGTGTTTTTTCTTTTCGTAAAACTTCGCGATCTCAAAATTCCCGTGAGCTTGTTCCGATTTCAGGACGGCAATGACTTTCTGCGCTTCCGGCACCCGGGGATCATCCGGATACAACGTCATAAAATCGGTAAAGGTCGAAATCGCTTGGCCGGCCACGCTTTGGTCGTAATCCGCAGTCGTCGCCTGTTTCTTGTAGGCCATGCCGGCTTTATAGAGGGCGTCGGACGCAACTTGTTTCTGTTCGCTGTAACGATCCGCCGCGCGTTCATAGGCTTTGACCGCGCTGGCATAATTCTTTTGTTTTTCGCGGGCGGCGCCGATGCCCATTTCCGCCTGCGGCGCGATCTCCCCGTAAGGGCCGTCCTTCACAATTTTTTCAAACATCTGCGCCGTGCGATCCATTGAGGGCAAAAACGGAATATAGCCCAAGAGTTTGAACCTTTGCCCGTGCAAAAAGCGGGTGGTGATCTCAAATTGGCGCTTTTGGATTTCCTGGTAATTGGCCACCTTGGGATATTTTTCGAGGACTTCCTGATAGGCCTTGAAAGCGTTCTGGTCCTGCTTCCTGGCTTCATAAGCGCGACCGAGGAGATATTGCGCTTCGGGCGCGTAATCGGACAGCGGCCAGTTCTTGACCACGCGGCGGGCGGCTTTAAAAGCGATGCCGTAATCTTTTTTCTCGAGGGCTTGTTTGGCGATGTCCGTTTGGCTCTTGGCCGTGTCCTTGCGCCAATCGCCTTTGTCCCCGGCCTTTTCATAACTCCAGCCTTCGCCCGGACGATAGATCAACGGCGCGGGTGAGCGATACGGAAACATCACCAGCACCAGCAAAACCAAAGATATGCGCACAGACCAACGATTCATGGGGTTGACCGTAAACAAGCGGGGGCGGGAAGTCAAGCGGTGCATGGAGGGGAAAAACTTAAAATTCCAAGCACCAACAGCCTTGACCCGCAGGCCAAGCGGTTTAACACTCGGGGCGTGAGCTTGAATGAAAAGCAAATTCCCACGTTACCGCGTTGAACTGATCACGGCGGAATCTGAGGACTCCCTCTTGGTGCGTCACCGGCGGTTGATTCGCTTTCCCCAGCTCACGATGCCGTTGTTGGCGGCTTGGACCCCGGATCATTGGGAAGTGAGCCATACTGATGAGATTGTTCAACGGGTTGATTTCGACAAGCCCGTGGATCTCGTGGGCATCACCGCCAATACGCCCGCCGCTCCACATGCCTATACCTTGGCGCGGGAATTTCGCCGACGCGGAGTGACGGTGGTCATCGGCGGGCCGCACGCCACTTTGCTGCCAGAAGAGGTGGATCAACATGCCGACGCGGTGGTGGTCGGCGAGGGCGAATTGGTATGGCCCCAACTGCTGGCGGACTTTGAGCGCGGCGAACTGAAGCATATTTATAAATCGTGCGCCTTGCCTGACCTGAAGAATATGCCCGCGCCACGCTGGGACTTGATCAAGGGCCGGGTTTACGGGAAAGGCGTAACGATCGCCACGCGCGGGTGCCCTTTCGCCTGCGAGTACTGCACCATTCCGCAGATGTACCAGCGCCGGATGCGGTATCGGCCCGTGGGCGAAGTGGTGGATGAAATCAAGCGGATGCCCGGGCGTGCGCTGATTTTTTGGGACGACCACATCGGGGCCAACCGCGCTTACGCGAAGGAACTTTTCACGGCGATTGCGCCATTGAAAAGATGGTGGACCAGCCAATGCACCGCCGAGGTGGCGTTCGATGACGAATTCCTGACCCTCGCGGCCCGGAGCGGATGCAAAGCGCTCTTTCTCGGTTTGGAAACGATTTCGCAAGCCAGCCTCAACGTCGCCAACAAACGCCACAACCACGCCACGGAATACCGTGAGGTCATCCGGCGTTTTCATGCACATGGCATCGCGGTGCAGGCAGGCGTGGTCTTCGGCTTTGATCACGACGACCGCTCGATCTTCCGCACGACCGTGGAGTTCTATCGCTCGGCGGGTCTGGATTCCGCCACGGTCAGCGTGCTGATTCCATTTCCCAATACGCCGATATTCAAACGGCTCGAGGCCGAAGGGCGGATCCTCACGCGCGATTGGTCAAAGTATAACGGCAAGAAAGACGTGGTCTTCCAGCCAGCCTTGATGTCGCCGCAGGAACTGCTTATGGGTATGGAATGGGCCGCCCGGCGGTTCTACTCCCTGCCTTCCGTCATCGAACGCATGGCGCGCTCCCGGACCGGACTGTGGTGGAACATCGCGCGTAACTTGGGCTATCACCTGGCGCTGCGGAATTTCGGCGAGGTGGGTTTCAATCCGGAAGGCGGAGAGCCACAGCTTGACCGCCAAAATGAAAACGCCTGTCGCGGGGCAAAGCACGCCTTGACCCGCAGGCGAACCGGTTTAAAACTTGTTGAGCGAACCTGAATGAAAAGCAATTCATCATTTCAATTCAGCATACGTGGCCAACTTGATTTATTAAGATTTCTACTGCACCAGATCCACCACCAGAACGATTGTGGATGTTACAATAAAATCCTACCGGAAAAACATAATGGATTTTTTGGCGTTCTCGCGGGCTCATTGATGTCCATCACCATTATTACGATGCTCATTGTAGCAGTCGCTTTGAATTAGGCGGCCCATATGGAGGAGCGTATTATAGTTCATGCAAAAAGCCCTTCCGCCGTGGAGGAAAAAGTCGGTCCTACAAAATAAGATTTTGCACTCACTGCGGGATTGCTTTGGACGATCATGGCATTTTAAACCAGCATTAAATTCTCCGTCTTTGTTCGCGGTGTTCGGACGGTTCGCGGTTAACATTTCTGAAGTTCAACCCTCCAATCACTGTCGCCGAACCACCACCTCCACTACTTCCTTGCTCTTCACCATCATCCAATCCGGCAAAATTCCCCGCCACGAAACATTCGGATAAATCACGGAATTGCGGCCGATGATGCTGCCGGGGTTCAACACCGCGTTGCAGCCGATTTCGCAACCATCGCCCAGCAGGGCGCCGAATTTCAACAGGCCAGTGTCGAACGGAACGCCATCCACTTCGATCATGATGTTTTCCGGGATGAGTTTGTAATTGGAAATCTTTACGCCGGCCCCGAGGTGGGCTTTGTGGCCCAGCACGGAATCGCCCACGTAATTAAAATGCGGCACGACCGCGTTGTTAAAGAGGATGGAGTTTTTAATTTCGCTGGAATTTCCCACCAGGCATCCGTCGCCGATGATGACGTTTTCGCGAATGTAGGCATTATGCCGGATCTGGCAGTTTTTGCCGATAATCGCCGGACCTTTGATCATCGCGCCTTCTTCCACGACCGTTCCTTCGCCGATCACGACACGTTTTTCACTCGGGACTCGGGCGCTGACGTAGGCGGCGATTTTCGGCAGGACTTCCCACGCAAACTTGCACCCGGAAAAAATTTCCGCATGTTCCGTTTGCTTGAGATCAAATAATTCGTCCGCGCCAAGCATCGTGCAATTCTGCGCTGGACAAGTGCCATTGGACAGCGGAAATTTCGCCATGGCTCTAACACCATCCACCATGTTGCCCCTCGGCACCCGCGCGCCGGATTTCAGTCTGCCCGACACGCACGGCCAAATCGTCTCGCTCGCCCACTTCAACAACGTTCGTGCGCTCGTCGTTTTCTTCATCTGCAATCACTGTCCCTACGTCAAACATCTGCGCATGGGCCTGGCGCAATTCGCCCGCGATTACCAGGGCAAAGGCGTCGCCATCATCGCCATCAATTCCAACGACGCCGTGCGTTATGCCGATGACAGCCCGGAGAAAATGAAGGATGAAGCGCGCTCCGCCGATTACAGTTTCCCCTATCTCTACGACGAAACTCAATCTGTGGCCAAAGCCTACCGCGCCGCCTGCACCCCGGATTTTTTCCTGTTTGACCACAAGCATCTGCTCGTTTACCGGGGCCAATTCGATGACAGCCGCCCGGGCAAAACCACGCCGGTCACCGGCCACGATCTCCGTGCCGCGCTTGATGCCCTGCTCGCCGGACAATCTGTTTCTTCCAAGCAAACTCCCAGTGTTGGCTGCAACATCAAATGGAAACCGGGCAACGAACCGGATTATTTTTAATTCGTAGCAGCCGATGTAAATCGGCTCTAACTTTTTCTTCCCGCCGCAACGAAGAAGAGATTAGAGCCGATTTACATCGGCTGCTACGATGGTTGAACATCATGCCAAAATATCTCGCAATCGAAATCGGCGGTACCAAACTGCAAGTAGCGGTCGGCAACTCAGCCGGGAAAATTTTGGAACGCCATCGTTTTGCCGTGACCCCTTCCGCCGGCGGCGCTGGCATCCGAAAACAACTCAAGGCCACTCTTCCCGCTCTGATAAAAAAACAGAGACCGGTTTCCATCGGCGTCGGCTTTGGCGGGCCGGTGGACTGGAAGACCGGCAAAATCTGCTGCTCCCATCAGATCGAAGGTTGGTCGGATTTTCCGTTGCAACGATGGCTGGAGGATTTGACCGGTATCGCAACGAGGGTAGATAACGATGCCAACGTCGGCGCGCTCGGCGAGGCCACTCGCGGCGCAGGCGTCGGCTTCAATCCCGTCTTCTACGTCACTCTCGGCAGCGGAGTTGGCGGTGGTCTCGTCGTGGATGGGAAAATTTATCACGGCGCAAAACCCGGTGAATCCGAGATCGGCCACATCCGTTTGGATAAATCGGGCAAAATACTGGAATTGTCCTGCTCCGGTTGGGCCGTGGATAAGAAGATCCGGGCGTCGAAGTTGGGAGATCATGCCAAAGAATTGAAGCTGGCACTGGCGAAAAACAATCCCATCGCCAAAAAAATTCTAAACGAGACAGCAACCGATCTCGCCTTCGGTCTGTCGCACGTCGTGCACCTGTTCCACCCGGAGGTCATCATCCTTGGAGGCGGCTTGTCCCTCATCGGCGAGCCATTGCGAAAAGCGGTGGCAACGGCTTTAAGTGGATTCATCATGGAAGCCTTTGCCCCCGGCCCAAAAATCGTGTTGGCCAAACTCGGTGAAGACGCCGTTCCAGTCGGAGCGCTGGCCTTGGCTCGTGTTCAACCTTCAGATCGTTCCCCGCGCCCCACACGCTAAAGCGTGAAAACCAACCGAACACCAACAACTGCTTGAATCAGCCCAAAACTGATTTACACTTCTCGCGATGAACCAGTGGATTTCAGATTATATCAAAGCTCAAAAAGCCGCGCTCGATTCCATCCCGGTGGAAGCGGTCGCCAAACTGATCAAAAAGCTCAGGGAAGCCCTGCACGCTGACCGCCAGATTTTTGTCTTCGGCAACGGCGGCAGCGCCTCCAATGCCTCCCATTTTATCACCGACCTCGGCAAAGGTTCCTCCGATAAAGTCGGGAAGCGGTTTCGCTGTCTCTCGCTCAATGACAACGTCAGTTGGATGACGGCCATCGGCAACGATTATTCCTACGACGATATTTTCGTGCGCCAGTTGGAAAATTACGGGCGCAAAGGCGATCTGGTTTTCGCCATCAGCGTCAGCGGCAATTCACCCAACGCCGTCAAAGGCTTGGAATGGGCGAAGAAGAACGGATTGGAAACGATTGCTTTTGTCGGAGCCAAACGCGGGAAGATGGCTGAAATTGCCGATCATATTATTGTGATTGATTCGACGCATTATGGCCGGGTGGAAGATGCGCAAATGGCAATCTGCCACATGTTGTGCTATGCTTTTATCGAGAATCCCGAATGGGGAAGGTGAAAACATAACATCCGAATAGATCGAGCATTGATTCTATGTTGGAAATACTTGGCGAGTTGCTGATGAGCGTGGTTTGGTGGCTGGTTTTGCTGCCTGTTCTGTTCATTTTAGGCACACCATTCATTCTGATCGCAGCGCTGTTCCGGAACGGAGCATTCGGTCAAAGTGTGATCAATATGTACTATGGAATTTTCTATGAATGGCGAAAAGGCTGGTTCTTCACTCCTTAAATTCTTTTAGCTTCTGCGCAGTTGGTGCAAAATCTCCCCATGCCCGCCAACGATGTTGTCCGAAAGAAACTCAGCGAGATGCCGCATAAGCCTGGCATCTATCTGATGAAGGACCGTTTTGGCACGGTCATCTACGTGGGTAAGGCGCGGGATTTGCGGAAACGGGTCAGTTCCTATTTTCAACCTTCGCGACGGATGGGTTGGGACTTGAAGTTCAATGCGCTGGTCGAGGCGATTCATGACCTCGACATCTTCGTGGTAAAAAGCGAGCCGGAAGCGTTATTGCTCGAAGGCAAGTTGATCAAGGAATATCAGCCGCGTTACAATATCAGTTTTCGCGACGACAAACGATTTCTGCTCATCAAGGTCAATCTCAACGATCCCATTCCGCGCTTCACCCTGGCGCGATTGCAACAGGAGGATGGGGCGCGGTATTTCGGGCCGTTTGTCCATGGCGCAGCGGCGCGGCACACGCTGGCGATGGCGCGGCAGCGTTTTAATTTGCGCGGCTGCAAGCCGCTGACTCCCGGCGAAGCCGATTACAAGCATTGTCTCTACGGGCATTTAAAATACTGCACCGCGCCGTGCATCGGCAATGTGACTCGGGAACAATATCGGCAACAAGTGATCGCGGCGTGCGATTTTCTCTCGGGCCAGACGACGGAGATGGAAAAAGAAATCGAAGACGAAATGAAAAAAGCGGCGGCGGCGGAAAATTTTGAAAAAGCCGCCACCTACCGCGACGCCTTGGAAAATATCCGGCAGACGACGCAGAAAACCAAAAAATTCCCGCGCATGCCTTACAGCCTGCCCATCGCCATTCAACCGGAACGAGACGTGATGGAACTGGGCCAGGCGCTGAATCTTCCCGCCCAGCCAACTCGCATCGAAGGGTTTGATATTTCCAACATCAGTGGGACTTTCGCGGTGGCGTCGCTCGTCAGTTTTCGCGATGGACGGCCTGATCGGAGCAATTACCGGCGCTTTCGGATCAAGACCGTCACCGGCCAGGACGATTTTGCCTGCATGGCAGAGACGATTCAGCGGCGCTATTCAAGACTGCAACGCGAGTCATCTTCCATGCCTGATTTGATCCTGATTGATGGCGGCAAAGGACAACTCAACGCGGCCTGCGCGGAGTTGGAAAAATTGGGTTTAAATAAAATTCCCATCATTGGATTAGCCAAGGAATATGAGGAGATTTATCAACCGGGGCAGAGCGAGCCTTTGCGTCTCAGTCATGCTTCCGGCGCCTTGAAATTGTTGCAACGCGTGCGGGATGAATCGCACCGTTTTGCCAATACTTACAATGCGCAACTTCGACTGAAAAAGATTTCCGAAAGTCTGCTGGATGAATTCCCCGGCATGGGACCGCAACGCAAGATGGCGTTGCTGAAAAAATTCCGTTCGGTCCATCGCCTGCGCTTGGCCACCGTGGAGCAAATCGCGGAGGTTTCCGGATTCGGCGGCAAAGCGGCGCAGGAATTAAAAACCTTCCTGGAAGCGCGCACTGCAACAGTCAAGCCAGCTCCAGTGACTTGACGATTTGCCCCGCGACCCAGGACCTTACTTACCGCAGCACTGTTTATATTTCTTGCCGCTGCCGCAGGGGCACGGGTCGTTCCGGCCGACTTTTGGCCCGCTACGAACAGGCTTCATCTTGGCCACCGCATCGCTCGCTTCCGCGACGACATCGCTCGGCTTGCTGCCGTCGGAAGGCGGCGGAGCCCCGAAAGTACTGGTAGTTTCGTGATGCGTCGTCTTCGGCACGTTTTTCAGGAATTGATCAAACGCCATCATGCTCGACGCGCTGCGGAAAATATTATGGCAGATCTCCGTCTTGATGCTGACCATCAATTCCTCGAAAATCTTGAACGCTTCGGCTTTGTATTCGATCAACGGATCACGCTGCCCATAAGCGCGCAGGCCGATGCTGTTGCGCAAACTGTCCATGCCGTAGAGATGTTCCTGCCATAGCTTGTCCACCGCGCTCAAAATGGTGAAACGTTCCACCGAGATCAGCGCGTCCTGATTTTCAAATTTGATTTTTATTTCGTAAGCATCCCGGATCGCCTTGCAGATGAACTGGCAAACGGCAAATTGCGCCGCGCTCAAGCCGTCAAAGGCCGATTCCGCCACTGGCATTTCCGTGCCGGAATTTGCCGCCTTGATAAATTCCTCCTCGGCCACGCCGAGCGGAAAATTCAGGTTCACCCAATCGGCGAGTGGACGCACGTCCCATTCTTCCGGCGCAGTTTTTTCCGGCGTCAGATCGCTCACACGCTGGATGACCACTTCCTCAATGATGTCCATCAACCGGTCGCGCACATCGGTCGAATTAATGATCTCATCGCGGAAGCCGTAGATGACTTCGCGCTGTTTGTTCATCACGTCGTCGTATTCCAGCGTGCGTTTGCGGATCTGGAAATTGTGCTGTTCGACACGTTTCTGCGCGGTCTCAATGGATTTGTTGAGCATGAAATGCTCCAACTCCTGGCCCTCTTCCAAGCCCATCTTCTCCATGTATTTGCTGATCTTGTCCGAACCGAACAAACGCATCAGATCGTCTTCCAATGAAATAAAGAAATGCGACGAACCCGGATCGCCCTGGCGCGCGCAACGTCCGCGCAACTGCCGGTCAATCCGACGCGATTCATGGCGTTCCGTGCCGATGACGTGCAAGCCGCCAATGGCCGCCACGCCCTCGCCGAGTTTGATGTCCGTGCCACGACCGGCCATGTTGGTGGCGATGGTGACGCCGCCGCGCTGACCCGCCCGGGCCACGATCTCGGCTTCCTGCTGGTGATACTTGGCGTTCAGCACCGAGTGAATGATGCCCACGCGTTTCAACATTTTGGAAACCTGTTCGCTGGTCTCAACAGAAACAGTGCCGACCAGAATGGGCCGGCCCTGGTTGTGAACTTCGGTGATCTCTTTGAGTACCGCGTTAAATTTTTCGCGCTTGGTTTTATAAACGGAATCGTTCCGATCCTTGCGCGCCACCGGGCGATTGGTCGGAATGACCAGGACGCCGAGCTTGTAAATATCAAAAAATTCGCTCGCCTCGGTTTCGGCGGTGCCGGTCATGCCGGCCAGTTTTTTGTAGAGACGGAAATAATTTTGGATCGTGATCGTGGCCAGCGTTTGTGTTTCGCGTTCCACTTCCACACCTTCCTTCGCCTCCACGGCCTGATGCAAGCCCTCGCTCCAGCGCCGGCCGTACATGGGGCGGCCAGTGTGTTCATCCACGATGACCACTTTGCCGTCTTCAATCACGTAATGAACATCCAACTGATAAAGGCTGTAAGCCTTGAGCAATTGGGAAATCGTATGGATCTGAACCGCCTTCTCTTCAAATTCCGCCTGCACCTTCGATTTCATCTCCAACCGCTTATGCGCGTCCTGTTCCGCGCCCGTGTCAATCTCATGAATTTTCACCGCCATGTCCGGCATGACAAACGCGTCGGGATCGGAAGGCCGGAGGAAATTGCGCCCTTTCTCCGTGAGATCGGCCTCGTGACTTTTCTCATCCATCGCGAACAACAATTCTTCCTTCTGCGCGTAAAGCTCCTTCTTGGACTGCTCCGCGTGCAATTCCAATTCCGCCTTGTTCATCAATTGCAGATTTTCCGGTTCTTCCAGGATGCGCATGAGTTCCGTCGCGCGCGGATTGCCCGACTTGACCCGATACAGCAACATTCCGATTTCCCGCTCCAAGGCTTGGGGATTGGCCGGCTTGCTGCCATCCGCCGGGCGCAACTTCTTGAGCAACGCTTCCGCTTCCGTCAGAAAACGGCCGCACAACCGTTGCTGCGCGCGCACCAAATTTTCCACCGCCGGTTTGACCTCGTCATATTTATTATCAATGGCCACGACCGAAGGACCGCTGATGATCAACGGCGTCCGCGCTTCATCAATCAGAATGGAATCCACTTCATCTACGATGGCAAAATAATGACCGCGTTGGACCTGGTCTTCCCGGCGCGTGGCCATGCCGTTGTCGCGAAGATAATCAAAACCAAATTCCGCATTCGTGCCGTAAGTGATGTCGCACTCGTAATGCGCGCGCCGTTCCGAAGGCGATTGATTATTCAGGATGCAACCCACCGTCAGGCCGAGAAATTTATAGACCGCACCCATCCATTCACTGTCGCGGGCCGCAAGATAATCATTGACCGTCACCACATGCACCCCACGCCCGGTCAGGGCGTTCAAATAAACCGGCAAAGTGCCGACCAGCGTCTTGCCTTCGCCCGTCGCCATTTCCGCGATCTTGCCATTGTGTAACGCCGCGCCGCCGATCAATTGCACATCGAACGGCACCATTTCCCAGCGCAACGGGTGGCCGCGCACGATGACATCCGTCCCGCACAGGCGGCGACAGGCGTTCTTGGCCACCGCAAAAGCTTCCGGCAGAATCTCGGTCAAACGCGCCGCCAATTGGTCGTTGTCCGTAATAGCGGACAACTCCGCCTTCCAGGCAGCGGTCTTTTGCCGCAACACGTCCTCCGGCTGCGATTGCAACGCGGCTTCGGCTTCGTTGATCTTCTGGACCAAAGGCCGAAGCTTTTTGACATCGCGTTCGTTTTTCGAACCGAGGATTTTTTTGATGATGAAATTCATACGGCGAGGCGCAAGTTAAGCGTTCAAAGGGTAAAGTTCAAAGTTAAAAGACAGGGCCGATGTGGCGTCAGGCGTCTCGCCTGACGTAGAGCCTGGGCGTCCCGCCCGGCGGATAAAACCGTGATTGGCACGAAGATCGTCGTCCATTACCAGGTCACAAAAAATTCGTGCGCTCTTTCCGGGTGGCAGGATGCCACCCTCTATGTCGGGCGAGACGCCCGATGCTACAGGCCCCTCAATCCTCGCTTTTCCCGGAGACAATCTCGACTTTGGCGGGCAATTGGGGAATGGAAACAGACGGGTCTTCCTCCAGCAGAGCAACATCCAGTGGAACCATGATTTCGCCGTCATCGTTGGACTTAAATTTTTGCCCCCCTTTTTTGGCGGCAATATCCACTTGGGGATTATTTTTAATAGTGTCATAAATCATTTTTAAACCGACCATTTTCAACTTCGGCGCGCCGGGAAAAACTTCGCGCATTTTTCCCTGGACCGCTTCGCAATCCTTCACCGGCTGCATCAACCGCCGATAACTCATCGTGTTCGTCATCTGGCTGGCGTTCAGACCGACCTTCCAATCCAGGAGCATCGTCCCGCGCGGCTGATTGGTGATCACCGGCGGATTTTCTTCCGCCAGATCGTCGCGCATGGGAATCAAAAAACTACCGTCTTCTCCGATTTTGACCGGAATCCGCCCGGACTTGGCATCAATGAACACATCCAAATCGCCCGTCTTGACCTTGATATCCGTGGACTGCATGCGCAGCGCCACGTGCAAATTGGTATAAGTATGGGTCAATTCCCCCTGGACTTTCTGGACGTGATAAAGCTGCTGATAAGGCAATTTGGCAAATTCCTGGGCCTTTGCTCCAAGCGTCGCGCTCAGCAAAGCCATCCCCATCATCCCAACCTGTGTCCGGTTCCAGATCATTCGCCCAGATTAATACCCCGACCCCGCCCAAATCGCAACCCATCAACACGAGAAACCAATCTGCCTGATAAAATGTCACAATTGGACCCTTTTATGGTTGGGGGGCTTTCGGATTAATACTCCTTCGTCGCTGCTTCGCGAAATAGTTGGAATGATTTGGGTGATTTACCCAGGGTGGCGCGCGGTCCCTGTTGCCTCAACCGCGCTTGCCCCTGGCTATTATGGGCGTGTTGCCCAAATCCTCAACCCGGCGGGTTGCCAGAAATTTGGATTTGGGCAACACGCCCTTATCAGGTCACCCCGTCCGGGGTTGGAGAAGATTCGTGTTTGACGAAACCCTTTCTTTAGACTCAAATCCCGCCTCAATGAAGCAAGTATCTTTGCTTCGGAATCTTTCAGTTATGATGTTACTGCCAATTAACGCCGTGCTTTCCCATGGATAGCATCAGCGTCCATCGCCCGCGCAATGTGGATTGGAAACGCGCCGCCGCCCTGCTCTACGGAGACTGGGGCACGAGCAAAGCGTACGTCATCGGCATGGCTTTTGCCGCCGCGCAGTTTTCTTCTTTTCCCATCATCCTCGCGGTTTGCGCGTTGACCGGGCTGGTCGGCTATAATTACATGATCGTTTGCCGCCATTTCCCCGATGGCGGCGGCGTTTACTCGGCGGCGCGGGAACAAAGCCGGGTGCTGGCGGTCTTGGGCTCACTCTTGCTGCTGGCCGATTTTATCGTCACCGCCTCGCTCAGTTGCTGGGATGCCATGGAATATTTCCGGGTTCCTCCGCAGTATCTTGCCCTGGCCACGATGGGAATGATGGTCGTGATTGGCGGGATCAATTTCTTTGGCCCGAAACACAGCGGCAGCTTTGCCATGTCCCTGGCCCTGCCGATGGTCGTGGTCGTCGTCGGCATCATCGCCTTGAGCCTGCCGCATTTGACGCTCAATAATTTGACGCCGCTGCACGCGCATTTCGGCAAAAATTGGGTGGCCTTCGTGGGTGTCATCCTGGCGTTGAGCGGCGTGGAGGCCATCGCCAATCTCACCGGGGTGATGAAACTTGATCCAGGTTCCACCCCGGAAAAACCCGTCATCTCCAAGACGGCTACGAAGTCCATTGTGCCCGTGGCCATTGAAGTGGTTTTTGGCACGGCGCTGCTCGCATGGGCGATGCTGTCTTTGCCCCATTCGCTCGGTTCCGACATCATGGCCCATCACGATGACATGCTGCGCTACTTGGCCGAACATTATGCCACAGCTAACTTTGGGCCGCATGTGGGGCATGTGTTTGGATTGGTGACCGCAGTAATCATTGGACTCCTCCTGCTCAGCGCGACCAATACGGCCATCGCCGCGATGATCGGTTTGATGTACATGCTGGCCCGGGACAAGGAAATGCCCACGCCTTTCACCAAGCTCAATTCCCACGGCGTTCCCTGGCTCCCGATGTTCGCGGCCGTTTTGCTGCCCATGGTTTTGGCCGGCCTCTCGGACGATCTGGACACCATGGCGGACATGTATGCCATCGGGGTGGTCGGCGCCATCGCGGTGAATCTTGGCTCGTGCGTGTTCAACAAGCGGCTGAAACTGACGCATTGGGAGTGGGCCACCATGATGATCACGTTCGTTCTGCTGTTTGCCATCGAGATCACCATCGCAAAAACCAAACCGGCGGCGTTGTTTTTCGCGGCCTGTGTGCTGCTGGTTGGCTTTGGTTTGCGCTGGTATGCGATGAAGCGGGCCGGCCTCGAATCCGTCACCATCCGCAAAGAAATGGTGGCGGCGATTTCCCCGGAATCCATGGCCGGCTGGCAGATACAGATCAGCGCCGGACAATCGTTGCTCGTGGCCGCGCGGGGTGTGACTCCGGTGCTGCGCTTTGCCATGGAGGAAGCGCGCTTGCGCAGTGCCACGCTCTATGTGCTTTACGTGAAAGAATTGGCCGTGACCGTTCCCGGCATGATGCCGGCCGGCCCTGTCACACGCTGGCAGGACGATCCGTCCGCTGCCGCCATTTTGTATCCCATGATCGAATTAGGCCGAGAAAACAAAGTTACCGTTTTGCCGTTGTTTGCGGAAAGCGACGATCCCTCGGCCACCATTCTTGAACTTTCCGCCATGCTTGGCATTGATATTCTGGTGCTGGGCGCGCCAAATCGCAGCGCCCTCGCGCATCTCCTCAAAGGCAGCGTCGTGCGTGAAGTGGCGAAAAATCTGCCCGAAAATATTCAGGTCATCATCCACGGTTGATTTCTTTTCTACCTGTCTGTGCAAAGACAGCAAAGGTGGTCAAAAAGCTACAGGGCAAAAACCATTTATTAAAATTTTATATGTAAAAAATGTTTGTTTATTATTTTTTCACGCTCGCAAGTAGTTGGCTGACTGTTGCTTGTGTTGTTTTTTTGGCTGTTTCGGTTTTTCCTTGGCATGGCTGGTGCTAAAGACCCGTCGTTCGGAAACCAATTTTCTTTAAAATATGAAAAAAATAGAAGCGATCATAAAACCGTTCAAACTGGAAGAAGTCAAAGACGCCCTCAGCGAAATTGGCATCGAAGGCATGACGGTCAGCGAAGTCAAAGGCTTTGGCCGTCAAAAAGGCCACACCGAAATCTATCGCGGCAGCGAATACACCGTGGATTTCCTGCCCAAGATTAAAATTGAAATTGTCCTCCCCGACAGTCAAGTGGCCGCCGCTGTCACTGCCGTCGTCGCCGCCGCCAAAACTGGAAAGATTGGCGATGGAAAGATTTTTGTCTCTTCCGTGGACGAAGCCATCCGCATCCGCACCGAAGAAAAAGGCGATCAAGCCGTTTAAACCCCTCCCCCAATAACCTCAAGAACCAATAAAAATAATGAAACGAATTATTAACTGCCTTTGTTTAAGCGCCCTGTTGATGGCTCTCGCCGTCAGAGCGGAAGACACCAACGCGCCCGTGGTTTCGACCAATGCGGCCGCTGCCTCCACCAATGCACCCGCTGCGGCGGCGGCTCCGGCGGCGTCAACTGATCCGAAACCTGATCCCGCTGGCACCGCAACGGGTGCCGCCGCTGACGTCCAGGACGCCGGTGGAAACATGTTTGTTGTCGCTGCGCCGGCTGATTTGAGCGCGGACGATAAGAAGGACACCAACAAAGTCGCCGCTTACACCACGGCCAAGGCGGCGTTTGATGACTACACGAAGCAAGGCAAGGCGGAACCGCTGGCGATGAAGCTGGCGGATGCCGTCGGCCACAATCGTGTCGCCGTCAACTTCATGTGGACGCTGGTCACCGGCTTCCTGGTCATGTTCATGCAAGCGGGTTTCGCCCTCGTCGAAACCGGTTTGTGCCGGGCCAAGAATTCGAGCCACACCATGGCCATGAATTTCATGATTTATCCCATGGGTCTGCTTGGTTTTTATATCTGTGGATTTGCCTTCATGTTCGGTGGTTTGGGGGCCATCGGCACCATGGGTGGCTACGCCGGGTTGAACCACGAATTTACCATCACGCTAATGGGCCATCCATTTGGTTTGATTGGGCTGAAAGGATTCTTCTTGAGAGGCGCGGGCTATGACACCGCCGCCTTTGCCTTGTTCCTCTTTCAGATGGTGTTCATGGACACCACTGCGACCATTCCAACCGGCGCTGCCGCAGAACGCTGGAAGTTCTCCGCCTTCATGATTTACGGCTGCTGCATCGGCACCTTTATGTATCCGATCTTCGGCAACTGGGTTTGGGGCGGCGGCTGGCTCGCGCAGCTCGGCTCGAACTTCGGCCTCGGTCATGGTCACGTGGACTTTGCCGGTTCGTCCGTGGTGCATATGCAAGGCGGCGTCATTGCGCTGGTCTTTGCCTGGCTGATCGGACCGCGCCTCGGAAAATACAATAAAGAAGGCAAGTTGGTCCATCCCATCGCGCCCCACAGCATTCCGATGGTCATGCTCGGGACTTTCATCCTGGCTTTCGGTTGGTTCGGTTTCAACCCAGGTTCAACCCTGGCTGGCACGGATCTTCGCATCGCGGTCGTCGCGGTTAACACCATGCTGGCTTCTGCCACGGCTGCCGTTGCTACCACGATGTGGATGTGGTGTGTGCGGACCAAGAAACCGGATCCCTCTATGATGTGCAACGGCATGTTGGCCGGCCTCGTGGCGATCACCGCTCCCTGCGCTTTTGTCGACGCGACTGGTGCGGCTATCATCGGCCTCATTTCCGGCATCCTGGTCGTTGAAGCGGTTTTCTTCTTCGATAAACACCGCATTGATGACGCAGTGGGTGCGATTGCCGTCCATGGCGTGAATGGCGCTTGGGGCTGTCTTTCAATCGGTTTGTTTGCGGACGGCACCTATGGCACCGGCTTGAATGGTGTTCATTGGTATAAGCTGGCCACCGGCGCCTACCAGATGATGGATCCCAGTGCCGTGCCAACGGGCGCGACGGAGATGGGTGTCATCGGCTGTCTCTACGGCGGCGGCATGAGCCAGTTGTGGGCCGAATGCATCGGTGTGATCACTTGCTTTGTCACCCTGGCCATCCTTTCCTTGATCACTTATTACATTGCGGAATTGATCGTCGGCAACCGTGTCTCTGAAGAAGTTGAAATCGAAGGCCTTGATGTTCCTGAAATGGGCGTTGCTGGCTACAACGGCTTTGTCATGGACAAACAGTCCGAGACCCCGATGGCGAAGTAATCACGCACTAACGTTTAGATATTATGAATATCACATTGATTAACATTATCCGGCTCACGGTCGGCCTCGCCTTGGGTGGTGCCATTGGCACAGCCTTCGGCTTCATCCAAAAGACGGCCGCCCGGCGCAATCAAATAAAGCACAGCGCAGGCAAACTGAAGACTGGCTGGGCGGTCATGCCCGGCTCCCTGACGCGAGTGGCCTTTTTATTGGTGGCCTTGGCCTTGATCCAATTGGTCTGTCCGATGTTGTTCACCGACTCCACCCAATGGTGGGTTTCGGGCGGCATCGTCATCGGCTACGGCTTCTTGCTGTTCAAAGACCTGCGCCGCGCCACTGCCTGATATTCAAATACATTTTGTTGCGCCAATAACTGCGGACGAGAGACGCGATTGGCGCAACTATGTTCTCTAACAACAAAACATAAATATTATGAGCACCCCAAAATCAGTAATCGAATCGGCCCGTAAACAAGGGGCCAAGATGGTTGATGTAAAATTCGTCGATACCTTCGGCACCTGGCAGCACTTCAGTGTGCCCATGGGCGAACTGACCGAAGAAGTCTTCGCCGAAGGTTTCGGTTTCGACGGTTCCTCCATCCGTGGCTGGAAATCCATCGAGGCCTCCGACATGTTGGCCATGCCCGATCCGGCCACCGCCTTCATCGACCCTTTCATGGCTGTCCCCACTCTCTCCCTGACCTGCACCATTGCGGAAACGGGAACCAAGGAAGCCTACAACCGCGATCCGCGCGGCATCGCCCAGCGCGGTGAGAAGTATCTCCAATCCACCAAGATTGCCGATACCGCCGTCTTCGGGCCGGAAGCCGAGTTCTTCATCTTTGATAACGTCCAGTTCGACAGCAAATCCAACGGCACCTTTTACTCCGTCGATTCCGAAGAAGCCGTCTGGAACACCGGTCGTGATGAGATGCCCAACCTGGGCTACAAGATCCGGCACAAGGAAGGTTACTTCCCCGTGGCCCCGAATGATACCCAGCAGGACATCCGCACCGAGATGTGCCTGATCATGGAATCGCTCGGCATCAAGATCGAACGTCAACACCACGAAGTGGCCACGGCCGGCCAGGCGGAAATTGATTTCCGTTTCGACACCTTGGTCAAAACGGCCGACAACATGATGCTGTATAAGTACGTGATCAAAAACGTGGCGCGCAAACACGGCAAGACGGTGACCTTCATGCCGAAGCCCCTCTTCGGAGACAATGGTTCCGGGATGCACACGCACCAGAGCTTGTGGTCCAAGGGCAAGCCTCTCTTTGCTGGTAAAGAATACGCCGGATTGAGCCAGATGGCTCTCTACTACATCGGCGGTATCTTGAAGCACGCGAAGG
>CAIYOY010000121.1 GCA_903927905.1 uncultured Verrucomicrobiales bacterium | reverse complement strand
GGCGGCGCTGGGTTTTTTGACCCTGGGAGATCACTTCAATGAAAATAAAAACGACGTGATCAACGACCGGATTGACGTGGTTTGCAAGGGCACCATGGCTCTGACCGTCACTTGCGCGCGCTGCCATGACCATAAATTCGATCCCATCTCGCAAAAAGATTACTACGGGTTGCACGGCATTTTTGCCAGTTGCGCGGAACCCGAAGAAGATCCGATCATCGGCACCGTCAAATATACGCCGGAATACCGCGATTATCAGGCCAAGCAAGCCGCGCTCAATCAGCAGCTCGCCGCCCTGGACAATCAGCGCCGCGCGCAACGCCGGACGGCCAGCGCCAAAGACAAAAAAGACTTTAAGAAAGAAGAAGGCGAATTACGCCGCGACCTCGCGCAACTGGAACTCAAACATCCCGGTGCCCCACCCCGCGCCAATGTCCTTTATGACCTTGGCCGCCCGAAGGATTCCCCCATCTTCTATCGCGGCGAAGCCGAAAATAAAGGTCCGATCGTCCCGCGCGAATTTTTGGAAATCCTTTCCCCGCCCAGGCAGATGCCGTTTCGCAATGGCAGCGGACGTCTGGAACTGGCCCAATCCATCATCAGTTCCTACAACCCGCTGACCCCGCGCGTCATTGTCAATCGCGTCTGTCAGCATCACTTCGGTGAAGGCTTCGTCACCACGCCGGACGATTTCGGCAATCAATCCGAACCACCGAGCCATCTCGAGCTGTTGGATTACCTCGCCTACCATTTCATGCTCGAAGGCTGGTCCATCAAAAAGCTGCACCGCGAAATCATGCTCTCCAGCGCCTATCAACAAAGCAGCGACAACAATCCGCGCTACGCCCAACAGGACCCGCAAAACCGCCTGCTCTGGCGCGCCAATATTCATCGTCTCGAATTCGAAGCGGTGCGCGATTCCGTCCTGGCCATCGGGGGCCAGCTTGATCTAACCATGGGTGGTCGCTCGGTTAATCTGGGTGAGGGCGGGTATTCCCATCGCCGCACGCTTTATGGTTTTATTGACCGCCGCAATTTGCCCGAAATCTATAACCTGTTTGACTTCGCCAATCCCGACATGACCAGCGGCAAGCGGTACGAGACGACTGTTCCGCAACAGGCTCTCTTCATGATGAACAGCCCGCTGGTCGTCGAGCAGGCCCGCAACCTGGTCAACCGTTCTGAATTTCAGCGCTTGGACGACGTGGAATCGCGCGTGAAATATCTTTACGAACGCATTTTCCAACGCGAGCCCAGCGAAGTTGAGGTGAAGTTGAGCATGAGCTTCATTGATGATTCACCCGCCGCTGAAAACATCTCCGCCGAGAGCCGCCAACAGATGCGGGAAGAACGTCAGAAGAAAAACAACGGCGGCAAAAAAGGCCAGCGCCCCGCCATGTCCCTGGTCAACATTGCCCCCGGCCAGCTCAGGCGCGTCGGCTCCTGGGAAAAATTCGCGCATGCTTTGCTCCAGACGAACGAGGCCCTCTTTATAAATTAACTCAATTACATCGTGGCTGTGTTCGTGAGAACACGGCTGAATCAGTCATTCAATCATCACGTTTTCATCAGCCTGTTGTCTGCTTGAAATCTGCGATGAAAACCACCAATTTATTGAAATCTTGAAACAGATTTTGTTTTTCCAATCGAGGATCATCATTTCCATCGCGTTGGCAGCACTGTTGACCACGTTCACTTTGGTCGCAGATGGCCAGACTTCGGACTTGAATCGCGCCACCAATATTTTGGCCGGCCTGAAAACTAAATATGCTCCGGATCCGCACCTCACCGTCTATTCGGCTGCGCTTGAACCAGACGGCAATGATCTCATCCTGACCGGTGACGTTGATTCTGCCATCGCCAAGGCGGACACGGTTGCAACTTTGAAAAACGCCCATGTCAAATTCACCGATGAGCTTCGTATCCTGCCGGCGGAAGAATTGGGCGACCGCACTTGGGGCATCGCCAGTCTCAGCGTGGCCAGCGGACGTGAAGGCCCCGAGCACAAGGCGGAGATGGGGACGCAAATGCTCATGGGGCGCGTTTTTCACGTGCTGAAACCGGGCACTAATGGCCTATGGTATTATGTGCAATCGGCCGATGGTTATCTGAGTTGGCTGGAAAAAGGCACCTTCGTCCGCTGCACCCGCGCTACGGCCGATGCCTGGACTCACGCGTCACTTTTGTTTGTCACCGTCTTTGAAGATACCGTCCGTGAAACAGCGCAACCCGATTCCCTGCCCGTTTCCGATGTTGTGATCGCCGATCTGCTCAAAAAAATCGGGGAAGAAGGCGATTGTTGGAAAGTCGAATTGCCGGATGGCCGCACTGGTTTTCTGCCCAAAAAATCCGCCCAAAACTACGTCGACTGGCAGAAGGAACGCCACCCCACCGCTGAAAACATTGAAACCACCGCCAAACGATTTCTGGGCCGTCCTTATCTTTGGGGCGCAAACTCGCCGAAAGGACTGGACTGTTCGGGCTTCACCAAGCTCGTCTTCTTATTGAACGGCATTGACCTCCAGCGCAATGCCAGTCAACAAGCCCGGGAAGGTATCGAAGTCCTGATTGATAAAGATCTAAGCCAACTGAAAAAGGGCGACCTCATTTTCTTCGGCGGTCATCGTCGCAGTTCCGGTTCGCCGCACGTCAGTCATGTCGGCATCTACCTTGGCGGCAAACTTTTCATTCAATCCTCCGAACGCGTCCAAATCAGCAGCCTCGACCCGGACTCCCCCGTCAGCGACCCACACCGCATCCGCACCCTGATCGCCGCCCGCCGCTTCCTGCCTGATGCAACACCTGGTCGGAAATAAATTTTTAACGGCATAATGTTTGCCCTTAAACCAAGCCCCTTTAAACGTGTGCCGTGTTGCTGCCAAACTTTGTAACAATTGATGCAAAGTTTGGCAGTGATTGTTATCTGGGTGCGATTTAAAGTGCCGGGCAAGCGGGCCTTGTCCGAACCGAAGGCTTGGGTAAATGATCACGCGTCAGGTGCGCGCCACCCGCTGCGGCTGGTCCCCCACCCCCACACAGCCGCGCTCCGTCCGAAAATTGACCGGCACTTG
>CAIYOY010000120.1 GCA_903927905.1 uncultured Verrucomicrobiales bacterium | reverse complement strand
CCGAACATCGTTTCCATGGCGCCGACCTGCACCCTGCAAAACGGCGCGACGGTTCCGCACGTTCTGCCCTAAGTTGACCTTTGGTTCGGACCCGCAATGGTCCTGACCCTCGCAAGGCCCGGAAGAAATTCCGGGCCTTTTTTTTTTTTATACTCCCTAAAAAGGCATGAAATTCAGATTGAAAACCCGATCCACCAGCCAGCCAGCGGCAATGATGACAATGATCGATGAACCGAAGGCCAGCGTTACGCGTTGGTAAGCCCAAGATTTCCGGGTCAGATAGGCCAAGGGTAAAAAAACAGCCACGATGGCCAACTGGCCTCCTTCCACTCCCAGGTTAAAACCAATTATCGTCAGCGCCAGATTGCCGTGGCTGAAGCCCATCTCGGTCAAAGCGCTGGCAAATCCGAATCCATGAATTAAGCCAAAAACGAAGGCCACCACCCATTCCCGCTTCGTGATCACCGGAAAAATATTATTCAACGCCGCCAGCACGACCGATGCGGCGATGGCCGACTCCGTCAAGCGAGTGGGCAGTTTAATGATTTCTAGGGTGGCCAGACTGAGGGTGATCGAATGAGCGAGAGTAAAGGCGGTCACGATTTTGAGGACGTTAATGAGGGCCGGACGAAAGGCTTCGACCGGTTGCCACGCATCGGCTTTCCGGGTTAAGACCGCCGGAAATAGAAGCGCAAGCAGGAAAAGAATGTGATCGTAACCGCGCCAGATGTGCCAAACGCCTTCTTTGCCGAAGGAGAGGAACTGTTGGGAAAGGTTCGGTCCTTCGGGAGCCAGCAGAAGAAAGGTTTGGCGGGTTTTGTTTTCAGTGAAGACTGAGGCCTGTTTTTGTCCGAGGTAATCAATGAGGAGCAGGCCGTTGTGCTGGGGGTGTTGCTCGAAAAAGGGGGTGGAAGTGAGTTCGAGTTCCCGGCCCTCGCTCGAACCATCCATGACGAGGTGAAGCTCGACGTAGGGGCCGGTCAGGTGGAAGGCAACGGTTTGATCGGTGATATGGACGGGACGCGGTTGCCCGTCAATTTTCGCGGCCAGATGAGCCAGGGCATAATCGCTAATCGCTTTTTCGTGGGTTTTCAATTCCTCCGCCGTGATGTCGCCGTCTTTGTTGTCGTCGAGAGGGATGACGAAGTCGAGATCTTTGACCGCGAGATCCCATTGGCCGGTGATGTTGGTGGCGGTGAATTCGAGGCTCAGATAACTGTCGCTGGTCTGATGGGCTTGCGCCGATGCAGTCAACAGCAGGGCGAACAGAAGCAGGCTGGATCGTTTTCCGAAGAATCTCATATCCGAACGCACGATTGTTACGCGCCTTTCTTCGGCTCATCGTCCAATTGAAATTTATGGAACAGCCGATGGGCGATCGGGGTGAAAATAATTCCGACAATGGTGATCAAAGCCAGTCCGCTGTATAAGGCATAACACCCCGCAAAAATTTTCCCGCCCGCCGTGTGCAATTCTCCGACCGGCCCCATGCCCGACAGAATCATCGAGGCATTCACGAATGCGTCTATCCAGCGCATTTTCTCAAACCAGGCATACCCGGACATGCCGATGGCCAGTGAAATCGCGATCAAGCACAAGCCGGTCGCGAGGTGCCATCCCATGCGGATAAAAAATTTCCGACGGGGCAAAAGCGGGCTGTGACGTGGTTCAATCATGAGTTCTAATTAACCTTCAACCGCGATGGGCGCAATGATGGAGTATGGGGTTGGTCTCCGTTCGTGAGGTAGGGCGCGTCACTCCGTGCGCGCCGGGGTGTTGGTCTATATTTGCCCCCCGGCGCGCAGGGACTGACGCGCCCTACCTTTCCCTTGGTGCCATAATTCAATTGCCAGCGCGGACATTCTTGGAATCATATCGGGAATGAGCGACGCAACTGTTTGCATCCGTCCCGCCACGGTGGCCGATCTTCCGGCCATCAGGGAAATTTATAATGAGGCGATCCTCACCACGACGGCCACCTTCGATACCGAACCCAAAACCCTCGAAGAACGCACCCAATGGTTTCACGCCCACGACGATCGGCATCCCATTATCGTCGCCGAACTGGATGGCCAGGTGGTGGGTTGGTCGTCGCTTTCCAAATTTTCTGATCGCCCGGCTTACGATGACACGGCGGAAAGTTCTTTTTACGTGAAATCGGAATATCGCGGTCGCGGCATCGGTCGGAAATTAAAAGACAAGATGACCGAGGATGCGCGCCGCCTGAAGTTTCATTCGCTGGTGGTGCGGATTGCGGAGGGAAGCAAGGAGAGTCTCCATCTGAACGAGGCCTACGGATATGTGCATGTGGGGACTTTGAAGGAAGTGGGTCGAAAGTTTGGCAAGTTGCTGGATGTTCATCTGATGCAGAAGATGCTGGATTGAAGCCGGTGGCGGTGACGAAGCGCGATTTTAAACTGGTGCAGCGCAGCGGAGAAATGACTTTGACAACCGAATAAGTCTGCTCAAAGCTCCTCTTACCGCGTGGATTGGCGCGAGCAGTAATATAATAATGTTAGCCACATCGCCCGTTATTGTAACGCTTCTTTGGCTCATTTTTATGGGCATTGGCTGTCTTGTCGTTTATTTTCAAGTGCGATCCGGCCAAATCAAGATTACTGGTTTCGGCGTTAAGTCATGCCGAGAGTCGATTCAACTTATTTTTTTCATTGTTGGTGCTGTCAATTTCGTAGCTTTTGTTGTGCATTTCCTTAGTGATGGCACTTGCGCATTTCCCTCAGGAGGAAGATTGGTTAGCGGACAATATCTTGTCCGCGATCATGGCGAGGACGTTTCCTTCACGCCGAACAGATATTTCTTCAGCTATTTTCATGGTGTATTATTCGTCGTCGTCCACATCGTATGCATGATTGCCGTTTGGAGGTTGCGTCGGAAGTCTTTGTTGGCCAAATAATGAATTGCCACGAGAGAACGCAAAAGATCACGATAGAAGAAAAAGCGGAATCAGAGTCTTCCCCCTATGTGTTCTTTTGTGTCCATTGAATTTTATTTGATATCATTGGCGACCTAACTAAAAGCGTCAGGGAGTAAAACGCACTAAAAAGCTCCAACCCATCATTTATCCATTTTCCAAACCACTTTTCCACCAACAATGGTCATGAGAACCTTGGTCGTGCGCACATCGTCAACCGGGCATTTTAAAAGGTCGCGGTCAATGATGATCAGGTCGGCGTATTTGCCGGGTTCAACGGAACCTTTTTTGGTCTCTTCGAAATTCAGATAGCAATTGTTGATGGTGTAGAAGCGGATGGCTTCTTCGCGGGTGAGGCGTTGCTCGGGTTTATCCACGGTGCCGGCTTCGGTTTTGCGGGTGAGGGCGACCCAGAGGCCGAGCCACGGATTCCACGGGTTGGTGCTGTCAACTGAATCACTTTGCACCATATGATCGCTGCCGCCGCCGATGATTAGGCCGCGTTTGAGGAAGCTTTTCAGCGGGAAGAAATCACGCATCCGTTCGTCGCCCAAGATTTTTCGCAGGCTCGCGCCGTCTTTGTAGAGCCAGGCGGGTTGGACATCGGCGGCGACGCCGAGTTTTTTGGCGCGGTCGAGGTTGCGTTCGGTGGGGAAATTGACGTGGGTCAGGAGAAACCGCCGCTGGGAAATGTCCATTTGTTTGGCGATGTTCTCATAGCAGTCAAGCAACACATCGGTCGCGCCGCCACCGACGTTGTGGGCGGTGAGTTGCCAGCCGCGCTTGGCGGCTTCGAGATAAAGCGGGTTTAATAGTTCGGGTTTAACATTCAGGATGCCGCGATATTTCGGGTCGGTGATCTGGAAGACTTCGTTCTCTCCCCAGGGATCTTCCATGTAAGCCGTGCCGATCAACATGCCGCCGTCGAGGAGGACTTTGAACGGCCCGATGCGGACCCAGTCATCGCCCACGCCGGTGGGGCCGTAGGTTTGGCCGTTGGTGGCGGTCATCTCGTCGAGTTTTTTGATGGCTTCATCCAGGGTTTTTGGCACGGGCTCCATTAGGCGTGTGCAGTTGATGCGCAGGGTGAGTTCGTTGGATTTTTCCATGTCACGAAACATATCCACTGCTTCGGTTGGAGTGTTGCGTTCGCCGATGCTGGTGAGGCCTTGTTGATTGTAGAGTTGATAAAGGTGTTTGAGGGCGGCGCGTTGTTGTTCGGGGGTGACTTTGCCGAGGGGCGGGGCTTTCAACAGCCGGGCGGCGTTGCGCAGGATGCCGGTCGGTTCGCCGGTTTTTGGATCTTTGACGATTTCGCCGGGCAGGGGATTGGGCGTGTCTTTGGTGATGCCGGAAACTTCCAGCGCTTTGGAGTTCACCACGGAAACCGGACCGGAATTCCAGTGGACGGGATTATTCGGCGCGGCTTCGTCCAATTCGGATTTTAACGGGAGACGGCCTTCCTTCATGCGGGTGGCATAAACGCGTTCCAAGACGATCCAAGTGCCGGGTGGCTTGCTGGCGGCTTGATTTTTTATCCAGGCCAACGCTTCGGCGATGGAACGGACGAAGGGGGAACCGTTGTTCATTTCGCTGACGGAGGCGCGGTAGGAATGGACGTGGCTGTCGTAAAGTCCGGGCATGACGGTTTTGCCACCGGCGTCAATGACTTCGGTCTTATCACCAATGAATTTTTTCGCATCCTTGTCTTTGCCGACGAAGATGATTTTGTCGCCTTTGACCACGACGGCTTGGGCGGTGGAGAATTTTTTGTCCACGGTGATGACCTTGGCGTGTTGGATGACGAGGTCGGCATCTTCCTTGGCGAAGGCAGAACCAACCGCAAAAGCGCAGATCAGCAAAGGTAGGAATTTTTTAACCGCAAAGAACACAAAGTGGGTGGATTTGAGACAGGTCGAAAGCATGGCGGGGTAACCGGAGTGTAAATAGTTAGGACTGACACCTGAGGTGGAAAAATTTTCTTCTTTGCGTTCTCTGCGTTCTTTGCGGTTAGCTTCTTCGTTTTTCATTTCGGTTTGTTTTCTTTGATTAGGAGCGGGGATAACTTAGCAACCACTTTCGCGTATTTCGGATCTTTGGCCAGGTTGTGATATTCCTTTGGGTCCTTTTCCTGATCGTACAATTCCACACCATCCTTGCCGGCGTTCCATTCAGTATAGCGATATTTTTCGGTGCGGACGCTTCGGCCCATGATGGCTTCTTTGTTGCGAGTGACTTGGGTGAACGCGGGTTTGTCCCACTTGGCTTTCGGATTATCCAGCAGAGGGCGCAACGAATATCCTTCGAGACCCGATGGCGGTGTGAGTCCGCAGAGGTCGGCGAGGGTTGGATATAAATCAACGAGTTCCACGGGGCGCTCACTGACTTTGCCATTCGCTTTGTTACCCGGCGTGCGAATCATCAGGACGACGCGGGCGGATTCTTCGAAGAGCAACATTTTCTGCCATTGACCATGCTCGCCCAAACACCAGCCGTGATCGCTCCAGAGAACGACGACGGTGTTGTCGTCGAGATTCAAGCGATGGAGGGCGTCGAGGACTTTGCCGATTTGCTGATCCACGAATGAAGTGGCGGCAAAATAGGCGCGTTTGAAAACGCGCAGTTTTTCCTCGGGCAAACCGTAGTTGGCTGGTTTGACGGTGAGGGCCATAGGCGGAATGTCTTTGACATGATTTGGTTCTTTGGGAAGTTGGATGGTGTCGAGCGGATGCAGATCAAACCAATTGCTCGTGGCGATGTCCGGGACGTGCGGACGATAAAATCCGATGCCGAGGAAGAACGGCGTGTCCTTGTGCGCTTCGAGCATCTTGATCGCTTCGGCGGCGACTTTGCCGTCGGTCTGTTCGGCGTCCGTGCCGGGCGATTCTTGCCAGGTCAGCGAAGCGCCGATGTTTTTGTTGTCAGGAGTGAAATTGATGATGTCGGGTTCGAGGTCACGATCGCGTCCGCGCGGATTGACCACTTGAGTCCAGGATGGAACATCGTCGAGGCCGCTGGTGCCGATGTCATAGGGTACGCCGTAGTGATACATCTTGCCGACGCGCCCGGAAAAGTAGCCGTTGTTTTTGAAAAGTTGTGGGAGCGTGACGATGTCGGGATAGACTTTTCGGATGGGTTTGCCATTGCCATAAATGTGGGTTTTGTCGGGGCGATAGCCACTGAGGAGCGAAGTGCGGCTGGGGTTGCAGAGGGGGAATTGACAATAGGCGTGATCGAAGCGCACCGCAGTTTTTGCAAACCCATCCATCCTCGGCGTGATGGCCCCGGGGCGGTCATAGCAGCCGAGGGCGGTGGTCAAATCATCCACGGCAATGAAGAGGACGTTGAATTTTTTTGGTGCCGTTTCGGCTGGCGCGCCTGTGACCAATATTAGAATGAATAAAGCCACCAGGATTCGAATCAGTTTCATAAACGCCAATTGTTGCCTGTTTCCCTTGGTGGGAGCGAGCGGAAATTAAAGGTGAAAGATGGCTGTCCGTTCCTTCGCGTTTAATTCCTTCCATTCTCCCGACCCTAAATTTTCCAGTTCAAATTTCCCAATTTGAACGCGCATCAACCGCAACGTTGGATGTCCAATCGCTGCGGTCATGCGCCGAACCTGGCGATTTTTCCCTTCGACCAATTCCAACCCAATCCAACAATCTGGCACAGATTTTCGAAAACGAATTGGCGGCACACGCGGCGGAATGGTGGGTTGCGGCTCCAAGAGACACGCGCGACACGGCAAGGTTTTGCGGCCTTGAATGGATAAACCGGAGGATAATTTTTCCAACGCGTCGGTGGTCGGTATTCGTTCGACTTGCGCCCAATAAATACGACCATGCGCGTGGTTGGGATCGAGCAGTTTGGTGTTGAGTCCGGCTTCGTCGCTTAACAGCAGCAGACCCTCCGAATCCGCATCCAACCGACCGATGGGATAAACTTTCGGTGGGAATTTGAATTCCGCGAGAGTACGATTCGGCGAGCCGTCCGGGGTGAATTGAGACAACACACCGTACGGTTTGTTGAAGGCCAGCAGCATTTTATTTCCCAGCGCTCCAGCCGCCGTCAATCATGAAGCAGGTGCCGGTGACAAATTCGGCTTCATCACTCGCGAGATAAAGCGCGGCATGGGCGATCTCATCGGGGCGGCCCATGCGGCCGACGGCCTGGGTGGCGGACATTTCTTTGTAGGCTTTTTCCGGGTCGGGATATTCTTTCAAGCGCGCCTGCACGAAAGGCGTTTCCACCCGTCCCGGACAAATGCAATTGACACGAATGCCGTCCAGGGCATGATCCAGCGCCATGCTCTTGGTGATGCCGACAACGGCGAATTTTGTCGCGCAATACGCCAGACGATCCCTCATGCCGACGACACCGCCGATGGAGGCCATGTTGACAATGACGCCATGCTTGCGAGCGATCATGCCGGGCAAAAAAGCTTTTGAAACATTGAAGACCCCGCGCACATTGACGGCATAAAGCAGATCGAGATCGTGGCCGGTCGTTTGCGTGAGGGTACCGACGAAGCCGATGCCGGCGTT
>CAIYOY010000119.1 GCA_903927905.1 uncultured Verrucomicrobiales bacterium | reverse complement strand
TTTCAGCCGTGGTTTTACCCGCATCATAGAGGTGGATGATGCGTTGACGGATGGGAACAGGTATGGCGCGCATAATGTCGCCAGCCTACCTGACCCCATCGACCATTTGCAAGCTACATGTTTTATGGAAATGCTCTAACGATTTCCTCGGCGGATCTGACTTTGAACAACAATACTATCACCGTGACCAACCTTTCCGGCACGGCGCTCGAGCCGGGCCTTTATACGTTGATCAGCGTCACTGGCGGCTCGGTCGTCGGCACTCCCAATGCAACGGTCACAGTCAAAGGCACCGCCACCCTGGTTTCCGGCGCGACCGCCACCATCGTGGTGAGCGGCAGCAGCGTCAATATGTTGGTGCAGAAAACTCCGGCATTCTCTGGTTTGACCGCCAGTCAAACGATCGCGGTTGGGTCGCATGTGACCTTGGGCGGCACCATCAGCACGGCTGATCCGCTTTACCCGGCCAATGGCGAAACCGTCACGGTGACCATCAATGGCAATGCCCAAACAACCACGATCAACGACGCGACTGGTGATTTTTCGATCAATTATGACGCCTCGGCCATTGCCGCCAGCGGCACTCCTTATGCGATCACTTATTCCTACGGCGGCGATAATTCATTGAAAGCCACCAACGATGCCAGCACCGCGTTGACTATTTTGGTTCCGCCAAGCGTGAGCAATCCTTCTCCGGCGGCGACGACCAACAATGCCGGAACCACCGCGATATTCTCAATCACACAAACCGCCGGCGCCACCGCGACTTATCAATGGAAACGCGGCGCCAATGTGATCCTGTCCAACGGTGCCCAGGTCAACGCCGCGACGATCAGCGGTTCAACGTCTTCGAGCCTGACGTTGAGCCGGGTTTTTGCGGCGGATGCGGACAATTATTTTTGCGTGCTGCAAAATGCCGCAGGCAGCGCGACCAGCGGGACGGCGGCGTTGATCGTGGTTGACCCGGCCATCACCAACCAACCGCCAGCGACTTTGAACGCGGCGCCGGGCACAACCGCCACGATCAGCGTGAGCGCGGTCGGCACCACCAACCTCACCTACCAATGGAAAAAAGACGGCAATAATATTGACAGCAGCCTCAACGCTTCTGCGACGAATGCGACCCTAACCTTAAGCTCGGTGTCCGGCGCGGATGCGGGCAGTTATACGGTGGCGGTGACCAATGCGCTCGGGACTGGCGCATTGAGCACCGGAACGATTCTTACGACCGTTGTCCCCCCGGTCATCACGGACACCGCTCCGTCCAGCCAGCCGGTGGCGGCGGGGGCCAACGCCACTTTCACGGCCAGTTTGACCAGTGGCGCCAGCCCGTCTTACCAATGGTTTCATGGCAACACTCAACTGAGCAACGGAACGCACCTTTCGGGATCCACTGCTTTGAGCCTGACGATCGTCAACGCGCAGGACGCAGATAACGGAAGCTATCATTTAGTGGCCACCAGTTCTGGCGTCAGCGTCACCAATGCGGACGGAATTTTGGCCGTGGTGGATGCGCCGGCCATCACCAATATCACCGTCGCGACCGCGAATGTAACGAATGTCGTTTTCACGGCTTCTCTCACGGGCAGCTCGGCGACGTATCAATGGAGCACCAACAACACGGCCTTGAGCGATGGCAGTCATTATGCCGGAACGGCGACGACCAACTTGACTGTGATCAATGCCACGGCGGCGGACGTGGGTTCCTACACGCTGGTCGCGAATAATTTGGCGGGCAACGCCACCAATGCCGCCTCGATTGACGCGCCCAGTTTTAATGTGACACCGAGCAGCCAAACCGTGAATTGCGGCCAGAATGCCACGTTTAATTCACATGCGAATGGCACCGGGACAGTAGCTTACCAGTGGTATGCCGGGGTTTCCGTGATCGCGAATCAAACCAATGCCAGCCTGGTGTTGTCAAATGTAACCGGGGTTTCATCCGGCAATAGTTATTCTGTCGTGGCCAGCAGCCTTTTCGGCACGAACACCAGTAGCCCAGCAGTGTTGACGGTGAATGACCAGAGCGCCCCGGTCATCGCCATTACCGGATCCAACCCGGCCACGGTGGAATGTCATGCTGGTTATACGGATGCGGGGGCCACCGCCAGCGATGCGTGCGAAGGGACGGTTTCCGTTTCCACCGGCGGATCGGTCAATGCCAATGTCACCGGCAGTTATACCCTCACTTATACGGCCCATGATTCCGTGGGCAATATCGCCACCAACGCGCGCATCGTCAATGTGGTGGACACAACGGCCCCGACGATCACGGTCACCGGAACCAACCCGCAAACCGTGCAATGCCACGGCGGATTCACCGATGCCGGCGCAACCGCCAGCGATGCCTGCGCCGGGACGGTGTCGGTTTCCACCAGTGGAGCAGTCAATGCCAATGCCACCGGCAATTATACCCTCACTTATATATCCCACGATTCCGCAGGCAATTTCGCGACCAACTCCCGCGTGGTCAATGTGGTGGATACCACCGCCCCAGTGGTCACGGTCACTGGAACCAACCCGCAAACCATTGAATGTCATGGCGGATTCACCGATGCGGGCGCGACCGCCAGTGATGCTTGCGCGGGTACTTTGTCAGTGACCGCAAGCGGAAGCGTGAATGCGAATACGGTGGGAGATTACACGGTGACTTACTCGGCCACCGACGGAAGCAACCCCGACTCGGCCACCCGGGTGGTTCATGTGGTTGACACGACCGCTCCGACCGTGATTGTGACCGGCAGCAATCCTTATCCGTTGCTGGTCAACACGGCTTTCACCGATCCCGGCGCGACCGCGAGCGATGCTTGCGCAGGCACCCGTTCGGTCAACATAAGCGGCACGGTCAACACCAACACCATCGGCAATTATACGCTGACTTACACCGCCACCGATGGCAATGGCAACACCGCATCGGCGACACGCGTCGTCCAGGTGCAAGGTTTGAAACTGATCATCACCCAGAGCGGAACCAACGCGGTCTTGAGTTGGCCGGGTTCGTTCATCCTGCAAAAAACGACCGTTCTTCCGGCGAGCTGGGTGGACATCTTGAGCGCCACCAGCCCTTACACCAATGTGGCCACGAATTACCAAACGTATTTCCGATTGAGAAACTGATATGTTTTTATGGAGAGCAAAGAAAAAGCAAAAAAAGAATCCGTCCCAATTTCCGGATATCAAAAGCGATGGGAATTTTTCTATTGGAGCTTACAGGATGTATCCTGTTGATCTTTGCCGGTTTGGCTTTAATGAGGATCATCCACGGAGATTATAAGATATTTTCACTCCCCATCCCCGGGTCGGAAGCTTGTCATTGGGTTCAAAAGAGTTTGGCGCGCTCTATGCCTTCGGCCTCTTTGGCATTATTTGCCTCTGGGTGGCTTATTCGTTGCGGTTTAAAAATGACGGACACTGAAGGGGCCAATTTAAGACGCCGACTTGGGACTCGCCATTTTCCCGCCCTTCAGTTTTTTCAACTTGTCCACGTATTCATTGGCGCTTTCGCCTTTGAAACCATCGTCCCGCATCAATTGTTTTCCAGTGCTGTCAAATACTATTACGGTGGGAAAACCTTCGATCTTATATTTCTCTTTCAAGGCGTCATTGGCCTGTTGCAAGGCGGCGGGCAGTTCCTTTTGCACCGGCGAATCAACGATGACCAGAACCAGATTGGATTGGGCATAAGCGGCGAAAGCGGGGGTGGAAAGCACCGTTTTGTCCAACTGTTTGCAGGCCGGGCACCAATCGGAACCCGTGAAATTGACCAGGACCATTTTCTTTTCTTTCGCGGCCTGCGCCTGGGCTTTGGGCAGATCGGTCTGCCAATCCAGACTCTTTTCAGCAGCGTGAGCGATCACACCACCAAGCAACAACAGGCAAAATAAAATCTTCTTCATAATGGGTTAGACTGATTAAGCGGCGAAATGTTCGGTTAATTTTTGGAAGCCGGAGCGCGGGTCTGTGGCACAGTGCCAAGACATCGCTTACAGCCAGCGCCAAGACATGGCTTACAGTTTAAAAATTTTTACTGGGGCAGACTGGGGTCATGTCATGGCATACCGGTTCTTTAATCACCGTCCGCGAAC
>CAIYOY010000118.1 GCA_903927905.1 uncultured Verrucomicrobiales bacterium | reverse complement strand
GGGTTGATTTTCAATGACGCTTCGATTAACTCGAACGCCTCTTGTCTAACAAGCCGCTGCGGGTCACAGACCCGCGCTCCGTTCCGATCACATGTGCGCGATAATATTATCCCCAAACTCCGAACATTTGATCTCGGTGCCGCCTTCCATCTGTCGGGCGAAGTCGTAAGTGACTCGTTTTGAGGCGATTGCGCCGTTCAAACCCTTCAAGATCAAGTCCGCGACTTCAACCCACCCCAAGTAACGGAACATCATTTCGCCGCTCAACACCACGCTGCCGGGGTTGACGCGATCCTGGTTCGCATATTTCGGGGCGGTGCCGTGGGTGGCTTCAAAGATGGCGTGGCCGGTGATGTAATTGATATTGCCACCGGGCGCGATGCCGATGCCGCCGACTTGCGCCGCCAGGGCGTCGCTCAAGTAATCGCCGTTCAAATTTGGCGTGGCGATCACGTCGAATTCTTCCGGGCGCGTGAGAACTTGTTGCAAGGCGATGTCGGCGATGGCGTCTTTGATGATGAGGCCGGCGCCGGGTTTGCCTTCGGGAATCTTGCACCACGGACCTTTGTCAATCTCCACCGCGCCAAAAAATTCCTTGGCCACCTGATAACCCCAATCACGGAAGCCGCCTTCGGTGAATTTCATGATATTGCCCTTGTGCACGATGGTCAGGCTCTTGCGTTTGAATTTGATCGCGTAAGAAATCGCGCTGTGGATGAGGCGCACGCTGCCGCTGTAACTGATCGGTTTGATGCCGACGCCGACTTTCACATCACAGGGGAAATTCGTCGCGCCGACCGCCGCCCAGAATTTCTCCGCCTTTTCCTTGGTGCCGAAACGGATCTTGTCGAACGATTTTGGAAATTCTTTGGCCAGAAAATCGAGCACTTTTTGCGCTTCAGGCGAGCCGTCGGCGAATTCGATGCCCGCATAAATGTCCTCCGTATTTTCCCGGAAGATGGTCATATCCACCTTTTCCGGATGTTTGACCGGGGAGGGGACGCCGCTGAAATATTGCACCGGACGCAGGCAGACATAGAGATCGAGCATCTGGCGCAACGCGACGTTGAGCGAACGGATGCCGCCGCCGACGGGCGTGGTCAACGGGCCTTTGATGCCGACGAGATATTCATTGAACGCCGCCACGGTATCATCGGGCAACCAGTTGTTGAATTTCTTGAACGATTCTTCCCCGGCGAAGACTTCGAACCACGAAACCTTGCGTTTGCCGCCGTAAGCTTTTTTGACGGCTTCATCGAACACGCGGACGCTGGCCGCCCAGATATCGGGGCCGGTGCCGTCGCCGCGGATGAAGGGCAGGACGGGATTTTCCGGGACATTAAGCTTCCCGTTGGTGATGGTGATTTTGCCGCCAGCAGGCGGGGTGATGTCTTTGTATGCCATGATCTTGTTTAAAATTGGAGGGTCAGTTTGGGTTTTAGAGTGAGAAAATCAAGAGAAAATGACGAGAATGGGCTGCTTTTGACGGAGCGCGGGTCTGCGACCCGCAGCAGCGTGAATGGTAAGGACGCTTTGAATAGCTCGATAACCTTTTGCCTGGCGAAGCTGCTGCGGGTCACAGACCCGCGCTCCGTT
>CAIYOY010000117.1 GCA_903927905.1 uncultured Verrucomicrobiales bacterium | reverse complement strand
GTAGAGCAGAGGACTGAAAATCCTTGTGTCGCCGGTTCGATTCCGGCTTCTGCCACCATCTTCATTTTAACCAATGAAATCAATGGTTAAACTCACTTTTACACCTTCAAAAACAGCCCTGTTTTTTGGTGAAAAATAATCTCTCTGGGCCAATTCTGGGCCACTTATTGAGTTCTGGTGGCTGTCAACTGGTTCCCTGCTCCAGCAGATACGAGATCAAAGCCGCCGATTCCCCCTGTTCCTGGCGAATTATTCGCAGCACCGTGGGCCTGCTCGGAGGCAATTTGGAGCAATTACTGGCAGGCGGCATGGCACCGGGGCGGTAGTTTTCGATCTTGGACGCCGAAAAAGTAAAAAACCGGGGTAGGTGGTCGCCATATACGCGCAATTTCAAGCTCCGCCGGTATCGTGTTCAATCCACCGCCAGCTATTCGTCACCGACTTTTACCGATGCTTGCAAGGTAATTTTCCCCACCCATTCGTAATTGGCAGAGACACGGGCGACATCCCCGTTTTTCTTGAGAAACGAAATGATCCACAGCAACTCGTCCGGCGTTAAGGAGAACCATTCACCGCGCTGGCGCTTTGGGTCAAACCGGCCATGCAATCGCCTTTCGTCATCGTCGTGAGCCGGGATGGAGAAGCGCAAAACAATTTCTGGCACCTCGGATTGTAACGTGCGCTCCCGTTTGCCTGGTGTTTTGCTGCGGCCGATTTTGAAGTTTCCATTGCGAAGGTCTTCCATTATATAGACGAACGAATCAAAGCGGCTCTTATTTAGAGTTTCAAGGTCTTCATTAGCTCTCTTTTCTTCCGCCTCAAACCGCTGCTTTTCTTTCAGAAGTGCAGCTTCCTGAGCCTGGCGCTCGGATTCCTGGGTAATTGCCAGCAGCTTCCCTTTAACAAAGTCGGTCTTCCTGAACACACACCGATCTCCGCAACGAATTGAGCCACTAACAATATGCTCAGATGATGTTTGATAGGACTCCCATAAGTCCCGGTTTTCCTCAGTCCCTTTGACCCATGCTTCGAGACATTCGGCGAAGGCGAATTGTTTACCCAAGCGGAGATAAGAATGGAAGAGGTGATACACGGTAGTTGGCATCCCTTCGTTCAATGCCATCTGACCAGTAGCGTGATGCAAGCGCAGTCGCATATCCCATGACTCCGCCTGAAATAGGTTGGTGAATAGCTTATGGCCAGTCTCTACAACTTCACCCTGTTTGGTCTTCAGGGAAAAGCCATACGAAGCATAAGAAGGGTCTTTTATCAGAGGATTTGGCGTTAATTGCTTTATTTGGGCGATTAGGCTTTCTACATCTCCTTTGAAAAATTCTTCCATCCAAATGTAGCGAATCTCGCCAGGTGAGAGTGTTACCGTAAAGAATGGGTCATCGTACCCCGTTGGCGGCGACTTAAAGAGCATTGGCGGCGCAACAAGCAGGGTGATCTGCCCACACTTCGGACAAGGAAGTTTTTTTCCCACCCAACCAACGGGAAATTCCAGCCGTTGAGAGCAATAGTTACAGGAGCAGGTTACGGTTCGAGTCTGGCCGAGGTTCCACCGGCGACTCGATGACGAAGGGCGACTCTTTTCCCGGCTTGGGCATGTAGCTTTTCAGGATTTGGAGCAAGCCGGGGTCAACGTCAATGTCGGCTTCTGAATCGGCGGATTTAGTGCTGCCGTGTTCGGTTGTCTGTACGCGGATGGTGTTCCGGCTCCATCGGATTTGCTTCCATTCGAGCTTGTCTATCTCATCGCGCCGTAAACCCGCGCCAAGGGCCAGTAGGATGATCTTGAACAATTCCGGGCGCGGATTGGCTGGCTCGTCCTCAGTCGTGATGCCATCGGCCAATTCTCTTTTAGCGGCCACCAGAATTAGAGCGGGGTCAACTTCGGATTTGTACCGCGACTTTCCGGCTTCCGGGAGGGTGACGCCTTCAAATGGCAGGGGGGACGGTAGGCGCAGGGTCAGATGTTTTTTAATGTCAGGGCTGAACAGCGCCTTGCTTGAAAGCAGGATGCTGCGAAGGGTAACGCTGGTGCGTTTGTGTTGCAGCGGGTTTTTGCTGGCCTCTTTCAATTCGCGGACTTTCCATTCGTTGACTCTGTCCGGCGTCAGCTTTTCCAGTTTCACCGACGAAACCCGTTCGAGCCAGTCCTGGTGACCGCCGTTGACGTAATCGTGCTTGGACACCCCGCCGTCAATCTTGGATACCCCGGCCACCAGTGACCGGAATTTTTTGGCGTAAATCTCATACGTGACCGGCTTTAACCCGCTGACAGCTTTGACCTGATCGAGGAAATCACCCACGGTGCAGCCGTCCTTGGAAACCTGCATATCGGGTTTGTGTTTATCGAGGGTGGGTTGCCAGCCAGATGAAATCAGCATCAGGTAAATGTCTTTTGCCTTCACTGCGGCCGCAGCTTGGTTGCTGGTCTGTAAATTGAACCATTCGCGCCGGCCACGGTAAGCGATCCTGACCTGCCAATCCGGGAGTTCGACGGTCTTATTGCTGTGAGCGGCCCGGTCACGGCAAGAGGTCCAATGTCACGCCTATCTGGTCGCGTTGGTATTGCCGTGAATGATCGAGGCGCGATGATCGGCGCCTAGTCACGGGCTGCCGTAATTTTTCGGCCGGCATAGTCGTTCCTGGCGTTGCGGTCCCGCTCTATAATTCTGCCCGTTTTTCAGTGTGCCTTAGTGTGCCCAGCCACTTACCACTTCCCTGTAATTGCTTATACAGTTTTACACTGTAATACACACTTTGAGCGGGTATGTCGGGTCGCCGGTTCGATTCCGGCTTCTGCCACCATTTTTCAACTCATTCATTCCCAGGGCTTTCGATGGGTTTTGGTTTTCTTCTCTTTAGGTGCCTGCTTCGGTTGATTTTCTATATTGTTCAATAAAGTCGTCAAAAAGAACAATTTACGGTGAGAACCCTCCGAAAATTGTTCGTATTCTCACGTGGAAGTTGGAACGAGGACTGCTTTATATGCAAGTATGGGAATAAGGGACGCAGTTAAGCAGTAAATGAAAGATGTTGATTATGAAACTCTTAGGCGGAAAATTTGAGATAAAAATGGAGGAGCCTGGCCGGTTATATTACCGCGAGGGTCTGCATGATTATGTTTTCCCCATTTTTGAGCAGGATCGCCAGATTGTGATTGTGCCCGTGCCATCCACTCAGCGGTTCCAATATTTCTTTAAGGCCTATTTTCATCCCAAACGATTCTCCAAGTCGGCCAAGGAGCGGATCGCGCCCCGGTTGCTGAAATATTTTGAGCAACCCAATCGGGCGGTGAAGCTGTTTGAGAATCTGGATCGATCCGATCCGACGGCGCTTTATCAATCTCTGTTCGATGAGCGGAACCGGGCCTCGCGGGTTTTGGAGGCGGCGGGCCTGGCGGCTTTTAGGGATTATTGCGCGATCGAACTGATCAAGGAAACTTACGGGCTGGAGGTTTGCGGCATCAAAAAGGAAGACCGGGTGCAACCGATTTTGGTGGCGTTGCAGCGCGGTTTTCCGCAATGGCATTTCTCCAAGGTCAGCCGCAAGGAAGAAGGCATGGGGAATGGCTGGAAGGTCGCCATCCACATGTTTCGCAAGCGGAAGAAATAATCTACTGTCAACCGAACTTGATCCCCTGCGCCAAAGGCAGACTGGCCGAGTAATTGATGGTGACGGTCTGGCGGCGCATGTAGGTCTTCCAGCAATCGCTGCCGCTTTCGCGGCCGCCGCCGGTTTCTTTTTCACCGCCGAACGCTCCGCCGATTTCCGCGCCGCTCGTCCCGATGTTCACATTCGCGATGCCGCAATCGCTGCCGATGGCGGAAAGGAATTTTTCAGACTCGCGCAATTCATTCGTGAAAATTGCGGAACTTAAACCCTGCGGTACCGCATTTTGCCAGGCGATGGCGTCATCCAGATTTTTGTAGGTGATGACGTAGAGGATCGGGGCAAAGGTTTCTTCGTGGACGATTTTGTAATGGGCCTTGGCTTTGGCGATACAGGGGGTGACGTAGCGGCCGCCGGGATATTTTTTGCCGGTCAATTTTTCACCACCATAGAGAACCTGGCCGCCTTCGGCTTTGAGTTCGGCGATGGCTTTTTGCATTGCATCAACCGTTGGTAAATTGATCAACGGCCCCATTAAGGTGCCGGCTTCCAGCGGATTGCCGATGGGCACTTGCTTGTAAGCGGCGACGAGGCGTTTGGTTAGTTCCTTCTCGATGGATTCGTGAACAATGATGCGTCGCGTGGTGGTGCAACGCTGGCCGGCGGTGCCGACTGCACCAAACAGAATCCCGCGCGTGGCCAGATCAAGATCAGCGGACGGCGCGACGATAATGGCGTTGTTGCCGCCGAGTTCGAGCAGCACTTTGCCAAAGCGTTTCTGGACATTGAGCGCGATGCTCTTGCCCATGGCGCAGGAACCGGTGGCGGAAATAAGTGGGATGCGTTTGTCATTGGCCATCGGTTCGCCGACGGCCACGCGGTCGCCAACGGTCAAACTGAAAATGGCGGGATCAACGTCGTTGGCGCGGCAGACGCGTTCCGCGATCTTGATGGTGGCGATGGCGCAAAGGGTGGTTTGGCCGGACGGTTTCCAGATGGTGGAATCGCCGCAGACCGCCGCGAGGGCGCTGTTCCAAGCCCAGACGGCCACGGGGAAATTGAAGGCGCTGATGATGCCGACGACGCCGAGTGGATGCCATTGTTCCATCATGCGATGTTGATAACGTTCCGAGGCGATGGTCAAGCCGTATAGTTGACGCGAGAGGCCGACGGCGAAATCGCAGATATCGATCATCTCCTGCACTTCGCCCTGGCCTTCGGCGATGATTTTGCCCGCTTCGAGGCTGACGAGGGCACCGAGTTCCACTTTGGTTTCGCGCAGGGCGTTGCCGAACTGGCGGATGAGTTCGCCGCGTTTGGGGGCGGGGATGGTTTGCCAGAGTTGGAAAGCGTGTTGGGCCTTGGTCACGGCATGTTCGTAATCGGCGGCGGTGGCGGTGCGGACACTGGCGATGACTTTGCCGTCGATCGGCGAAATGCTGGGCACGACTGGGCCGCTGCCGCTCCATTTGCCATCGAAGACGCCTTCGTTGACGGCCTTTAAACCCAATTTTTTCAATAAAGCTGACGTAGAAATTTTCATATAACGGTGACAGTTTTACAATAGCAGGAGAGGGAAGGCAAAATGATTAACGGCAAAATGATGGGAGGGATTTTAGGCGATGCGTTTGTGCATCAATATTTCTGATGTGCCGGCGATAAAATAATCTGGAATTTCTCCGACCTGTTTAAATCCCAGTTTTTCGTAAAGTGCGCGGGCGCGGGAATTGAACGACGAGACGCACAGAAAAAGATGTTTGGCGTGCTGGCGGGCGAGGGTTTCGGCGAATTGGATTAAGGCGGCACCGATTCCGTGGCCGCGTTGGTCGGGGGCTACGACGAGCCATTTGATGTAGGGTGATCCGGCGACGCCGCAAAGATCAATGACCATGGCGCCGGAGGATTTGCCTTCGACGTGGGCGATGTAGAGGAGGAAGGCGGGGTGGTGGCAGACTTGGCGGGCGGTTTCGAGCTGGACGTTGGCTTTGGACCAGGGTTCGGAACTGACGATGAGGCGGGCGGCCCAATCGCGTTCTTCCACGGTGGCGAGTTTGATTTCGATTTGGTTCATAGGAGCGCGGCGTTTACGCCGCTTCAATGTGAAACGTGCATAAAGTTATAGAGTCACTTGTGCTATTCACGCGGAAGCGGCCTGAAGGCCGCGCTCCCATAAATCAGGCGAAGCGGCTCATTTTGCGGCATTGCTGATCGATCAGTTTCAAGGCTTTGATGATCACTTCACGTTTCACGTCCAGCACGGGACGGAGGCGGATGGATTTTTCGCCGCAACGGAGAACCAAAAGGCCTTCGTCGTAAGCGCCGGTCCAGAAGGCATCGCGCAATTTGGCGGTGGACAGGCTGAAGGAGAGGATCAGGCCGCGCCCGCGCACCGCCTGGATGAAGGGATATTTTTTGGCGAGCTTGTGCAATTCTTTGAGGAAAAATTCGCCTTGTTTCTTCGCGTTATCCACCAGTTTTTCTTTTTCGATGATGCGCAGATAATGGGTGGAGCGAACGCAATCACAGAAATTGCCGCCCCAGGTGGAATTGATGCGGCTGGAGTAACGGAAGACGTTGTCTTTGACTTCATCGAGGCGCGGGCCGGCCATGACGCCGCACATCTGGATTTTTTTGCCGAAGGCGATCAAGTCCGGCATCACGCCGAAGTGTTGACAGGCCCAATTTTTGCCGGTCATGCCGCCGCCGGTCTGGACTTCGTCAAAGATCAGGAGGATATCGTTTTGATCGCAGATCTGGCGGAGTTTCTTGAGCCATTCGCCGCGGAAATGATTGTCGCCGCCTTCGCTTTGGATCGGCTCGATGATGATGGCGGCGATGTCCACGCCGCGTTCTTTGATGTGCTGGCGAATCTCTGATTCGGCCAGTTGTTCTTTGGCGATGACGTTTTTAAGACGGTCTTTTTCGGGCAGGGTGTAGTCAATATAAGGGTTGCTCACGCGCGGCCAGGGAAATTTGGCGAAGAGATCGGTTTTGCGCGGATCGGTATTGGTCAGGCTCATGGTGTAGCCGCTGCGGCCATGGAAGGCGCTGACGAAATGGAGGATTTCGGTGCCGCGTTGGCCGCGTCCGGCGGCGATGTTTTTGCGGACTTTCCAGTCCATGGCGGCTTTCAAGGCATTTTCCACGGCAGCGGCTCCGCCTTCGATGAAGAAGAGACGGGGTAATTTGGGCAGGCCCATGACGCGGGCAAAAGTGTCCACGAACGTGGCGTAAGGAACGGAATAGACATCGGCATTGGCGACTTTGATCTTGGCGGCGGCGAGGAGGTCGGCTTTGACTGATGGCTGATTGAAGTGCGGATGATTGAAGCCGACGGGCATGGAGGCGTAGAAGGCGTAGCAATCAATGAAACTGCGGCCAGTCGCGGCATCCACCAGGATGGAGCCGTGGCTTTTTTTTAGATCCACCACGATCTTGAAGCCATCCACGAGGATATGTTTCTCGAGTTCGGAAACGACGTGGTCGGCGGAGATGGAAAGGGAGACGCTGGCTGGTCGGGTCTTGGCCTTGATTGATTTGCCCGGTTTTTTATTCATAGTCTGCATTTAAGAAAAATATTACAGGCTGGAGAGTAGGCGCAGTTGGCGGGGGGTTCAAGAAAATAGCAATCAGACTATTGACAATAAACGCCTTACGCGATAAAAGTTTCATGGTCGAGCAAGAATAACAACAACGTCGGTGTCGGAAACACAGATAGATTGTAGAAATTAAACAACTGCCCTCGGGGTCCGCAAAGGTCTGCGTCACGCAGAATCTTCCATCAGGCATCTTGCTCGGCAGCACAACATCATGAAGGAAACTAGACTATTCGTTGGGAACCTATCCTACAAAACCACTGAAAACGATCTGCAAGATCTGTTTAGCCAGGCGGGTGTCGTCACCTCTTGCAGCGTCATGCAAGACAAGTTCACCGGCAAGTCGCGCGGTTTCGCCTTTCTGGAAATGTCCACGGCGGAGGAAGCGAACAAGGCCATTGAAATGTGGAATGGCAAGGATTGCGATGGCCGCGCCTTGACCGTCAATATTGCCCGCCCTCGTGAAGAAGGCGGCGCGCCGCGCGCCGGTGGCGGCTATCGCGGTGGTGGTGGTGGCGGCGGCGGCGGACGCCAAGGCGGTGGTGGTGGTGGTTACCGGGAACGCGACCGGGAACGCTACTAATTCCCCTCCAACTCAGGACATTCAGGGCCGTCAAACGTATTGAGCACGTTTGGTGAATGGCCCTTATTGTCTTCAAATATTCTCCAAAATCTCGCAATTGAGGTTTGACAGATTCCCGCACCAACTTTACTTTGGCACCAACAAGAAGAGAACGATATGTCTGAGAATCCTACAAGTGTTCCGCCGGGCGCATTGCCGCCCAAACCGGCCGAGGCTGCGAAAATCCAGCCCAAGAAGGAAACCGTCCGCATTAATTTGCCCCCCAAGCCCACTTCGTCGCCCACGATCAAGCTCCCGACTTTGCCTGCGGGCGGTCCGCCTCCTCCGTCCATCGGCGTTCCGGCGGCCGCTCCGACCACTGCGCCCCGCGCGGTGGCTCCTCCAGCGCCCCCCGCCGCCCGTCCGGCGGCGGCAGCTCCCGCTGCCACGACCGCGCAACGGCCCGCCGCCCCCAGTGGCGCTGCTCCCGCGCCCCGGCCCGCTCCGGCTCCGGTCGTGGTCGGTGTCAGTGGATTGGATAAAGGCTTGGCCATCGCGGCGATGGTGATCAGTCTGGCTTCGCTTGGCAGTGTCATTTATCTGGCGTTCATCTTGAAAGACGCCGCTGCCAATTAATTCTAATTTAAAAATTTAATAACCCACACTATGGCTGCTCAAAATATTGTCGCGCTTAATCAAGCTAATTTCCCGGCGGAAGTCCTCAAATCCACCGCGCCTGTCCTGGTGGATTTCTGGGCCGAATGGTGCGGCCCCTGCAAAATGATTGCGCCGTTGCTGGATGAACTGGCCGGCGAATACGACGGCAAGGTGCGCATCGGCAAGGTTAATATTGACGAGGATCAGAGCCTCGCCGCCGAATACGGCATCCGCGCCATTCCGACATTGCTGGTTTTCAAAGACGGCCAGGTGCTGGAACAGATTGTCGGCATGCGCTCCAAACGCGACCTTAAGTCGAGCCTGGATAAGGCCTTGAACGGCTGATAGCTCGTATTTCGTTATGGCCGCTTCAAATATTGTCACGCTCAATCCGGCCAATTTTTCGGCAGAAGTGCTTAAATCTTCCACTCCTGTCCTCGTTGATTTTTGGGCTGAACAGTGCGGCCCATGCAAAATGATTGCGCCGTTGCTCGATGAGTTGGCAGTTGAGTACGATGGCAAAATCCGCATTGCCAAGGTCAGCATTGATGAAGATCAGAGCATCGCTGCTGAATACGGCATTCGTGCGGTCCCGACCTTGCTCGTTTTCAAGAACGGCCAGGTGCTGGAACAGATTGTGGGCATGCGCTCCAAACGCGATCTTAAGTCGAGTTTGGATAAAGCGTTGAACGGCTAATACAGCAAGGGCAGGGGAGTGCTGTCGCGTTTGCGGGAAAGGAATGTTTAATGACGAAGCACCAATGACGAAAGAATGACTTAATGATTCAATGGCGAAGCGGTCGTTGTTCGTCATTTGGACATTGGAACATTCTCTCGTCATTAGGATTTAGACATTCGTCATTTTCCATCCCAATGGTCGTTACTCCTAAACAACTGGAACAGCGGTCGGAGTTTTATCATCAATTCGGCATCTTGCTGTCGGCTGGGATTTCCGCGCCGCTGGCGCTTGATCAACTCTACAAACATCCGCCGGCTCGTGCGTTGCGTGAACCGATCGGCCAATTCCGCGAACATCTTCAGGGTGGCCATACCATCACCAACGCCGTTCAGATGATGGGGACGTGGATTCCATCCTTTGACGCGGCATTGATCGAAGCGGGGGACAAAAGCGGGCGGCTGGATGCGTGTTGCAAGTTGCTGGCTATTTATTACCACGACCGGGCGCAGATGGTTCGGCAGATGATTTCCGATCTGATGTATCCGGTGTTTGTCTTTCATTTTGCCGCTGTGATGTTTCCGTTCCTGACTTTTTTCAAGACGGGAAATCTGCTCGTGTTTCTTTTGACCGTTGGCCTGATTTTGGGACCTCTCTACGGCATCGTTATCTTTATCATCTATGCCTGCCAGGGGAAACATGGTGAAACTTGGCGCAGTTCCCTCGAAGCCATCGTCCGGCCCATTCCCTTGCTGGGCACCGCGCGCCATCAATTGGCTCTGGCCCGTTTGTCGGCGGCGTTGGAAGCGTTGTTGACTGCGGGCGTGCCGATCATCGAAGGCTGGAGCCTGGCGGCGACGGCGAGTGGCTCGCCCGCTTTGCGTCGAGCAGTTCAATCTTGGAAACAGCCGTTGCAAAATGGTTCGACTCCGGCGGAATTGGTTTCGCAATCGCGTCTTTTCCCCGAACTCTTTGCCAATCTTTATCACACCGGCGAAGTCAGTGGACAACTGGACCAAACCCTGTTGCGGATTCACACCATCTACCAGGATGATGGCACCCGGAAAATGCGGATGGTTGCGCAATGGACGCCGAAGATAATTTATGGCATCGTGGTCGTGCTGGTGGCCATTAAAATAATTTCGTTTTATTCGAACTTATACGGTGGGCCTGAATACAGTGGTCACTTCTAGCCTGACCAAAATCTTGAATGCACGATAAAAAATGACGCTGTCAGAAATCCTTTCCAACGAAGAATTGCGCCGGCATGAATTTCCGGTGACCAAAGACAAAATCTTTCTCGGCCACGCCGCCGTCTGTCCGCTGCCCCGCCGGGTGGCCGAAGCGGTGCGCGAATATTCCCTGATCGGCACGCAAGGCGATCAGGAAGCGCTTGTCCCTCCGGCTCTTATCCGCGAGACCCGCGAACGCACGGCGCAGATGATCAACGCCAAGCCGGAGGAAATCGCGCTCGTCGGGCCGACTTCGCTGGCGTTGAGTTTTGTGGCCAGCGGTTTGCAGTTCAAGAAGAGCGACAACATCCTGATTTATTTTGATGATTATCCCTCCAACGTTTATCCGTGGATGGCTCTCGCGGAAAAAGGCGTGCAAGTGCGCCTGATGAACATCCGTGAGCTGGGCAAGATTCGCAACGTGGATGTGATGGGGCAGGTGGATGAAAATACGCGCCTGGTCGCGCTGGCCTCGAATCATTTCATTGCCGGTTACAGAATTGACCTTGCGGGCATCGGTAAATTTTTGCAGCAACGGAATATTTTATTTTGCGTGGATGGCATTCAGACACTGGGCGCTTTTCCGACCACGGTGGAACACGTGGATTTCATGGCGGCTGACGCGCACAAATGGCTCCTCGGCCCCTGTGCGGCAGGAATTTTTTACGTGCGCAAATCCATCCAGGAAAAATTGCGCCCGCCCGTTTATGGCTGGCACAACGTGCGTTGCCCGAATTTCGTGGCGCAGGAAGCGATGGATTATCCGCCCGATGCCCGGCGCTACGAGGCTGGCTCCGAGAATTTTCTCGGCATCATTGGTTTGCATGCGGCCTTAGGATTGTTGTTGGAAATCGGGATTGATAATATCGCCACTGAACTTCTGCGCAAACGCACCGTCCTCATTCCTGCGCTCCAGAAAAAGGGCTACGCCGTTTTGCAAGCAGACCCACCCGCGCAAAATGCCAGCGCGATCATCAGCTTTTACCGGCCCGACGGCGACGTGGCTCCGATCCATCAGAAGCTGACAGAGGCGAATATCGTGACCTCATTGCGAACCGATCGAACCGGGAAAAAATATATCCGCATTTCGCCGCACTTCTACAACACGGATGAGGAATTGAACCGTTTTTTGGAAAACGTTTAGGCTTGGCGCGTGGAGTGCTTTTTTACCGGAGTGCGACTGTCCCCAGTCGCAGCGGCGTCCACACGCATGAAGGCTCAAGGATTTACTCGACGCCTCCGACCGCTCCACCCTGCTGCGACTGGGGACAGTCGCACTCCGCTATGCCGCTAGCGCATAGCGAGCATGGCTTTCCGCAAATCAGGCGCATAGGAGATGTCGGGCAGAGCTAAATTATTTGGGTAATCCAGCGCCCCAGGGATCGGCTCGTGGGAGCGTCCAGAAAAGACCGCGCAATCTTTTCGCAAAAAAGTCAGTTCAATCACTTTGGGGATGGGAACGCCCCGCACCAGCGCCAAGCCCGAATAGTTGTTGACATGAAAATGGACCGGGACATGCCCGGCGCAAAGTTTTTCAAAGGCGCGGCGCACGAGGGCGTATGTTTCCCGGCGGCCAATATGTTCGAGCCAGTGAAATTCACCCACGACGACGGCAAAACGGGCCAATTGATTTGGATCCATCACCTGAAGCGCCTCCCATTCGGCCCCCTCGACATCAAACTTGAGCGCGGGATGCAACGCTCCCGTCCAGTCAATCAAGTCCATGATTTGAGCAAAGGTCAATAGCTCTGAAGTTTCGGCGACACCCCAGCCTTTTTTGAAAAATTTCATGTTGGGATGGGTGAAGGGAGGCCCGGCGATGGTGTGGTCAAACTGGTAAATTTTGGCGCCACGTCCGGCCAGATCGGCGTCGAAGCTGATCTCATGGCCGATGCCGATGGAAACGATCAGATTCGATTGACAAGCCAGCTCGGGCACCACGTAGCCGCCGTCATGTTTTGAGCCGATTCTGATCTTGGCCTGGGGGCTGATCTGCCACGGGCGGATCAGGCTCATCAAATCGAGGATCTCGTCCTGAGAGGTTGTTTTGTCCGGCTTGGCCGGTCGTTCACCGGGCTGGAACCAGTTGGCCGCCATTTCCCCGAGTGCCTGGATGGTTTTTTCGGCCATTATTTTTCCTTCGCCCTGACCAGCAAGACCGGCACGGTGGCCTTGTGCCGGACTTCATGGATGGTGCTGCCCAAAATCAGGTCGCCGATCAGCCGGTGGCCATGAGTGGTCATGGCGATGAGATCGCAGTGCTCGCGTTCGGCGGTTTTAAGGATTTCAGTGGAAGGATCGCCGAGGGCCAGGTGGGCGGTCACTTCCAAACCGCGTTTGCGCAGGTCGGCGGCAGTGTGTTCCAAGTAGGTGCGATCGGCTTTCATCTCTTCCGATTCCGCCAGTTTCAGCCGGTCAAAATTCCGCGCCACCCAGCCATCGGCGACGTGGATGAGCAATAGTTCGGACTGAAAATGGCCCGCCAGTTCAGCGATGTGCGGCAGCAGCGATTTGTCCGCTCGACTGTTTTCCAGGGCGACTAGAATTTTTTTATACATGGCGCCTTAATGCTTTGGGCCAAGCCAGTCGTGGCCGGCATCATACAAAAGTTTGGCGTTCAGCAGAATAATGGCCGCTGTCGTCACCCAGGCAAGAATCTTTATCCAAGTGGTGTTGGCAAATTCGCCCATCTTTTTCCGGTCGCTGGTGAACAAGACGAGCGGCACCACGGCGAAACCGAGTTGCAAACTTAAAACCACCTGACTGAGCAGGATTAATTTGGCGGTGCCGCGTTCGCCGGAAATTATCGTGACGATGACGGCGGGAATAATGGCCAGTCCTCGTGTGATCAGCCGACGCAACCACGGACGCAGTCGAATATTTAAAAAACCTTCCATCACAATTTGCCCCGCCAATGTCCCGGTGAGGGTGGAGTTTTGCCCGGAAGCCAGCAGCGCGACCGCAAACAAAATACTGGCGACCGTCACGCCCAGCGTGGGACTGAGCAGCTTGTAAGCATCCTGGATTTCGGCGACGTCATTTTGTCCGCGCGTATGAAAAGTCGCCGCCGCCACGATGAGAATGGCGGCATTGATGAAGAGAGCGAAGGTCAGGGCGAGCGTGGAATCGAGGGTGGCGAATTTGATGGCCTCGGCCTTGCCCGAGGCGTTCTGTTTGTATTTTCGCGTCTGCACGATGGAGGAGTGCAGATATAAATTATGCGGCATGACGGTCGCGCCCAGAATCCCGATGGCGAGAAAGAGCATCGCCGGGTCGCTGACGATTTCCGGGCGCGGCACAAATCCACCCAGCACATGGGAAAAATTCGGGTGCGAAAAAATGATTTCCGCGAGAAAACATCCGCCGATCAACAGGATCAAAGTGATGACCAGCGCTTCGATGTAACGAAAGCCTTTGTTCTGCAAAAACATTACCGCCAGCACATCCAGCGCCGTCAAACAAACACCCCAGACCAGTGGAATCCCGAAAAGCAGATTTAAGGCAATGGCCGAGCCGATGATTTCCGCCAGATCGCAGGCGCAGATCGCGATCTCACAACCCAACCACAAAAAAATGGTCACCGGTTTGGAATAATGATCACGACAAGCCTGGGCCAGATCGCGTCCGGTGACGATGCCGAGCTTGGCGGAAAGTGATTGCAGGAGAATGGCCATCAGGTTCGATAGCAGCACCACGCTTAAAAGCGTATAGCCGTATTTGGAGCCGCCGCCCAAATCCGTCGCCCAATTGCCCGGATCCATGTAACCGACCGCCACCAGATATCCTGGACCCGAAAAAGCCAGCAGCTTGCGCCAAAAACTGGCACCGATCGGCACCGTCACCGAGCGATGGACTTCGCTCAAGCTCGGTTCCGCATTGGGCGTGTGCCACCCTGCTTCAGTCTCCGCCGGAGTTATCGGTTCAACCTTCATCAATTTCAATGCCACAAAGGCAATATGGAATGAACGATAGCTCTTTAAATGTTTTAGTCAATTAATAATCTTAGCCTTGCCTAACAGTGGATTCTCAGGCATCACTGAATGTGTGCAACCAACAGATATTCAGCAAATTGGCGGGGAACTGGCCATCAAATGGGATGATGGGACAGAAAGCTTTATCGCGATGGAATCCATGCGCCGCCGGTGCCCCTGCGCGGGGTGCAACGGGGAAATGGACATCATGGGAAATGTTTACAAGAATCCGACGCAGCCGCTTTCCGAGCGGGCATTTCAAATCATGCGCATCGTCAATGTCGGCGGCTATGCCATCCAACCCATTTGGGCGGATGGTCATGCCACCGGCATTTATTCCTTCGAATATCTCCGACGTTTGGCCGCGAAGGCATAAACGACGATAGGAGCGCGGCATTTATGCCGCTTCAACGTAAAACCCCGCAAAACGCTCGAAAATATCTTTGTCAGCCTAAGCCCAAGCGGCATAAATGCCGCGCTCCCATAATCAGGCCTTGCCGCCGAAAGTCACGAAGTCGTCAATGTCCAGGACATCGAACCAATTGGCGACATCTTCGCGATGAGGGGCGAGTTTTTTGTGGTAGCCGTTCATGAATTCGCGCGATTCCACATCGGTCGGGACGCGGGTATCTTGATAGGCCGACCAGGCGGCGATGGTGACCGGGCAATGTTTGTTTTTGGCGGTCTTCTCGATCCATTTCAGGATTTCCCAATCCGATTTGCCGGCGGCCAATTGCGCTTTGAGTTTTTTGGGGTCAATGCCGGCGAACTTCACGAAGTGTTGGTCCAAGGGGCAATTGTAATGGAACTCGCCGTTTTTGCCGACGATAGTGGCGCGGCCCTTGTCGAGCATGCGCGGCAGGATGACATAGCCACCGAGGCGGACGCGGGGACTGCGGGGTGGACGTTGCGTTAAATCAGGTGCGGATATAGGCATAATTTTATTTTTGTTTTCTTCGACGGGACACATTCGCCGCAATTTGCGAAAAATCAAGTCGAAGGTGGGATTGCATTTCTGATTCTTTCCTTGCCCTTGCTTCGTTCCGCCTCTATTGAGAAAGACCGATTCAACGAGCGCAGGCAATGATCAAAATCAACCGAGCCACGGCCATCGAAACGGCGCTCATCGCGCTGGCCGCCCTGCTGTTGTTTTTTACTTTTGCCACCCGCCAGCCGGCACCCTTTCACCCGGATGAAGCCCATAAAATCGGCGAGGCTTATTATTTCCATTTGTTTTTTGTGGAACATAATTTTTCACATCCCGATTGGACAAATGATTTTTATGCCCGGATCAACCCGCCGGCGGCAAAATATCTGATGGGTGGCTGGCTGGCCTCGCAAGGACATCCCATCAAGGATCATTCTTTGCAGAACCAATTCGGCAGCGGCTGGGACGATCCGGTCGCGCTGGCGGCCAAAGTTCCCCCGGAAATTCTCCGTAGCGCCCGTCGGTTGTCTTCGATCATCGGCATCATGACGTTATTGGTGGTTTATTGGATCGGACGGCTTTCGGGCAATCGGTTGACAGGCGTTTTGGCCGCACTGTTGCTTTTTTGTTGTCCGGAATTTCAATACGATGCTTCGGTCGCCTTGACCGATCTTATGCTGACTTTCTTTATGAGTCTGATGGTTTTGGTGACGTTTTACATGCTGCGGCTATTCTCGTCAGAAACATTTTCAGTGGATCGAAAACGCGGAATCATTTTAGTCGCCTTGGTCATCGTTGCGGCTTTGGACATGGCCGGAGCGGCCGGAACCAAACTGAATGGCGCCCTGGCCGGCATATTCTTTGTCATCGCGCTGGCTGCGGCCGCTTTATTTCGAAAAGGTCCCAAGGCGCGAATTATGTGGTTGACCATGATCGGCAGCGCTCTTTTGGGAGTTTTTATTTTCGTGGCCATCAATCCGTATTTCTATTCCGCGCCGTTGGCCCGTATTTCGCAAATGCTGGCGGCCATTGGCGATTGGTCGCTGATCCAGAAAATTTCTCCGGGTGACGGCTTGTGGTCGTGGTCGGAAAAGTTTAGCGCCATCACCGCCTTTGATTTCATTGGTCCGCAAATTTATCTGGGGCTGGGCCGGGCTCCATTGCTTTTCATCGTGTTTTTTGTTGGCCTGGCTGGATTGATGCGAAAGTCGGTGTTGGTCCGGGCCGACGGGGAATCCTCAACCTGGTCCAGGGTCATGCTGCTTTGGATCGCAGTTTATGGCCTTGGTTTTAGTTGCTGGCTGCCACTGGATTGGGACCGCCTTTTTGTTCCATTGACCCCCTTGATCTCCCTGGCGGCGGCTTATGGGTTGGTCTGGCTGGCCAAAATAATTTCCGATGCCATCGTTCGGCGTCCGGGAATCCGGGGTGAACTTAGCTGGTTGGCCGCAGCCGTTTTAATCGCCTTTGTGTTGTGGTTTGGCGTGGTGGATTATTCCCTTTTGCCGCCGTCCGTTTCGCTTTGGGTCGTGAAAAATTCCGCGTCGGTTGAGCCAATGTATGAGAGGTCGGCCCGACGTCATGCGGATGATCCGTTGCGCGCTTTTTATGCGGCCGAGACAAAAAAATTTCATGACCCGGCGGGCGCGGCGGAATTCTATGACCGGTCGCTGCAATTGCTTGACAAAAATTCCGATCAACTCCAGGCCAAAGCGATGCGGTTAATTTTCCAATACGCCGCCGCTAAAAACGAAATACGGCTCCGTCATTACGCGGCGGCGAAAAAGCTTTTGGAAAACAACATCGCCGGGATGAAAGCCTTCACCGAAAACTTCACCGGTCGCGATCCTTTCGCCCTCGGAGGATTTGGCCTGCTGATTCAGGAACGTGAAAAGCTGCTGCAAAATGTGCGCGTGGCTGGTGATTCCGCGCCTTAAGAACTTATCGGAGTGCGACTGTCCCCAGTCGCAGCGGCGTATATACGCATGAAGGCTTAAGGATTTACTCGACGCCTTCGACCGCTCCACCCTGCTGCGACTGGGGACAGTCGCACTCCGCCACACACCCTTAAGAACAGGCGCAAACCAAATTGCGATCACCGTACACATTGTCAATCCGTCCGACGCTGGGCCAGTACTTATGCTCGCGCGTCCAAGGGGCCGGGAAGGCTGCCTGCTCGCGGGAATAAGGCCGGTTCCAATTGTCGCTGGCGATGGCTTCGGCGGTGTGCGGGGCGTTTTTGATCGGGTTGTTCAATTTGTCCATGGCACCGGATTCGATGGCCAGGATTTCTTTGTGGATGGCGATGAGCGCATCGCACAAGCGATCCAGTTCTTCCTTCGATTCACTTTCCGTCGGCTCAATCATCATCGTGCCCGGCACGGGGAACGAAATGGTCGGCGCATGAAAACCGTAATCCATCAGACGTTTGGCGATGTCCTCGACCGTCACGCTCTTGAACTGACGTGGGTCAACGATGCACTCGTGCGCGACAAATCCGTGTTGTCCCTTATAGAGAACGGGGAAACAGGGATTGAGACGGTGCGCGATGTAATTGGCGTTCAGAATGGCCATCTTCGTTGCTTCGGTAAGGCCGGGGCCGCCCATCAACGAAATATAGACCCACGAAATGATCAGGATGTTCGCGCTGCCCCACGGTGCGGCTGACACCGGGCCGATGGGATCTTCACCACCGAGGTTCACCACCGGATGTCCCGGTAAAAACTCCACCAGATCTTCCTGCACCGCAATCGGCCCCATACCCGGTCCGCCGCCACCGTGCGGGATGCAAAAGGTTTTGTGCAAATTGATGTGACAAACATCCGCGCCAACATCGCCCGGACGGCAGAGGCCGACCTGGGCATTCATGTTCGCGCCATCCATATAGACCAATCCGCCGTGATCGTGAACGATCTGGCAAATCTCTTTGACGCTTTCCTCAAACACGCCATGCGTGGAAGGATAGGTAATCATCAACGCGGCCAAATCGTTTTTATGCGCGGCAGCTTTGACGCGCAGATCAGCCACGTCAATGTTTCCGATGGCATCGCAAGCCACCGTGACGATCTCCATTCCCGCCATCGCCGCGCTGGCCGGGTTCGTGCCGTGCGCGGAAGTCGGAATCAAACAAATACGCCGATTCAATTCCTTCCGGCTCTCGTGATATTTCTGGATGACCAGCAAACCGGCATATTCCCCCTGCGCGCCGGAATTGGGCTGCAACGAAACTCCGGCAAATCCGGTGATCTCCGCCAGCCATTCCTCCAACTGCCGGAAAATGATCTGATAACCTCGCGTCTGGGCGAGTGGTGCAAACGGATGCAAACTCGAAAACTCCGGCCAGGAAATCGGCAGCATTTCCGCCGTGGCGTTCAGCTTCATCGTGCAGGAGCCGAGCGGAATCATCGAAGTGGTCAGCGATAAATCTTTCGCTTCGAGCCGTTTCAGATACCGCAACATCTCCGTTTCCGAATGATACTTGTTGAAAACCGCGTGTTGCAGATACGGCGTGATCCGGGCCAGCGGCGCGTCGTACTCCGCCGAAACCGATCCAGCCAAAACCGTCAGCGACAACGCCGGAGTTTTTCCGCCATTGAACACACTGAGAATATCCATCACATCTTTTTCCATCGTGGTTTCATCAATGGAAATCCCGATGGTCTTGCTGTTGATGATGCGGAAATTGATCTTGTGCGCTTCCGCCAACTTGGCGATGTCTTTGCTGTCCTGTTTGCCAAGCGTGACTTGCAGTGTATCAAAGCAGGGCATGGTGCTGATCTGGCAACCCATTTGCGTCAGGGCCTTCCCCAAAACCACCGTCAACAAATGAATCCGTTGCGCGATGTCCCTCAAACCTTGCGGTCCATGATAAACCGCGTACATCGAAGCAATATTCGCCAGCAACGCCTGCGCCGTGCAGATATTGCTCGTCGCCTTCTCGCGGCGGATATGTTGCTCGCGGGTTTGCAGCGCCAGACGCATCGCGGGTTTGCCC
>CAIYOY010000116.1 GCA_903927905.1 uncultured Verrucomicrobiales bacterium | reverse complement strand
GGTGATTTTTTGGATTTCGTCCAAGATGAGCAACGCGCCGGTTTTTTCCTCCACGGCCTTGAGCCGGGCGATGTCCCATTGCTGCTCCAGCCAGGTGCGGTCGCCGCGCACGGTCGGCTCGTCGGCGGAAGCGTAATGGGCGGGCATCTTTGATGCCGCCATGACTTGGCGAACCAGTGTGGTCTTGCCGACTTGGCGCGGCCCGGCCAGCACCTGGATAAAGCGGCGCTTTTCCTTGAGGCGTTTCGACAACTCGTTATGGATGCCCTGACGTATCATACAAATTACTCAATACACTGAGTATTTTTACTCAATAGGGAGTGGAATGCAAGCGGCTTGTGGAAGTGCTTGGATTGCTTGGGGTTTGCAGTGGTTCGGTTTAGAGGTGGTGGGCCAAACGAAATGGATCCAAAGGTAGGACTCGATGTCCTTATGCCATTTTCAAGGCTTATTCTGAGGGAGTTTGACGGGGTAATCAAGCCTACAATTGCTTAATTTTGGCTGCTTGGCCCTACAAAATGCTAACCGTTCTGCTACCGGCAGGAATTATTCAAAAATAACAAAATCAAATTTAATCCTTTTTTTGATATTTATATAATTCAACCATCCCTTATTTGCCAGTTTTAGAGGGGTTTAGGAGTGTTTGGTAATTTTCCCTATATAAAAATATATTATCGTTATTTATATTTATTCCCCTACCCGCATAATTGGGATTCAATTTCCTGCAACTTTTGGATGATTTCTTTGGCTGAATCAGCAAACGCACTTGTAGCGGCAGCCTGATTTGTCGTTGCCCATTCCATTACGTCGTTTATTAGCTTTTTCTTCCCATCTCTTTTGGCTTGGTCATTTGGAAGCATTAAAACAGCGTTGATTTGGCTATCAAATATTTTTGGGTAATATTTTTCAAAGTTTTCCTCCTCGAATATTTGAAATTGTTTAGGATTCCAGCTTGAAAATTTGTTCCGCAATTTTGATACAGCGTCTTTCCCCTTAGGGTCACCATCAACAAAAACCCAAGCTTTATCTTTGTATGGTTCCACAGTGTGAATAAAAACGAACAATCTGAAAAACTCAATAAACCTTGGCTCAACTTCAGAAATCCCTCCAGCTGAGATTGTCCGCAAACGATTTTTCAGTTTTGGACAGAAATTAGGAATTAAGAAATCCTTTATTACCCTTTCGGCTGTCGATTCTTCCAAAAGCAAATACCCATTCCATAAATCAAAATCAAATAAATCATATTGCCGCCATCTCAGGATAAAAATCTTCCAAATTGTCCAATAGCCTTTTAATACATTTTTTAGCTCTTATTTTATCGGTAATTTTTCCTTTAAATGTGAGGGTCTGATGGAACCAATAATCCGTACGATTTAATCCTAAAAATGATTTAATAAACTTCCTGATACTGGGTCTGGAAGCTTCAATTGCATTTAATTGATAATTATTATCCATCTCAGGAACAATTTACCTTCTCCTCCCTATATAATAAAGGGACGAGGAAAAACAGGTGGCTTTTTGAATATAAAAATTAGCATGTTTCCCATAGGGGAAAGCATCGCATTTTGTTTCAACAAAAGTAAAGGAAAGTTCTCGAAACGATGAAGTTTTTCAATTTCAGGCCAAAATAATTCAGCAATAAATAGGAGGTGTTTTAAGTCAGCAAGGATTTCTCAAATTTATCAGCAAAGGTCGAAAGGGTAATGTTGAGCGCATGGCAAATTTCATGTAATTCGACAATGTCCAGCCGCCGCTCCCCTCGTTCGTATTTAGCAATAAATGATTGCGGCCTCCTTACCATGTGAGCTTAAATCGTCCATAGCGTGCTGCCAGACCCGTTTTGCCATGTTTGGGTCAGCGTTGCGTAAATAGACCGCGCCTAATTGCAAATTCAGGCTAGATGCCTCCCGCGCCCGATTTTCAACGTCCAAAAGCTTTTGGGCTTCATTTCTATCGGTGGTTCCAAGGCTGGTCAATTCTTCGGTTTGTTTGTTGAACAGGTAAAACATTCCGCCACGGTCACTCCGCGAATACATTCGGTATGCAGTTTTCAATTTTTCCTTCATGTTTTAAGCATAAAGGACATTGGGATTATCCCGTTAGCGAGCAGTGGGCGAGTTTACCAGAGGTAGCTCGAAAAGTTGCAAAATCAGCTATTTGCTAACCGTTTTGCTACCCATTGCTCAAAAACAATCCTACGAAGTGGAGAAAATCCCTGAAAACAGGCCGTTTTCGGGAATGGCTCCAAAGGTAGGACTCGAACCTACAACCGATCGGTTAACAGCCGATTGCTCTACCATTGAGCTACTTTGGATTCCAAAGGGACGCGTAATCTACTGATGTTCTTTCCATACGTCAAACTGGAAAATGAGCGATGTTTTGGCCGGTTTCGGGATTAAATTTCCTCGTTCAACAGTTGTGTTTGGATCCACGCAGAGGATTTCATGCGTTTAATCTGGCGCTCCCGTTTCATGGCCGATGAACGATCAGGATGTTCTTCTTTCCAGATCAGGGTCCAGGGACCGTTCTTGCGGGTGAATTTTCCCTCGAAAGCATCTTCGCGATTATGGTCGGCAATCCTTGCGGCCAAATTCTCCGTCTGGCCGATGTAAAATCGCCCTTGCGGATTTTGCGGAATGTAAACCCATGCCATGGAGGGGTGATTTTTGACTGATCGGTTAATCCCGATTCGGAATCGGGACTCTACCATTGAGCTACTTTGGATTCCAAAGGGACGCGTAATCTACTGATGTTCTTCTATACGTCAAACTGGAAAATGATGGGTCTTTGGTGGGCTTTATTTGGCCATTTGGCCGATTTTTACCACCACGGCGGAGGTGGCGGGCACGGTTACGGTACATGCGCCGTTTTGAGCAGGTGGGAGAGCGGTCCATTGGCCTTGCCATGGGGCGTTGTTGGTGATGGTTCCGCCGCCGAGGGTGATGCCGCTGGTGGCTTGAACATCGTTGTTGGGCGCGGTCAGGAACATCACGGAGGTGGCGGTTGAGTTCAGGCCGTTCCCGAGGATGGTCACGTTGGCTGCCCTGGCTCCGGTGCCATATTCTTTGTTGATAATGGTGACATATAGATTGGTGGTGTCGCCGATGGCGTAGGCGGTGAGATTCAATTTCTTGGTATTTTTGATGGAAACGGGTTTAACCGATCCGTGGCTGCCCAGGTCAAAGGCTCTGATGCCGTAAGCTTTGGCGTAAACCTGGTAACTGCCGTTGGTATCGCGATAGAACGTATCGGTGTGCAGCCATTCGGTATTTTGAAAGTTGACGCCGCTGGCACCGTGGGCCGCCCACCAGTGCAATCCGTCCAGCGCCCAGAGGGCCGAGGCAAAGGCATCGCTGGCATTGGTCACGCCATGGACGTGGTCGTCAAATTCTGTCAATCGAAACGGAAGCTTTTTCTTCACCACGGGTACGGGTTCGATAAAGGTTGGGATACTTAACGGAGGACCAATCCCTGGACAGCATGTTTTTGATGGCGAGCGGGGTGTCTATGCCGCGTTTGCGGGGATTGCCGCCAAAATAGAAATGTTGCGTGATGAGGGCGAGGTTCTTGACCGATTTTTCTTTTCGCACGAAACGGCGCGACAGGGTCCCGCCAGCCGCGTCGGGTCCGGCCAGTCTTGCGCCGGGGACGGCATTGGTGATGCTTTGGGCGAAGTCCATCCAGGTGCCGAAATAATCTTTATGCCCGGTGTTTTCGTTCAAACGCCCGTCCGGTTCGTTGTCGAAGGCGAAACAATCAAGCCAGGGTTGGTAATGGTCCCAGATGTATTTGGCGGTTTCGGGGCCGCCAGCGTAATGCAACGAGTAGATGACATGCAGATCAGTGGCCTGGGCGAAGGCGAACAGTGCGTCAATGTCTTCGTGGTGCAGATTTTCGATGCCGCTGCCGGGCGATCCGGTCGCGCCCAGACGGAGGTGATGAAGGCCGGTGTTTTTGAAGAGGTTGATGAGCTGGGTGTTCGAGCCGGAAAAAAGATTTCCGGGGATATTGCGGTGATCGTGCACCTGGGTGCCGGTAAAGATGCTGACGCCGGCAAAATCCGGCGGCACTTCGTAACCACGAGTGTCAGTCGCAATGGTCAGGGTGACCGGCGATTGCGCCCGAGCAGTTGAACTCAAAACAACCAGCAGACCAAAAATAGAGAGACTTATTTTCATTTCGAATTAAATGAGTAAATCCAGACGGATGGGCGCAGGAAAAGGTTTCACCGGTTTGGCGGGTCAGAGAAAAGTTAGCGCTTTGCGGAGAGAGTTCGCCCTCATCCTAACCTTCTCCCCACGGGAGAAGGAATCAACATGCTCCGCTAGGGTTGGCAATTCATGCGCTCCGGTTTTATTTGGCGAAAATATTCACCTGCGCCGGTTCGCCGAAGGCGCCTTTTTCGCCGAAGGCAATGAAGCGGACTTTCAGGTGGTGCAGTCCGTCCATGCGGATGGTGCCGCCGTTTTGGCCGCTGTTGCGGGAGACGCCGGCGGTGGGGGAATCGCCACGGGATTTGGGATGGATGGTGCCGATCAAGCGTCCGCCGTCCATGTGGCGGAGTCCGTTGGGGATGCGGAAGAGGACCCAGTTCCATTGGCCGTTTTTGATGGAAGTGGGCAGGGTGCCGCCGGGCACACCGTCAACGGCGATCGGTTCAGGCAGGGTGCCGGTCAGGAAATTGAAGTATTGGGGCTGGCCTTTTTCATCGAAGAAGGCTTCGTCGCCGTACACTTGCATCAAGATGTCCACGGAATGTTTGCTGGCCCAAAAATGAAATTCAGAATCGGCATTGTTGAATTTGATGCCCGCGACCTGGACGCCAGTGTGGCCGCCGATGGTGATGGGTTCGGTGGTGTGATCGCCGCCGGTGAGGGTCTTGAGGCAGGGTGACCAATTGGTGTTGGGGGCGGTGAAGGAGTTGTCGGTGCTGACAAAATGGACTTTTTTCTTCGCGTCAATGGTGGGCGGAAGTTTTTCGGGATCGAAAGGGGCGTTGGCGGCATGGAGGCGCACGGTCAAAGCAAGAAGCAGAACGGATAAAATAATTCGCATGGATGAAATCTGTGTGGAGCGAAAAGGATTGTCAATTCGTCTGATTGGTTTCAAAAGCGCCAACGGAAATTTTGGTTTCGATTTTTCGAGGGCGGCTGGATTGGGGCGAGGCGTATTCGCGAGTGACATTATTTTCCGGCAGGGTTGCGGGCAATAAGAGTGTCCCGGTGGAAAGACAGCGGGATTGCGGATTCAGGTGGAAATCTTGCGCGGATTCGTTCATGAAGCCAGGCGCGGTTCCGGTGATGGCGGTGCCGTCGTCGCGGACGAGAGGCTTATCAATATCTTCCGCCCCGCCCCAGCCGGGCTTAAACCAGTTGTGGGTGAGTTCGAGGAGACCGCGATTGCGCAGGAGAGTGAGGGATGGGCCGGTGCCGGTAGTGTAAAATATATTGTTTCGGCAATCGCAACGCTCTTCATCGCTGGAAAGCCAGAAGAGGGTGGTGCCATCGGCTTTTTGCGAGAAGAGGGTGTTGTTGTAAAAATAGAGGGTGCCTTTGCGGTAGCCTTCGGGTTTGGCGCTGTCGCCGCCGTAGTGGACCACTTGCGGATGGGTTGGGCCAGCGGGTTTGATGAAGACGTTGCCATAGATGAAGGTTTTTTTGTAAAGCGGGTCGCGGCGGATGATGGCGCTGCCTTCGGCGTCAACGAGGTCGAGTTCTTTATCGCCGCCCTCGATCCAGTTGTAACGGATGACAAGGCCGGAGGAGCGGTCTTTTAAATTGTTTCCGATGGCGCCGGGGCGGAGGCGACCGAGGTGATTGTATTGGTAGGTGATGCCTTGGGCTTCGGTATAGACGTTGTGTTCCTGACCGCTGCCGATGTTGCCATTGCCATATATGTGACACGATTCCACAGTAATGTCGCTGGAGGCACTTTCGTCGTTGGAACCGATGAAGAGGCCGTTGCCGCTGTCGGTGAGAGTGCAGTGGCGGATGGTCAGGTGCTGGGCTTTTTCGACGTAAAGCGCGCTGGCGAATTTTCCGTAGGATTTGATCTGGCCGGTGGGGTCGGTGAACTTATTCGGAGCGTGACCGCCACGGATCTCGAGGTTTTCGAGAACGATATATTGTGGGACGCAGAGGGCGGGGATGCTGGAACCGCCGATTTTTATGACGCCACGGATGTCACCCCAGTATTTTAGTTGTGGGCGGGTGATGGCGTTGTTGCCGTCAATGATGGGGAGTTCGCCATTGGGGCCGGGGACGCCACGAATGGTGATCGGTTCTTTTTCGGTGCCGGTGCGGCCGATGACCCATTTGTCGTGGTAGGGCTTTGGCTGCCAGTCAATCAAAACGACGTCGCCGGGTTGGAGGGATTCCCAGGGGACGGAACTGATAGTGTGGAGTTCGTTGGTCGGACCGACGTGATAGGTGGCGGCGGAAGCGACGAACAGCGAGATCAGGAAAAGAGTTATCGAAAAAAAAGCGGCAGAGGACCGCCGCAGTCCAAGACGCTTCGCGAATTTTGGGACGCAATGGATAGGCGGCAGCTTTTGGAGTGCGCCAGTCCTCTGGCGCTTTGGGCTGGAACATTCAGAGGACATCAAATTTTTTTATGGGAACAGCCCACGGAGTTTTTTGGCTTCCTGGACGCGTTTGATGCCGAGACTTAGGGCGGCGGTGCGCATGGTGACTTTTTGTTTGCGACTCATGTTCAGCGTCTGGGCGAAGGCGGTTTCCATGATGCGGAACAATTTGTCCATCACTTCGCTCTCGGTCCAGAAGAAGCTCTGCAAATCCTGGACCCATTCAAAATACGAAACGATGACGCCGCCCGCGTTGCACAAAATATCCGGGATGATGAAAATTTCGGGTCGTTGATCAAGGATGACATCGGCTTCCGGCGTGGTTGGGCCGTTGGCGGCTTCGGCCAGGATGCGGCACTGGATCTTGCCGGCGTTGGCTTCGGTGATCTGGCGTTCGAGCGCGGCGGGGACGAGGATTTCGCAGGGGAGAAGCAGCAGTTGCTCGTTGGTCACCGCTTCGGCTCCGGGAAAACCGGCGAGGGATTTTTTTTCTTCCTGATATTTTTCCACGGCGGCGAGGTCCAGTCCCTTGGGATTGTAAATGCCACCGAACATATCGCTGACGGCCACGACTTTGACTCCGTATTTCGCGAGGGAAAAAGCGGTGACGCTGCCGACGTTGCCAAAGCCTTGGACGACGGCGCGGCAGTTGTTGGCGGCGAGGCCGGTGGTGTCAAGCGCACGATTGATGAGGTAGCCGACGCCGCGCCCGGTGGCTTCCCGACGACCGAGCGAACCGCCGATGGCGACAGGTTTGCCGGTGACGATGCCGGGCACGGTGTAGCCGGTGTGGACGGAGTAGGTGTCCATGATCCAAGCCATGGTCTGTTCGTTGGTACCCATGTCGGGAGCCATCACGTCTACTTTTTCGCCGATGAACGGAATCATTTCCTGGGTGTAACGGCGAGTGAGGCGTTCGAGTTCGGTGATGGAAAGTTTGCGGGGATCACAGGTGATGCCGCCTTTGGCACCGCCGTAGGGCAGGCCGGTCAGGGCGCATTTCCAACTCATCCACATGGCGAGCGCGGCGACTTCGCCGATGGTGACATCGGGATGATAACGCAAGCCGCCCTTGGTCGGGCCGAGGGTCAGATGATGCTGCACGCGATAGCCGGCGAAAACTTTGGTCGAACCATCGTCGCAATGGATCGGCAGGGCGACGGTCATGGAGCGTTTGGGGAATTTGAGGCGACCACGTTCGTCGTCGGGGATTTGCAAACGATCAGCGACCAGATCGAACTGGCGACAGGCCATGTTGAACGTCGGATTATTGTAGATGTCCATGCCGCAATTTAGAGGACAACGAACTCCGGTGCAACTCTGAGGTCAGGTCGGTGCGACTGTCCCCAGTCGCAGCGGCGTGATATAGCAAGAGGCGTCGAGCCAATCCTCGAGTCTTTCTTCGTGCGAACATCGCTGCGACTGGGGACGGTCGCACTTGCTCCGCAGATTTTGGCCCGTGACAGATTTCTTTCCCTATCGAAGTTCTGGCCGTAAACTTCGCTTGTGTCTGATGAGTTGAACATCAATGAAATTTATCTCAGCGTGCAGGGGGAAAGCACCTTTGCCGGATTGCCGTGCATTTTTGTGCGGCTGACGGCGTGTAATCTGCGCTGCTCTTATTGTGACACGGCTTATGCTTTCACTGAAGGGGAGAAGAAGTCTTTGGCGGACGCGATGGCGAAGATCGAAGCATTGGCGAAACCTTTTGCCAAAGGGGTGAACGTACAGAAATTACCGCTGGTGGAATTGACGGGCGGCGAGCCGTTGTTGCAGAAAAATTCTCTGCCGCTGATGAAAATGCTGTGCGATGCCGGCTACACGGTTTTGATCGAAACCAGCGGGGCGCTCGATATTTCCAAGGTTGATGCCCGGGTGCATCGCATCATGGACTTGAAATGTCCGAGCAGTGGGGAGTCAAAGAAAAATCGGCTCGAAAATATTCCGCAATTGAAAAGCACTGACGAGGTGAAGTTCGTCATTGGGACGCAGCAGGATTATGACTGGGCCAAGGAACAACTGGCGAAACACAAGTTGGCGGCGATCTGTCCGGTGTTGTTTTCGTGGGTGGCCCCGTTATTGCCGCATCAAAAAGATAAATCATTGAAAGCCGTGCCGGAAGGGCAAACGCCGATTTCACGACAAGATCTGGTGGAGAAAATTACGGCGGATGCGCTGCCGGTTCGATTTCAATTGCAGATGCACAAATTTATCTGGCCACCGGATGAACGGGGCGTATGAAAACCAAGACAAAAAAAATCCTTGATACTCTGCGCACCTTTGAATCGCGCAATGTGCTGTTCATTGATCCGGATGGTTCGTGGCCAATCGTTTGGGATCGCGCCCAAGGCGTGCATGTGTGGGATGTCGAGGGACGCAAGTATTTGGATTTGACGGCGGCGTTCGGCGTGGCGGCGGCGGGTCATGCCAATGCGCGGGTGGTGTCGGCAGGACGTGCGCAGATGGGGAAATTGCTGCACGCCATGGGGGATGTGCATCCGCATGGGCCGAAAGCGTTACTGGCGCGGGAGCTGAGCCGGCTGACGTTTGAACGGTGGTCGCGGAAATTTACGGGGAAAACGATTTTCACGAATTCGGGTTTTGAGGCGGTGGAGGCGGCGTTGAAGACGGCGATTTTGGCCACGGGCAAACGCGAAGTGATTGCCTTTGCGGGGGCCTATCATGGGCTGGGGTATGGCGCGTTGAATGCGACGCATCGGGAACATTTTCGCGGGCCGTTTATTTCACAAATAAATGAGTTCGGATGTTTCGCACCGTTTCCGAAAAAGAAGAGCGATTTGGCGGAAACAGAGAAAGCGGTGCGTAAATTATTTCGAATAAAAAAAGTCGGGGCGATTTTGGTGGAGCCGATTCAGGCGCGCGGCGGGATCAATGTTCCACCGCCGGGTTTTTTGCCGTTGCTGCGAAGGTTGTGCGATGAATATAAGGCATTGCTGATTTTGGATGAAATTTACACCGGGTTTGGCCGGACAGGAAAATGGTTCGCCTGCGAGCACAGCGCAACGTTGCCGGATCTGATTTGCCTGGGAAAAGCAATGGCGGGCGGTTTTCCGATTTCAGCGTGTGTGGGACGGGCGGATGTGATGAACGAGGCGTGGCCCGTATCAGGTGGCGAGGCGATTCATACCAGCACGTTTCTCGGGCACCCGGTGGGTTGCGCGATGGCTTTGGCGCAGATCGAAGAAATTTCGCGGCTCAAATTGGTGGAGCGGAGCGCGGAGATGGGGAAGGCGTTGTTGAAGATGTTGCCGGGCGCGCGCGGGATGGGTTTGATGGTAGGCGTAGAAGTGGCCGAGGGAGGATTTCAAATCACCAAGGAAATGTTGCGGCGTGGATTTATTGTTTTACCCGAGGGAGAGCAGGGGAATGTGATCAGCTTCACGCCGCCGCTGACGATTTCAAAAACGCAATTAGCCTCGGCAGTCAAAGCCTTGCGGAAATGTTTGCCATGATACTTTCGGAGATCAAAACCATTCTGGCCGGGCGCGACCTGAAGCTGACGAAATCGCTCGGGCAAAATTTTCTGCACGATCAAAATCAGGTGCAGCGGATTGTGGCCGCCGGAGAGTTGACTCCCACGGATAAAGTTTTGGAGGTTGGGCCAGGTCTGGGACCCTTGACGGAATTTTTGGTGAGCGCAGTGGGCGAAGTGATGGCGATCGAGATGGATCGTCGGCTGTTTGATTTTTTAACAGAAAAATTTGCCGCCACGAAACATCTGACGCTGATTCACGATGATGCGTTGCGTTATTTGAAGCAGCATCGCGACTGGCAAAATTGGAAATTGGTGGCGAATCTGCCTTACTCGGTGGCTTCGCCGGTGATGGTGGAATTGGCGCAAGCCGATACGCCGCCGGCGCGAATGGTGGCGACGTTGCAACTGGAAGTGGCGCAACGCATCGCGGCGAAAGCGGGCGAGGATCACTACGGCATCTTGAGTTTGCTGCTGCAATTGCACTATGAAGTGCGCGATTCCTTCAAGATTCCGCCAGCGTGTTTTTTTCCACCGCCCGATGTGGATTCGGCCTGCATCACGCTGGTATTGCGCGAGCAGCCGCTTTTGCCGAAGGAATTGCACACTGTGTTTGTGAAAATTGTGAAGCGCGGGTTTTCGCAGCGGCGCAAGATGATGCTTAAGTTGTTGAAAGCGGATTGGTCCGAGGAAAAATTGCGGAGTGCATTTGAGCAATTGAACATTTCCCCGCAGATCCGGGCCGAGCAAGTCAGCTTGGAAGATTTTGCGCGGTTGACGCAACTTTTGAAGTTGTAAATAGATGCAACCCTTTCAAGGTTGAGGATTATTGGTTGAACGATACCCAGGGTAGGCGCAACGCCAACCCTGGGCTGAATTATATTATCCCTTTGGGATAAGAAATTAGGACGCTGCGAACTTTTATGAGCGAAGAAATTTTTGATGTGGTGAATGAGCGTGATGAAGTCATCGGGCAGATGCCGCGCAAGCAGGTGCATCGCGAGGGACATAAACATCGGGCTATTCATGTGCTGGTATTCAATTCGCGCGGTCAGGTCTTTTTACAGAAGCGTTCGATGAGCAAGGACACGTTCCCCGGTGTTTGGGATTCTTCGTCTTCGGGCCATTTGGATACGGGGGAGGATTACGATGCGTGTGCGATACGTGAGTTGCGCGAAGAAATTGGTTTGGTATTGGCCGCTGAGCTGAAGAGACTTTTCAAAATCGGGGCTTGTGAAGATACCGGACAGGAATTTGTCTGGGTTTATCGTTGTGAATCAGAAGGGCCGTTCGTGTTGCATCCCGAGGAGATTGAACGCGGTGATTGGTTCGCTCCCGAGCAAGTCACGAAATGGGTGGCCGAAAAACCGCAGGATTTTGCGAGGGCGTTTGTGTTCATTTGGCGGCGTCTGATGGACTCTTGACGCACCCCATACTGTCCAGTAGCTTGCAGCGTCGGTTATATTGTTAATTATGAATAATTTTTTGGTGCCAATGGTGGTTGAACAGACCGGTCGCGGTGAACGCGGTTATGACATTTATTCGCGGTTGCTGGTGGACCGCATCGTGTTCCTCGGCACGCCCGTGGATGACATGGTCGCGAACCTGATCATCGCGCAACTCCTCTTTTTGCAGATGTCCGATCCGAAGAAGGACATCCATCTCTACATCAATTCACCCGGCGGCAGCGTCACGGCGGGGTTGGCCATTTACGACACGATGCAATTCATGACCTGCGATGTGAACACCTATTGCATTGGTCAGGCCGCCAGCATGGGCGCGGTTCTTCTTTGCGGCGGCACCAAGGGCAAGCGTTACGCTCTGCCCAATGCCAATATCATGATTCACCAAGTGCTCGGTGGCGCCGAAGGCCAGGCCAGCGACGTGGAAATTAGAGTCAAATACATGCTGAAATTGAAGCAGCGCCTGAACTTGATCATTTCCAAGCACACGGGCAAGCCGGTGGAACAAGTGGAGAAGGATTGTGACCGCGATAATTTCATGTCGTCCGATGAAGCCAAGGCCTATGGCCTGGTGGATCACGTGGTGCAATCGCGCAAGGAAATTCCCGGGATGATGGAAAAAACATCGGTTAAGATGGATTAAACCGCCATGGCCCGCCCCACCAACATCACGATGTGCAGTTTCTGCGGGAAATCCCACGCGGAAGTGAAAAAGCTCATCGCCGGCCCCGGCGTTTATATCTGCGATAATTGCATCACCTTGTGCAAAAGCGTCCTCGATAAGGAGCTTTCTGCCGAGGTGAAAAAGACGGCGACCAAGTTCACGGTACCCAAGCCGAAGGAAATCAAGCGGCAGCTTGATTGGACGTGCATTGGGCAAGACCATCCGAAAAAAACTTTGGCGGTGGCAGTGCATAATCATTTTAAACGTATTTTACAAGAGCCGCCGCCTCCCGGGGGATGGGTGGCGGAAACTGAGTTAGTCGCTGCACTTCGTGCTGATGTTGAAATCGAAAAGAGCAACATTCTGCTGATCGGCCCGACCGGTTCCGGCAAGACCTTGCTCGCCCGTTCCCTCGCAAAAACCTTGGACGTGCCGTTCGCCATCGCCGATGCCACCACTTTGACCGAGGCGGGCTACGTCGGTGAAGACGTGGAGAATATCATTTTACGGCTGTTGCAAAACTGCGATTACGATGTGAAACGCGCGCAGATGGGCATCGTCTATATTGATGAAATTGACAAGATCGCGCGCAAGACGGAAAACGTTTCCATCACCCGCGATGTCTCGGGCGAAGGCGTGCAACAGGCGTTGTTGAAAATTTTGGAAGGCACGATCTGCAATGTTCCCCCACAAGGTGGACGCAAACATCCGCAGCAGGAATACATCCGCGTGGACACCAGTGGTATTTTATTTATTTGCGGTGGCGCGTTCATCGGCCTCGAAAAAATCATTGCCCGACGTTTGGGCAGTCGCGTGATGGGATTTGGCGTGAAGGAAGAAGAACAAAAGCTGTCGGCGGTGAATCGTGATAAAATTTTGCAGCATGTGGAACCGGAAGACTTGATCGCGTTCGGTTTCATCCCCGAATTCATCGGTCGCCTGCCCATGACCACGGTGCTGGAAGAATTGACCGAAGATCAATTGGTTTCCATTTTGACGGACACCAAAAACGCGTTGACCAAACAATTTGCCAAGCTCCTGGCGATGGAGGGTGTGGAATTGGAATTTACGCCTGACGCTCTCCGCGAATTAGCCGCCCAAGCCATCAAAAAAGGCACCGGCGCCCGTGCCTTGCGGAGCTTGCTTGAAAAGCTGATGCTGGACGTGATGTACGACATTCCGACCAGCGAAGACATCAGCGGCGTGAAAATCACCGGCGCAGTGGTCAAGGGCGAAGTCAAACCGCTCCTCCAGCGCAAGACCGATCAAGCAGCGGCTTGACATGGATTTCGAGGCGCAAAAATTTATTGCTGACAACGTCCGCGCCATCCCGCGTTCGGGCATCCGCGATTTTTTCGACATCGTGCAGGGGATGAAGGACGTCATTTCTCTCGGCGTCGGTGAACCGGATTTTGTCACCCCCTGGCATATTCGCGAAGCGGCGATCTACGCTCTGGAACGCGGTCGCACAGGTTATACCTCCAACCTCGGCCTGCTGAAATTGCGCGAAGCCATCAGCGTCAGTATCGAGAAACATTTTCACGTCTCATACGATCCTAAGAATGAAATTCTGATTGCGGTCGGCGTCAGTGAAGCGATGGACATTGCTTTCCGTGCCGTCATCAATCCCGGGGACGAAGTGATCTATCACGAGCCGTGTTATGTGAGCTATTCACCGAGCATTTCGTTGACTCATGGCGTGCCAGTCGCGGTGGCCTGTCGCGCGGAAGACGGTTTTTCCGTTTCCGCCGAAGCGATCGAAAAAGTAATCACCGCGAAAAGCAAAGTGCTGGTGTTGAATTTTCCGACCAATCCAACCGGTGGCACGATGACGAAAAGCGAATTGCAGAAAATCGCTGACCTCGCGAAGAAACACAATCTCCTCGTCATCACCGACGAAATTTATTCCGAGCTGACCTTTGAAGGCGACCACATCAGCATCGCGTCCCTGCCGGGGATGAAGGAGCGCACGATTTTCCTGCACGGATTTTCCAAGGCCTACGCCATGACCGGCTTCCGCATCGGTTACGCGTGTGGCCCCGCCGAGATCATTGAAGCGATGATGCGCATTCATCAATACTCCATGCTCTGCGCCAGCATCATCAGCCAGGAAGCGGCGCTGGAGGCAATTCAACATGGCGAAGCGGATACGTCGGAGATGCGGGATCAATATCGCGTTCGCCGCAATTATATCGTGAATGCGCTGAATGAAATGGGTTTGAAATGTCATCTGCCGCGAGGTTCCTTCTACGCCTTCCCCTGCATCCGCTCCACCGGCCTGACCTCGAAGGAATTCGCCGTGCAACTCCTGGAATCTGAAAAGGTCGCCTGTGTCCCCGGCAGTGCATTTGGCGCAAGCGGGGAAGGGTATCTGCGCTGCTGCTTCGCGACTGCCTTGGATAAAATTGAAGAAGCGGCCGAACGGATGGCGCGATTTACGGCCCGTTTAAAGCAGGGTAAATAAGTTGTTAGCTTTTCTATATGACACCGCGTCCGAACAGCGCTTGCAGTGGAGCGATGATTGTTGCATCTATTCAGGGTGATTAATTTGCGCAAATGGCTTGGCGTGGTTTGGCTCGGCTTGGCGGTCGTGGTCCGCGCGGCGGATGATACGCCGCAGACCGGGCCGAAGACGCCGGAAGATTTGCGGCGCGATGCAGCGATTGCCGCTTTTACCCAAAAACAGGAAACAGCCAATTGGCCGGAAAAATTCCAACGGATCGGCACAGAGATGGGAGTGCCGCCGGATATTCTCGCGGCGGTCTCTTTTGCCGAGACGCGCTGGGATCATTTGACCTGGCCACCGGGTGAGACGGTTTCGCCGGAGAACGGCATGCCGCGGCCTTACGGCATCATGTCATTGATGGACAATGATTATTTCGGACACAGCTTGCAGGAAGCGGCCAGGTTGATCGGGAAAACGGCGGATGAATTGAAGGCCGACCCGGAGTTGAACATTCGCGGCGCGGCGGCTTTGCTCAAAAAATTGTACGGCGATAATCCACTCCCGGACGGCACCAGCACCAACGACATCGAAAGCTGGCAAAACGCCATCATGAAATATTGCGGCATCCCCGAGGAATACCTGAGCTACGATCACGTCTATTCTTGCTACGTTTATATGACACAGGGTTACGACCAATACGGCATGCACTGGAGGCCGCACGCGGCGAATCTGACACCGATGAAGGAACGGCGGGACAAACTTTGGGCCGAGCGCAAGGCCGACGCCGAAGCCAAGCAGGCGTTGACACCGGAACAATTGGCGACCGCTCCATCCAAGCCCGCGCCCGACCTGCTGCAACCGCCACCCGTTGTCCCGCCGCCAGCCGTGGCGGTCACCACGATGGTTCCGCCGATGCAAGTGAACGCTGGTTTCAGTTGGATCATTTGGTTGATGGTCGGCGCGGCCGTTTTGATGGTCGTCTGGCTGTTGTGGAAAATCAGAAAGGGCAAGAAATCTTAATGAACTCCGCCATCATCGTCGCCGCAGGGCAGGGGACCCGCATGGGGCCGCAAATCGACAAAATTTTCCTGCCGATCGCCGGACGGCCTGTTGTGGCCCATACGTGGCAGCAATACGAGAACGTAGCCAGCATCGCCGAAATCATCCTGGTCGTTCGCGCGGGATTGGAGAGCGCCTTTTTGGATTTGGCCAGGGAATATGGTTTTCGCAAAAAACTGAAAATCGTCATCGGCGGCAAAGTGCGGACGGATTCGGTTTGGAACGGTTTGTTGGCGTTGGATGCGCAATCGGAAATTGTGGCCATTCAGGACGCGGCTCGCCCTTGCACCAGTGTGGCGTTGATCGAAGCTTCTCTGGCCGTGGCCAAAGAGCATGGCGCTGCGGTGGCCGCGCAGGCGGTGACCGACACGATCAAGGAATCGGCCGACGGCACGATCATCTTGCAACACCTGGATCGTTCGCGTCTGTGGGCGGTGCAAACGCCACAGACATTTCGCGTCGGGGTGATTCGGAAGGCATTGGCGTTGGTCAGGGAAAAAGGACTGCAAGTGACCGACGACACGGCAGCGTGTGAATTGATCGGGCAGACGGTGAAAATGGTGTCGGGGTTTGGTCCGAACCCGAAAGTGACTGTGCCGGAAGACGTGCCGTATATCGAGATGTTGTTGAAGAGTTCTAAGCGCTAGTTTTTGTGCGTTTTGCTGACGAGGTGCGCTTCCAAATCATCCAGCCGCCGCAAAATCAGCGCGATCTCCGCACTGGCTTTGACGTTGACCTCGTAATTATTTTCCGCGATCAACCGGTCTTTGGCCGTCTGCCGATTCTGACTCATCATGATGACCGGGGCCGAATAGGCTGCCTGAAATGACAGCAGCACACTCATCAGCATGAACGGATACGGATCCCAATGCGGCGTGGTCGCCACCGAATTCAGCACGATATAATAACCCAGCGCGAGACTTTGCGCGATGATGAAAGTCCAACTCCCCATGATGCGCGCAAAACGATCGGCGATGCGCTGGCCGAGGGTGCTTTGTTCCTTTTCGATGTCGTTGACATTGCGCGTGGCCGCCATTCGCAGCAGCTCGGAACTCCGGCCCAAACGATTTCCCAGCACGGAGATGACATTGATGCAGGCCTGCGAATTCTTATCCAAGAAATCGAGAAAATCATTGCGGCTCAGCGAAAGCGTCGTCGCGTTTCCGGTTGCTTTGACCGATGCCGACCGCGGCTCGCCGGTCAGGAGGGAAAGCTCGCCAAAAAAAGCGCCCGGCTCCGCTTCATCGAGCAATACCTCCACTTTATCGGCGTTATGCGTGATGATGCGGGCATGGCCTTTAATGAGGATATGAATGCTGTCACCGGAATCGCCTTCCTTGAGGATCAGTTCGTCGGCGGCGAAGTGGTGTTCCTTCATCCGAAGCGTAAGCGCGGCCAATTCCCCTTCGTCCATCGTTCGGAACATCGGCACCTGTCGCATGAGGGCGAGATGATTCATACTTTTTTAAAATTATTTAATCCGCAGTTAAATTCACAATTCACTTAAACCCCGTGGAAATCAATCGCGAATGTTTCCGGGTTATCCGATGGAATAAAAGATCACGCTTCCTGAACCGCTGCCTGCCAAAAAGCGAAAGTGTTCTCGCTGATGACATCGCGGTATTCAGGATAAATCCCTTCCAGACACTGGAGAAAACCCCGGGCATGGTCCGGCAATCCAAGGATCGAAAGAGATTTCAGAATGCGGGTGATGCGGAGGAAATTGTGATTCCAAGGCGTCAGCCAACAACGACTGCGTTGAGCGAAATTTTGCAACCTCTTTACCGTGACGCTGCCGCTTCCTGACTCGACCAATTCCAATCCATAAAATCCCAACATGATTTTTAGAGAAATGACCAGCCGTTCCTTCAATGCCGGATCTTTCTGAAACTCGCGCACGGCCGCCTCGGAAAGGATCGGCGCATGAGGATTAGCCGCGCTTGGCTCTTTCAGTGGAAATATCCATTGGATGAAATCGTGTTTGCTCTCCAGCCAGTCATAAGATTGCTTGAGAATTTCCACCCGGCTGCGCCCACAATGATCCGTCCGCTGGTCGCGATAGAACTCCACCGCCTCAAACCCGGCTTTTGATTGGAAAAACATATTGGCAGCTTGCGGGCGGGGCACTGAGTCATCGGCTTATTTACCTGTTACCACGAGCTTCCTTGATCCGCTTTCGCAGACGGTGAAATACCGCTTCGCCATCTACCCCCTCACCGCGATCCAGCCGCTCAACGCTTTGGAGCAACTTCGCCTCCAATTCATTGAGCGTAGTCTCGCCTTTTTGCCTTTGGCTTGTCGTCTTCATATTTGGTATGGAAACCGATTTCGCGTTTTGGTTTGGTTGCTGGAGACATTAACTCACGCAGGGCGTCGAAGACAACCTTGAACTGTTTGTCGTAATTTTTCTCCATCGCAGCCAATTTATGAGCCAGATCAGCATTTGACGCCAACATTTGCCGCAGCCGCACAAACGCGCGAACGACTAGGACACTGGTTTGGGCCGCCCGTGCGCTGTTTATCACGTTGGCCAGCATCAATGCGCCGTGTTCGGTGAAGGCGTATGGAAGATGCGGCGAAAATTTTAGCTTTGTGAGGTGGTCACAATTTGTGACCACCTCAAGTTTCTCGGTTTGGGTCAATTGGAACATGAAATCCGTCGGGAAGCGGTTGATATTTCGTTTAACAGCCTGATTTAAAACCTTGGTCTCGACACCATAAATGTCAGCCAAGTCCGAATCGAGCATGACTTTTTCACCCCGCAGGAAGAGAATAGCACGTTCGATTCTTTCCATCGGAATCAGATTGTTGGTTTTATTCATCGTATTCCTTCCATCAGAGGTGGTCCCAAATTGCGACCACCTTTGAGATCGCAATTTGTGATCTCAAATGGGCAGTACCATTTTATTGCCCGTTTGAGATGCCAATCTGGCATCTCAATATTCAAGGTGGTCACAGTTTGTGACCACCTTAAACAAAAGTCGTCCCAGATTGCGTCTCCCTCTTGAGGTCACAATTTGTGACCTCAAGATCAAACCCGTCATCACTAATTCTTCACCGCCGCCAACTCTTCCTCAAAATCCACAATTTCCTTAATCTGCACCAAAAACCACCGGTCAATCTTCGTCAGATTAAAAATCTCTTCCACACTGAATCCGGCGCGCATCGCGTGGCGGATGAAGAAGATGCGCTCGGCATTGGGAGAGCTTAACTTCTGTGTGATCAATTCGCGGGGGAGCGGTTGGCCTCGGTCTTCGTAAACATCCGCGCCGATGCGCCAGGGTTTGCCGTCGCCGCCCAGGCCGCTGCGGCCGATTTCCAGGGAGCGCAGACATTTTTGCAGGCTCTCCTTGAATGTGCGCCCGATCGCCATCGCTTCGCCCACCGATTTCATCTGCGTGTTTAACGTCGGGTCGGCTTGCGGAAATTTCTCGAACGCAAAACGCGGGATTTTCGTCACCACGTAATCAATCGTCGGCTCGAAACTGGCCGGGGTTTCGCGGGTGATGTCGTTTTTGATTTCGTCGAGCAGATAACCAACCGCCAGTTTCGCCGCGATTTTCGCAATGGGAAAACCGGTGGCTTTGGAGGCGAGCGCGGAGGAACGCGACACGCGCGGGTTCATTTCAATGATCACCATCCGGCCATTATCCGGGCTGACGCCGAATTGGATGTTGGAGCCTCCGGTCTCGACACCGACCGCTCGGATCACCGCGAAACTCGCGTCGCGCATGATCTGATATTCCTTGTCCGTCAAAGTCTGGATCGGTGCCACGGTGATGGAATCGCCGGTGTGGACACCCATCGGGTCAAAATTTTCGATGGAGCAGATGATGACGCAATTATCCGCTTTATCCCGCATCACTTCCATTTCGTATTCCTTCCAACCGAGGAGCGATTCTTCGACGAGAATTTCGGAAACAGGCGACAACTCAATGCCGCGCTTGGCCATCACTTCAAATTCATCGCGATTATACGCGATGCCGCCGCCGGTGCCGCCGAGCGTGTAGGCGGGACGGATGATCAACGGCAAACGTCCGATCTTTTCTGCCACCGCGCGGGCTTCGTCGAGATTATGCGCCGTGCCGCTGATCGGCACATCCAGTCCGATGGACAACATCAAGTCTTTAAAAATCTGTCGGTCTTCGCCGCGCTCGATGGCATCGGCTTTGGCGCCGATCATTTCCACGCCGTATTTTTCCAAGGTGCCGCGTTTGGTCAGGGCCATCGCGGTGTTGAGCGCGGTCTGGCCGCCAAGGGTGGGGAGCAGAACGAGTTTGCCTTTCGCGCCCATCCGTTTCATTTCTTCAACTTCGCGCACGATGATTTTTTCCACGCACTCGGGGGTGATCGGCTCGATGTAAGTGCGGTCGGCGAATTCCGGGTCGGTCATGATGGTGGCCGGGTTGGAATTGACCAGGACGATGCGATAGCCTTCCTCGCGGAGAGCTTTGCAGGCCTGGGTGACTGAGTAATCAAATTCACACGCCTGCCCGATGATGATCGGGCCAGCGCCAATAATTAATACCGAATGGATATCGGTTCGCCTGGGCATAATGCGATGGCAACGTTAGAGAGATTTGCCGCAGTTGTCATTTTTTTTCTGAGGATGTTTTTGGGTAATGGTACAGTTTGAGTGGTAGGGCGCGTCACTCCGTGCGCGCCGGGTTTGATTGCAATAT